>JAXDOR010000247.1:0-22757 GCA_034668825.1 Alphaproteobacteria bacterium | reverse complement strand
TCGACGTAAACGCATTCATGGCCGTTGATCAGAATGTCACTAATTCCCGGGTCCTTGAGCAGAGGCTCGAGCGGACCGAGGCCGGTCATTTCGTCGAGAATTTCGGAAACGAATTCGTTGAGTTCTTCAGCATTAAGCGCCAGGCGCTCGACGACAATATACTGCGTCACCAGTTGCTGGATGTGCCGGCGGATTTCTTCCTCCGGCAATTTTTCCAGCGCGGACAAATTGATTTCTTCAATCAGGCGCCGATGCAGGCGAACCTTTGCGTCCAAAAGTTTGTCGCTGAGCAGCGGATTGGTATGTGTCGGCTCCGCGGCCGGCTCGGGGAAGGCCGTCCAGGAAACGCCCTCCAGCGCGGACGACGCCGGTTTTTCCAGCGCCGGGACTGTATCCGAGGCGACAGCACGCCGAGCTGTGAAGCGGCCTACCATTGTTTATTCTTTCGCGGTTGTCGGTGCGCTTCTCATCGGGCAAGCGAGAGCTTGAGTTTCTTGCCGAGAGGCGTGGCCTTCGCCGGGTTAGCTACTGTCTGCGGGACAATTAATTTCTTCAGCTGAAGTGAAATCTTGTTGCCCGGTTTCACTTCGTCCAGCGGTACCCCGCGGTCGATCGCTTCGCGCACCCGGTTGTAATGGTTGGGGATGAAGGCGGCGAATGAATCGCCCAGCGCCTGTTCGTTATACGTTCGGCGCAAGCCTGGGGAAAACATGCGTTGTTCGAATCGATTGACGATGACCTTCGCCTGCGCGCCTTCGCCAAGGCGCTCGCCGATCGCGGCGACGAGTTGCTTCGCATGTCGCAGCCCTGGAACCGTTGCCTGGCTGACGATGAACAGGTTGTTCGAGCCGAGCAGGACACTGTCGGTCCAGGAGAACCACGTTCTCGGCATGTCGAATACGACGTAGTTGAAATGGCTGGACACGAGATCAAGCAAACGTGTCACCACGTCCGGATCGAAGGAACGCATTTCCGCCGCGCGGTTCGGCGCGGCGATGACAGCGAGACCGGAGGAATGGTGCGAGAGCATCACCTCGAGAAGCTGGCGATCGAGGCGTTCCGGGCGCGGCTCGATCTCACCCAAATTCAGGCGAGGTTCCAGGTCCAGATAGTCGGCACAGGCGCCGTGTTGGAAGTCGAGGTCGACAAGACAAGTGGAAGACCGACCTTTTGTGCCGCTGTTGAGTAGCGCCATCGCCGTTTGAATGGCAATGGTCGTGACTCCAGCGCCACCTACTGCGGGCAAGAAAGTGTAGATCTGCGCTTCCGTCGTGTCGTTAGCTGCCGGAGCTTGGGCGACACGTGCGCAGGCACGCACGAGTTCGAGCGGCGCAACCGGTTTCACCAGGAAATCCGCCACGCGCATCTGCAACAGCGTGCGGGCCACGCTTTCGTCGAAAGCCTGGGTTATCGCCACTACCGGCCCACCGCGCATAATAAGGCTTTGCAGCGCCTGCATCTCCTCAGGGCGGCTGGCGTCCAGATCAATCACGATCACAGTCGCTCCCTGCACATCCAGCGTTTCCGCCGCCGCCGGCAGCGCGCTCTTGACGACATGCAGGTCGATTTGCGGGCTGGCGGCAAAAGTTGCGCGCACAGAATCCTCAAAGTCGGCATCATCGGTGAGAATGACGACCCGCGTCTTGATTGCCGTGTTTTTTGCTCGGCCTATTCGCATGGACTTGCTCGACGTTACGTCAATACCTGCAGGCCTCAGGGCCTGCCGGGCGTGGTAGCTTGTGCTTGCTGCGCCTGTTGGTAGGCGACCGAGCTAGTCATGGCGCTCGTAGGCGGAATCACCTTGTTGGTGCGATAGCGTTCCACGGCTGTCTGCATCCTCCCGCCATTGAAGACGATGTCGCGATTGGAGCTCTCCGCAGGCCACGGATCGACCATCTGCACGACCTTGTTGCCGTCCTGCGCGTCCCCGGCCGAAAGCGCGATCGATTCGCGGCGGTCGTAATAAATGTCCGAGCAGCCGGCGAGTGTCGTGCAGAGGATGACGGCTATCGCCGTAAACCCACCGACTTCAATTCTTGACCGAGACAAGGGCGCCTCCTTTTGGAAGATCGAGGATATGGCCGCTGAGCGGCTGGCCGACACCGGCAACGAGCGCCGTGTGACGCGGTATCTCTGCCTTGCCCATCAGGAAGAGGTCGGCATCGTTGGCGGGCAGCGTGCTATCCAGCGGCGTCTTGATGGGATCGCCCGGTCGCGCCGGGCGCACGATGCGCGGCGTGACGATGATCGCGAGGTCAGTCTCGTTCTTCTGATAGGAGGCGCTGCGGAACAATGCTCCAAGCACCGGCACGTCGCCGAGCCACGGCAATTGATCCTGCGCGGTGGAGCTTACATTCTGCAGCAACCCGCCGATCACGAAGCTCTGGCCGTCCCGCAACTCGACCGTCGTGCTGGCACGCCGGACAATCAGTGCCGGGACGCTGATGCCATTGCCGACGCTGACCGTGTGGCTGGGATCGAACTGGCTTACCTCCGGCTCGATTTTCATGTTGATGATTCCGTCCCTAAGCACCGTCGGGGTGAAGGCAAGGCCGACGCCATAGCGCTTGTAGTCAACGGTGACAGTGCCCAGCGAGCCTGCGACTGGGATCGGATACTCACCGCCAGCAAGGAAGCTCGCGGTGTCGCCAGAAAGGGCGACAAGGTTCGGCTCCGCCAGGCTACGTGCCAGCCCTTTTTGCTCGAGCGCATTGATGAAGGCATCGGCGGTTACGCCGCCGGCGATCATGCGGGCCACGGTCACGCCAAACGGTGCCGCGCCGGAAAGAACACCGGCGGCAACTTCGCCGGCCGACAGAGTTTGACTGTTCGGCGGCGAAGCCAGAGGCAGCCTGGCAGCAGCCTGTCTATCTCCGATGTTCGTGGTCGAATGCGAGCCGAACACGTTCCACTGTACGCCAATCTCGCGACTGGCTTGACGCGACGCTTCGACAAAGCGGACCTCCAGCATTACCTGCTGTGGCGAGTTCACGCTGACGGAGTTGATAACGTCGGGCCCGAACTGGCGTGCGATGGTCATCGCCTGGTCGACCGTCACCGCATCGGGAGCGGTGCCCGACAGCAGTATTTTGCCGTTCACCGTCGAGACCCGTAGGCCCGAATGAGCGAAACGGCGCGTGATCTCCGCCGCCAGCATCGAGGAGTCGTAGGACACCTCGACATCGAAGACGCCGACGAGCTTTTTCCCCTCGCCGTAGACGGTGACGCGCGTGGTTCCGCTCTTCTTGCCGAGAATGGATAGCGAGCGGTCGGTCAGAACGTTGACATCCGCGACCTCCGGATCGCCTACCGTAATGTCGGTGAAGCTCGCGTCGGCATGAACGTCGGCGGATTTGCCGATCGATACATTCACCGTCGCGGTGCGTTTCGCTCCGCTGATCTGAACAACGCGCTGAGCTTGCGCCTCGCCGGCGAACAGCAGCGAACCGGCAACGAGCACAAGCGCCGTTGTCAACGTTCGAAGGCTGAAGCGCGATCTCCCGGCCCGACGATTTTTGACTGCCGTATCACTATGTTTCTTGTTCACGATGAACTCCCCGTCCCTTTATTAATTTCCCCGATTTAGCGCCGAGCCTGTCGGGGGTTGTCCGCCTCCTGGCTCGTAGCTCCCTCGATTGGCACGCTGTATTCTTGCTTGGTGGTTCCCCGTGTAACCACGATCTTCCTAGTGTCGGTATCCTTCCCATCCAGAGTCCCGTTCAGATCGGAAAGCGTTACGCGGCGCGTGTTTTCCGCGGTTGTTTCGCCGGCCTTGCGCAGCAGCAGCGACAGGCTTCCTACCGAGGAGGCGAGCCACAATCTTTGCGCAGCCGCGGTTGCCACCTCAAGCGTCACGGCTTTGGCTACCGTCGGCTTGTCCGACCGCTCGTCGGCGGATTGATCGATGGCGAGAACGCGTGCATTTTGCAGCACGACTTCCGTGCTCGCTTCGGTCTTATCGATTTGGCGCGTCATTACGATGTCGACGCGATCGCCCGGCAGTACGAAGCCGCCCACGCCCTCGACATCGTTGACCCGGATGGTGACGGCCTTCATGCCGTCGCCCACGAGGGACGACAAAGTAGCACGCTGTCCGGCGCCGGTAACTTTCAAAGCAAGAACCGGCTCGTTCTGTTCGATTGCCGAAAGCACCACACGTTTGCCTCCGGTCAACAGCTGCGACACGCTGGTGAAGGCTCCGGTTGGTACGGCGTCTTGCGACCACGGGATCTCGCGCAATAGCGGCGCTGTTAATTCAGTCCCAAAGCGCAACGGCTTAGCGGCGACAACAATGGTGCGCGTGGCGGTGGGCTTGTTTTGCGCCTCGAGGTTTTTCATCCGCATCTCAGCCTGGTTGTTAAGCCAGGACTGCGCGATGAAGACCGCAAGCAGGCCGAACAGAACGGCGAAGGCGGTCATGACGATGGTACTGGCGCGCACGGTGTTGTCCTATTGACGCGATCCAACGTTTCGTTGTTGTGGTAGCTCAGATAGGTTGTTTGAAAGTATTGAACTGTGGGAAGATTAAGCGGTTCTCGATCTATGCTGAAGATTGGCTGAAGCCATATTGTTTATGGCTGGTGTATCCAGTCGAGTGAACTATGGAGTAACCTTTACGAAAATTGACGAGATCGCATCTAAGCCAGGCCGTTCCTGCTAAGATGCAGTAATAATGTGCAGGTGCGGCGGCATGTCGCCGGGACCCGACGCGAAGATAACGGTTAAATCCGGGTAGAATAATCGGGTAGCAGTCATGTAAAGATTTCAGTATCCATCGCGTCCAGCCGAGCGGACGCCGATGTGCCGCCGAGTTTCCGAAATTAGGCGCGTCCCGGCGCCACGAAAGCTGCTTCTTATGACCAAGCCCGCACCGGCTGCTGAATGACAGTGACGCATACCCATATCGACCGTGCGATTGCGCCTGCGCCGCAGGGCGGCCATATCGTGGTGCGGCATCTGACCAAGCGCTACGGCGCTTTGACGGTCTTCGAAGACATCAATCTGGAAATCCGCGAGCGCGAGATCGTGTCGCTGGTCGGCCCTTCGGGCTGCGGCAAGACGACGCTGTTGCGCTGCATCGACGGGCTTACTCCCGCGGAAGGGGAAGTGACGCTCGATGGCGTCAAGATCACCGACCCGCCGGCGCATATGGCCATGGTCTTTCAGCACTTTGGCCTGTTTCCTTGGAAGACGGTCTACGACAATGTCGCTTATGGCCTGCGCATGTCCGGCGCTAGCAGCGCGGAAATCGCCAAGCGGGTGCCTTATTTTATCAATCTCGTCGGTCTCACCGGTTTCGAGAAGGCGTTTCCCTATCAGATGTCCGGTGGGATGCAGCAGCGTTGCGGGTTCGCGCGCGCGCTTGCCATCGGACCGCGTGTGTTGCTGATGGACGAGCCATTCGCCGCCGTCGATGCGCAGACGCGCGAAATCTTGCAGTTCGAGCTGTTGCGCATTTGGGGCGAACAACCGACCACGATGGTCTTCGTCACCCATTCCATTGAGGAGGCGGTGCTGATGGGGCATCGCGTTATCGTATTAAAGGGCCGCCCGAGCCGCGTGCATGAAACAATCGAGGTTGACCTGCCGCATCCCCGCACCCGCGAAACGCTGCGCGAACCGCGCTTCGCAGAACTGCGCGAGCAGGTCTGGGGCACGGTGATGAGTGAGGCGCGCCAAGCCGAGTTTCAGCTCGGCGGCGCATGACGAGGCTGCTGCATTAAAAGAACCAAAACAATAACGATCAAGGGAGAGCAAAGATGAACCGCAAAACAACGATCGGATGCGCGAGCGCGCTGTGGGTCGTCCTCACTGTTTCGATGGCAGCACCGGCCATGGCTCAAGGCAAGAAACTGGTATGGGGCCTACCCGGCATTCCGCCCGTGTTCGGCACAACTCTGGCCTATGTCGCGCAGGACCAAGGCTTCTGGAAGAAATACGGCGTCGAGGTAGAATTGCGGACCTTCGATAGCGGAGCCGCTGCCGCGCGCGCCGCGACTGCTGGCGACATCGACGTGGCTCTGTCGCCGTCGCCGTTGATCGCCAATCAGATTTCCAATGCCGATGCCAACATTGTCGCCATTTACGGCTACCCGAATCCCGACTGGCTGATCGGCTCAATCGAAAAGGGCAAAGCTTCGTGCGCGGATCTGGCCAATCAGCCCGTGGGTGTTGATACGGTGGGCGGCGCCCGTTCGCTCGCGCTGAAGGAGATGCTGGTCGGATGCGGCGGCAACATCGACAATGTGCAACAGGTCGCCTTGGGCACGAATGTATCGGCAGCCATGATCGCCGGACGTTTGACCTTCGGGGTGTTACATCTCGACGATGTGCCCGTGATCGAGTCGCAGGGCAAACCGGTCACCACCATTGTCACCATGCAGAAGACCGACCCCAACAGTCACTATCTGCTTACCGTCGCCCCGATCGAAAAACTGAAGCAGAATCGGGGTGCCTATGTGGCTCTCCTCGCCGGCTTGATCGATGCCGGCCGCTACCTGCAGGATCCCAAAAACGCCGACCATATCGCCGAGGTCGCTGCGCCCACCGGGCGCACCAAAGTCGAGGCCGCAGGCGCGCTCAAGCGCTATCTGGAAATGGGCTTCTGGGCAGTCGCGGATGACGGCCTTGATCGCAAGAAGCTCGACACTGTGGTGGCCACGCAGGCGAAGATCGGCGGCATCAAGGAAGGCAAGGAGCCGGTGAAATACGAGCGGCTCGTCGATCAAAGCGTGTGGCGCGACGCCGCGGCGATGACCAAGAAATAGGGAATATGGCGGGACCAACGGGAGGCGCGGCCGTGCGGCGCGAATTTGTTACCCGGCACGCGCCTTTCGTGCTCAGCCTTCTTGCCGGCATGGCGTTGTGGGAGGTGATCGGGCGTCAGTCCAGCCCCGCCTTCATGGTACCGCTGTCGGTAACGCTGATGCGGCTGTGGCAGCTGCTCGCAAGCGGTCAGCTCATCGCGCAGTTTCTGAATTCGGCCATGCTATTTATCACCGGCGTCACCCTGGCGATCCTGGTGGGAATGCCGGCGGGCATGCTGCTCGCGCGCGTGCGCAATCTCCGCATCGCCGTCGAGCCCTATATCATGATCCTCTACGCCACGCCGATGGTGGCGCTTATTCCTTTCATCCTGTCGATGATGGGCTTCGGCTTCGCGCCGAAGGTGCTCGTCGTTTTTCTCTTCGCGGTATTTCCGGTGCTCTACAACACCATCGAAGGCGCACGCAGCATCAAGCCGGAACTGATTGAAGTCGCCCACTCCTATCGTTCGACCGAGTGGGCGTTGTGGCGTGAAGTCATGGTGCCTTACACATTGCCGTTTACGATGACCGGCGTGCGCCAAGCCATCGGCCGCGGCCTTGTCGGCATGATCGCTGCGGAATTTTTCCTCAGCTCCACGGGGCTGGGGCAGCTCATCATGACCGCCTCTCAGGATTTCGACACGGCTGGCGTCTTTGCCATCATCCTTATCATTGGACTTATCGGCGTCGGGCTCATGCGGGTTGGTTTGTACATCGAAAAACGCTTTGCGCGGTGGCGGGACTAACAATGCAAGACGTAAGTCCTGGAACCTCCATAGTGGCTGTGCCTGCACTTGGCTTGGCGCCGGTTCATGCATCCAGCGGGCTAGTGCAGCGGCTTTTGGCCGGCGCCGCCATCCTGCTTCTGTGGGAAGGGGTGGTGCGAGCCTTCGCGCCGGCTTATGTCGCGAAGCCGAGCGGCATACTCGCGGTATTCCCCAGCGTCATCGCCAGTGGCCCCTTCCTCAGTGCCACCGGCGTTACGCTTCTGGCTGTAGCCGAAGGGCTTATCATCGCAGTCGTGTTCGGTACGCTAATCGGTCTTGCCATGGGGCGAAGCCTCGTCATCGAGCGCGTGTTGCGTCACTACATCAATGGTTTTTACGCAGTGCCGATGATCGTGGTGTTGCCGCTTCTGACCCTGTGGTTCGGCTATACCGGCGCGGCACGGCTCGCTACCATCGTCTTCGCCGCGCTGTTCTCGATCGTCGTCAATGTCGCCGATGGCGCCAAGTCGGTCTCTCGCGAATATCTCGAGGTCGCTCGCTCGTTCCGCGCTAGCGGCATCCACACGTTGATCGAGATCGTGCTGCCGTCTGCCACTCCCTACTTCTTGGCCGGGCTACGCCTTGCCGCCGGGCGCGCGCTGATCGGCGCGGTGGTCGCCGAATTTTTTACTGCCATCGGCGGACTTGGCTATTTCATTCTCTACAATTCGCGTACCTTCCATCATAATGAGGCCTTCGTCGGCGTGCTGTTGCTCGCCGCTTTCGGCGTGGGTTTCGAGTTGCTGGTCAACTGGGGCACCCGGCGCTTCCTTCCCTGGTACCGCCGTGACGAACGAACGGAGTGATTACGATGACTAATCGCATTACTGGAATTCTCCTGACGGCCCTTGTTCTGGCTGCTCCCGCCGCTCGCGCTGCCGATGGACCGATTGTTTTCGGCCTTCCAGGTATTCCTCCGGTGTTTCTAGCGGTGCAGGAATACGTCGCCGCCGAAGAAGGATTTTTCAAAAAATACGGCGTCGAGGTGCAGTTACGCCCCTTCGATACTGGTGCCGCCTCGGCGCGCGCCGTTGCTAGTGGCGATATCGATTTCACCGTCTCGCCGACGCCGATCATCGTCAACATGGTTGGCAACGCGGGTGTGCCGGTCGTCGGGGTCTACGGACTCGAGAATCCGGACTGGCTGATCGCTTCCGCGGATCCTGCGATTAAGACTTGCAAGGACCTC
Source organism: Alphaproteobacteria bacterium (assembly GCA_034668825.1). GTDB lineage: Bacteria > Pseudomonadota > Alphaproteobacteria > Rhizobiales > Xanthobacteraceae > CANKHA01. Next base: position 13,995 of record JAXDOR010000247.1, on the reverse strand, counting down.
GCGGGCAAAGACATCGGCGTCGATACACCGGGCGGCGCGCGTTCGATAGCACTGCGCCAGATCACGGCACCCTGCGGTCTCAAGATCGAAGAAATGCAGCAGGTCTCGCTGGGATCGAACACCAGCGCCGCCATGATTGCCGGTCAGATCAAGGTCGGTGTGCTGCATATCGACGATCTCGCGGCCATCGAAGCCAATATGAAAAAGCCGCTCACCGTGGTCACCACGTTGAAGGAGGTGAAGCCGGTCAGCCACTATAATCTCTTCGCCGTGCGCACCGATAAGCTTGCGCAAAACCGCGACCGCTACGTTCGTGTTGTCGCCGCTTTGATCGACGCCGAGGCCTTCATGCTCGATCCGAAAAACGCGGACAGGGTCGCGCAAATTGCCACCGTCACCGGCCGCACGCCGGCTGAGGCCAAGGACTCGCTGAAGAAATATCTCGACCTGGAATTCTGGCCGAAGGGCACAAACGGTCTTGGCGAGAAGAATATCGAATCCGAAGTGCGCACTCAGGTCGCCGTCGGCGGCATCCAGCAGGGCAAGGAAGCGCCCACTTTTGCCAAGCTGACCGATCTCAGCGTGTGGAAAGACGCGCTTGAGCTGACGAAGAAGAAGTAAGTGTTCATCGCATAATGCCCGAGTCGCAGGACGCGAGGCTGAAGGCGGCGATCGCGCATTGGGCGCACCGCTTCTTCGCCAACGGTGTCATTCCCGCCGATTACTACGAAGTCACCGCATCGCTGACCTCTTGGGATGAATGGTGCGCCGCCTGGTGCAAGCGCGCCTTGGTCCACGAGGCACTGGGACGCGAGGCGCTGGCTCAGCACCACTTCCTCAGCGCGGGCGAACATCTGACGCGCGCTGGTCTCTATTACCACTTCGCCAAATTCCTCTTTGTGCAGGACCAGGAGCAGATGCAAACGGCGCATCGGAAGGCGGTGGAATGCCGCCGGCTCGCGCTGCCGCATCTTTCGCCGCCCGGCGAGCGTGTGGAAATTCCCTACGAAGGCAAACACCTCGCCGGCATTTTGCGGCGTCCGGCAGACGCGGCGCGTCCGGCTGTCGTCGTCATGGCCATGGGCTTGGACTCCTGCAAAGAGGAGATGGACGCCTACGAGCAGACATTTCTCCGGCGCGGCTTGGCGACCCTTGCTTTCGATGGGCCGGGCCAGGGCGAAGCGGAATACAATTTCCCGATCCGCGGCGACTATGAGGTGCCGGTCAGGGCGGTGATTGATTGGCTATCGGCGCGGCAAGATATTGATCCCGCGCGCATCGGCCTCTGGGGCGTCAGCCTCGGCGGCTACTACGCGCCGCGTGCCGCCGCTTTCGAAAAACGGATCAAGGCCTGCGTCGCGTTGTCCGGCCCTTATGATTGGGCGGAATGCTGGGACGGTATGCCGGAACTGACCCGCGACGCTTTCCGCGTCCGCAGTCATTCAAAGTCAGACGACGAGGCGCGGCAAAAAGCGGCGGCGCTGTCGCTGAACGGCGTGGCAAGCCGCATCACCTGTCCGCTATTCCTGGTTGCCGGCAAGCTCGACCGCATCGTGCCTTGGGATCACGCCGAGCGCCTCGCGCGCGAGGTTGCGGGACCTGTGGAACTGTTGGTCATTGAGGATGGCACTCACGTCGTCAACAATCGATCGTATCTTTATCGGTCGCAGACGGCGGACTGGATGGCGGAGCGGCTGCGCTGACCTACACGCGCGCAAATCCGCGCGGAAAGGCGTGCAGGCTTTCAATCCCCCTCTCGGTGATGACCACAAGCTCGCCGGTCTGCACCCCGGCCTTGCCGTCGCGCGTTACGACATTCGGCTGGATGACGACGGTCTGGCCCGCCTGGAACGGCGCTGGCGGAATCGGTCCAGCGGGGCGGCTGCGCGAGCCGAGGATCGGCGGCAGATAGCCACCGCCATAACCGTGCAGCAGATCATCGATGATGGTGAAGCCGGAATCCTCGATCACGCCCGCCGCTTCGATGACTTCCGCCGGCATTGCGCCTGCCTTCAGCACCGCTGCAATCGCGTCGAAAGCGGCGTCGGCCGCGGCATGAAGCTCGCGATAAAGGTGCGGCGGGTCCTCACCGACCGTGAAGCTGCGCAGCACCTGGCCGGAATGCTCCCAGAACGCAGCGCTGATCTCGGCAAAAACAATGTCACCCTTCTCCACTTTGCGCGTCGAGGGAAATTGCCGCGGCGCCGGAACTTGCGGATCGTGCATCGAAGTCGCGCCGATATAATGGATCACATTGGTGCCACCGTCGGCGACGTAACTGCGTTCGACAAGATCGCCGAGCTGCCGCTCGTTGACGCCGGGTTTCACGCCATCACGCAGTCCCATCATCCCGCGATCGCTGAACCAGGCGCCAATGCGCAGCCAATCGATCTCCTCCGCCGACTTCACCTGGCGCAATTTGATATAGGCGCGGTTGAGATTAGTGATCTTGCCGAAGCGTGCCGATAGCGCCGCATGTTGATCGACGCTGATCGGACCGATGACCGCGACTCGGTCATTCTGCGCGCCGCGCTGTTCCAACGCCGCAATCGCCGCGCGGATTGACGACTCACCGCCCCAAGCCACATCGGCGCGGTCCGCCAGCACCCGGGCGAGCGGCACATGATTGACGTATTGCACGAACAATGCGTCGGCTAAGCCGGGCGTCAAAACGCCGATGGCCTCCGCCGTCACCGGCCATTGCGTCAGCCATTGCACTGCGGAGCCCAAACGATTGGCGCCGCAAAAGATCAGATGATCGGCGCCGGCTTCCCCGAGGATGCTCTCGATAGCGCTTCGCCGCCGCGCCATCTCTGCCGCGCTGAACCGCGGATATTCGGCATCAAGGATGCGCCGCAGGTTTGGGGGCAGAGCGGGCAAGGAGTTCATGGGCGCCACAATATCTATTGCGCAAGACGCTTGGCGCGGAATCCCGCCAACATCGTTTGCAAATCGCTCAGCGGCTTTGCCGGCATGGTGAGCGCGATCAGCAATGCGACGATCATGTTGCCAATTCCCAAGGCGAGAAACAGGACCGGTATGCCGATGCCCGCCTTTTGCAACAAGGCGACGCCAAACGAACCGACCACCATGAAGGCGGCATTGAGCACATTCGCCGCCGCGACCACACGCGCACGCATATCCGCGCTGGCCCAGGCCTGCATGGCGGCAAAGGTCGGAACGATGAAAAGACCGCCGCCTATCGCGATGCCGGAAAGATCGACCATGGTCCGCAAGCCGCGCCCCGAGGCAAATACGGTTGCGATATCTCCTGCGGTCATCGGCCCGGCGCCATAGTTTGCCCATCCGAGATCGAGCGCAAAGATGCCGAGAAGCACGGCGCCGATCAGCGTCGGCAACAGCACGATCCGGCCGCGCGATAGCAAGGCGGCCAAGCCCGATCCAACGGCGACGGCGACGGAAAAGACCGCCTGATAGGCGGTGACGACCTCTTCCCTGCCGCCGAGCACGTTGCTGATCAGCGGCGGCAGCAGCGATAGTACGATCACGCCGACGAGCCAGAACCAGCTGGTGACCAACCCGGCCCACCATAGCTTGGCGTCATCCCGCAGGTGTTTGATCAGCGCCGCGGTGGAGGTCGGAATATTCCATGAGATGACCAGATTGGGCGCTGCTTCGCCCGTTGGCGGAATAAAAAGGCTCGTGCTCCAGCATAACAGCGCGCAGACTATCATCAGCACCGACAACGACGCGCTGCCTCCCCCGTTGGCGGTCAGCCCACCGACGATTGTGCCCAACAAGATCGCCATAAAGGTCGCGCCTTCCACCAGCGCATTGCCGGCGGGTAATTCAGAGCGGGCAAGATGATCCGGTAGGATGCCGTATTTGATCGGACCAAACAGCGCGCCGATTACGCCGAAAAGAAATAACGCCATGAACAAAACGAGGATCGAGTTAAATCCGAAACCGAGGACGGCCACGAGGGCGATGCCGATCTCGGCAAATTTTAGCCGCCGCGCTACCAGCGCCTTGTCAAAACGGTCCGCTATCTGGCCGCCCAATGCGGAGAGAAAAAAGTAAGGCGCGATGAAGATGGAAGCGGCCAGGGTGATCAGCGCCTCGGCGTTGGGGCCGCCGATTCGGAATAGGATCAGGAATACCAGCGCGTTTTTGAGAAAATTGTCGCTGAATGCCGAAAAGAACTGGCACCAGAACAGCGGCGCAAAGCGCCGCGAAAATATCAAGGGCGTCGGCATGCGGCGATCCCATACCACGTCGTATGCCTAGGCTGAACAGTCTGGCCGGTAGTCATCGAGCGACTCGCTGCCCGATGTTTCACGTGAAGCCGGCGTCCGGATCGCAGGCAGCAAAAAGGGCGGCTTGCGCCGCCCTTGAACTGATTTGCAATGAATGCCGACTAGTTGCGGAACGATTCTTTTCCGCCAATTCCCTGAAGCATGACCGCTGCAATGCTCAGGCCGATGGCGGCCGCAGTGCTGATGGTGAAAAGCGAGAGCCACATGGTGCACCTCTGATGGTATTCGCCTTCATCGGCCGTGCGGGTCAACGCCGGGCCAGAGGAAGGGTTCCTGGTAGCAATAAAATTACCAACAACTTATACGTGAACGTGACTGTAGGAAGGAGCCCATAAAATGAGAAAAGCCCGGCGGTTATGCCGCCGGGCTTCCTCACGAGAAGGTTGAGACTTAACGTCCGCCCTGTCCGCCCTGCTGTCCGCCGCCTTGGTTCTGCTGGCCGCCTTGGCCGGGCTTCTGGCCGCCCTGCTGTCCGCCGCCTTGCTGGTTCTGCTGACCGCCTTGACCTGGCTTCTGGTCACCCTGCTGGCCACCACCTTGCTGGTTCTGCTGGCCGCCCTGGCCCGGCTTGTTTTGCCCGCCCTGTTGGCCGCCACCTTGCTGATTCTGCTGGCCTCCCTGCTGGTTCTGCTGGCCGCCCTGGTTTTGGTTAGGATTATTCATTTCGAAGCTCCTTGATGTCCCTTGTGCTTCGAGTCAACGCATTGAAAACGCTTCCTGTTCCAGAGTCGGTTGGCGGACATTGGAGGCTATCGCTTCTCTAAATTTCAGCAGTCGGATATTGGTGCAGGGAGCGGGCGCGACCATATGCGCCGGGTCTTGCAGGCAGCAACGGACGGTATCATTTGACCACCACCCAAACGACAGCGCTTCCTGCCGATACCGTCCACCGGAACGAGACTTGGCAAATTGCCATTGTCAGTGCCGCGCATTTCGTCAGCCATTATTACATCATGCTGCTGCCGCCGCTGTTCCTGTTCGTTCGCGCCGATTACGGCGTGAGCTACACCGAGCTTGGCTTCGCGCTGGTCGCGTTCAACGTCGTCACGGCGGTTTTGCAGACCCCGGCGGGCTTTCTGGTTGACAGGATCGGGGCGCGGCCGTTGCTGGCAGGCGGGCTGGCGTTGGGCGGCGCCGCTTTCGCCGTCATCGGACTGGTCCCCTCATTTTGGCTTTTCATTGCCATGTTCGCTGTCGCCGGGCTGGCCAACACCGTCTACCACCCCGCCGATTACGCGATATTGTCGCATCGCATTTCACCCGGGCGCACGGGACAGGCATTCTCGGTCCACACTTTCGCGGGGATGCTCGGGGGAGCTGCCGCGCCGGCAAGCCTGCTGCTGATCCAAAACTTCGCGGGATGGCGCGGCGCATTTCTGGCCGCCGCGATGTTGGGCTTCGTAACGGCGGCAGTGATTGCTTATTCGCCCGACGGCGGCGCAGATCGTCCGCAGCAAGGCAAAGCGTCGGCCACTGAGATGCCAACTCCTCCGGCCAGCGGTTGGGGTTTATTGCTGTCGCTCCCGATCTTGCAGAACTTGCTTTTTTTCGTGTTGCTGGCGCTCACCAATGGCGGATTGCAGAATTATTCCGTGGTGGCGCTCGGCGCGCTATACGGCACGCCACTGGAGATCGCCAATATGGCGCTCTCAGGCTTCTTGCTGCTGAGCGCCATCGGCGTGTTGATTGGAGGGATGGTCGCCAGCCGCACCTCGCGGCATTCTTTTGTCGCCGCCTTCGGGCTATGTGCGGGCGCTTTGGTCGCACTGCTGATTGGGTTTCGAGATCTCGGCGCACTGATGCTGATTGTGATGATGTCGCTCGGCGGTTTGTTCAATGGCCTCATCATGCCGTCGCGCGATATGATTGTGCGCGAGATCACGCCGCCGGGGTCATTCGGCAAGGTGTTTGGCTTCGTCACCACGGGCTTCAACATCGGCGGAATTATCGCCCCACTGGCGTTTGGTGCCATGATGGATCACGGGAGTCCACGCGCCGTATTCCTTTTTGTCGCCGCCGGCTCACTGGCGTCCGTACTCACGGTTATTACTCTCCCGAAAACAAGCTCGCGCTGATTACAGCAAGGCCAAATTGTCATGTTCGATTCATTCGTGAAATTCGTTACTGATTTAACCGAGGGCGGCAAGCATCCGAGCCGCTTCGAGGAGAATGATTACCGTCTGGCAGCGGCAGCGCTTCTCGTTCATGCGGCTGCCATTGACGGTGACGTTTCGGAGGCTGCACGTAATAAGCTGCACGTGCTCATCAAGCAGCGCTTCGAACTTGATGACGCCGCTACCACCGAACTCCTCGACGACGCTACGGAAGCCGAGCATGACGCCGTCGATCTCTATCACTTCACCAATCAACTCAACCGCTCGATGGATGAAGCCGGCCGTCGCCGCGTCGTCGAGATGATGTGGGAGATTGTCTATGTCGATGGCCGCGTCAGCGAGTTTGAGGATAATCTGCTGTGGCGCGCCGCCGATCTGCTCGGCGTCTCCTCGCGCGAACGTATAGAACTGCGCCGTCATGTCGCCGACCGGCAAGCGCAACTTGAGCAGAATGCGCAATCGAGCGAGGGTACATGAGCCCGCCATCGACACCAGCATTTCGGCCCGTGACTCTCATTACGGGAGCTTCGGCCGGGATTGGCGTGACACTCGCCGACGTATTCGCTGAAAACGGCCATGAACTGGTTCTGGTGGCCCGGCGCGAACAGCGGCTCAGCGCGGTCGCCGATGCCATCGCCGCGCGTGGCCATCCGCGTCCCATTGTCCTTGCGATCGACCTGCAGCGCCCGGAGGCGACCGAACACATAGCCGCTGAGCTTGCCGGCCGCGGAGTTGAACCAAACTTCGTTGTTAACAATGCCGGCTTTGGGCTCGCCGGACGGGCCACCAAGCTCGACCGAGCCGAACAACTTAAGATGATCGATCTCAACGTCCGGACGCTGACGGATTTGTCGCTGCGCTGGATCGACAGCCTGGAACGCCATCGCGGCGGCATCCTCAACGTCGCCTCGCTCGCGGGCTTCCTGCCCGGTCCCGGAATGGCGGTCTATTACGCGACCAAGGCTTATGTGCTGTCGTTCAGTGAGGCGCTACATCAAGAACTTAAGCCCCGTGGCGTTCGTGTCACGGCGCTTTGCCCTGGACCGGTCCCAACCGAATTTCAAGCGCGAGCCGGAGTGCCTGACGCCCGCGGCCCCGCGCTTCTAACGCTGCCGGCGGAACGGGTGGCGCAGGAAGGCTATCGCGGCCTCATGGATGGCCACCGCGTTGTTCTTCCCGGCGCTGCGAATAGGCTGATCGCCGTCCTCAGCCGCCTTTTGCCGCGGCGGATTTTGCTTGCTGCTGTCGATCGCAAACAGAAAGCGCGCCGCGTTCCCGCGGCGGCTTCCTGATTACTTTCCTCATAGTCCGACGATGCCGTCAGTAGCAGCGCCAGACGCGGCGCAAGGTCACGTGGTGGCGGACAATCCGCTTCACGCGTACCCAGCCGCAGGACTGGGCATAGTCGTTATAGCCATAGACGCCAAAGCGAACGCCCGGGCCGCGAGAGCGGCCTGACCAGCGGTTACCTCCGGACCAGCGATTGCCGCCCGACCAGTTTCCGTTGCGCGCGGCGCTTCTGTTGCCTCCGGACCAGTTCCCGCTTCGGCCAGATGCGCTTCTGTCGCCTCCCGACCAGTTTCCTCTCGCCGCGGCCGAAGAGTTGCCACCGCGTCCTCCCGATTGGGCCGCGGGCGAAGAAGATCCACCGCCGCCCATTCCGCCGCCCGATGCCGCAGGAGCAGGGGCACTGGCAGCAGGGGCCGATCCACCTGCGGCAGCTCCGGCCTCGGACTTTTGCGCTGCCGCTGGAAAGGCCGCGGCAGCGAGAGCAAGCGAGGCTCCCAGATATATCATACAGGTACGCATTGAGTGTTTCCTTAGGTTGGCGCCTCCCAGGCTGTCCAACGCAATGGCGGCGCTTTGGTTGCCGCGTTGCGCCTGCTAGCGAGGATTTGATGTGGCGCCGTGCACCCCTAAGGCGGACGCGGAACGTCCGTCTATTTGCGAACGTCTTCGACGCTGTCGATGCGGGCAAGCTCGGGAAATATCTTCATTCCCGCGAGCACGACCAGCACGGTTCCGATGCCGCCGATCAGCACCGCGGGAATGGTGCCGAACCAATAAGCGGTCAGCCCCGACTCGAATTCGCCGAGCTGGTTCGAGGTGCCGATGAACAAGGAGTTCACCGCGCTGACCCGGCCGCGCATTTCGTCCGGCGTTCCGAGCTGAATCAGCGTTTGCCGGATTACCACGCTCACCATGTCCGACGCGCCGAGCACCGCGAGCGCCACCATCGTCAGCGGAAATGACTCGGATAGGCCGAACACGATAGTGGCTATGCCGAAAGATGCCACGGCGGCAAACATGATGGATCCGGCGCGCCGATGCATCGGCCAGCGCGCGAGCAACACTGATATCGCCAGCGCACCAATGGCCGGCGCCAGCCGCAGCAATCCCAGTCCCTCCGGCCCGGTATGGAAGATGTCGCGCGCGAACACCGGCAGCAACGCCGTAGCGCCGCCGAGCAACACGGCGAAAAGATCGAGCGATATCGCGCCGAGAATGACCGGGTGACGCCGAATGAAAGAGATGCCGGCGAACACGGTCTCGAAGGATATCGGCTCGCGTCGTGGCGGCGTCCGCTCGATCTTGATCAATGACGTCAAGATCGCCGCGCCGAAATAGATCACGGCACACAGAATGTAGACCAGCGGCGGATTGATCGCGTAGAGCACGCCGCCGATTGCCGGGCCGACAATGGTCGCGATTTGGTTGGACGAAGAGGATGCGGCGACCGCGCGCGATAGCAGCGATGCCGGAACGATGGCGGGAAGCAGCGTCTGCATCGTCGGCTGCTGGAATGCCCGGGCGGCGCCGAACACAAAGACCATGGCCAGGATCAAGTCCCGGGTGAGCCAGCCACCGGCGGTTCCCGCGGCCAACACCGCCATGGCCAAGCCATCGACGATCTGGCTGATGCGGACGATGGTCTTGCGGTCGTAACGATCCGCGACATGGCCGGCGACGAGCATCAGGGTGATCAGCGGAAGAAACTGCGCCAGACCGACAAGCCCGAGATCGAACGGGTTGTTGGTCATTTCATAGACCTGCCAGGCGACGGCTACGGTCTGCATCTGCGTCGCAAGGCTTCCCGCCACCCGCGAAAGCCAGAAAAAAGCAAACGACCGATGGCGCAGGACGGATAGCTGCGGCGTGTCCTCAACGCTCATCGGTGCCCCATCGTCCCCATGTCGGCGCGGTTCGGTATGACAGCTTACACATGGCCGAACACGTCGCCGGCGGCAAGGTGGCGTTGGGAAGGTGCTACGGCATAGCTAAATCGCGACCCTCATCCTGAGGGGCCGCGCGGCGGCGTCTCGAAGGATGAGCCCGCGCGGAATCTCGGCCTCTTGGTTCGAGACGCGCGGTTTCACCGCGCTCCTCACCATGAGGAGCAAACGGACGTTATTGGCTGATCGAAGCGACGGTGACCGGAGTTGCGCGATAAAGGTCCGGCAACAAGCGCTTGAGATTCTCCACCTTCGGCAGATCGTTGATGAAAATGTAAGGCTGCGTCGGGTGCTTGATGGCGTAGTCCTGGTGATAAGCTTCCGCCGGGTAAAACGCCGCTAGCTGATTGACCTGGGTCACGATGGGCGCTTTGAAAGCTCCCGCTGCGCCCAGCTGCGCGATATAGGCTTCCGCAATCCGCTTTTGATCGGCGCTGCTGTAGAAAATCGCCGAACGGTATTGCGTGCCGACGTCCGGTCCCTGGCGGTTTAGCTGCGTCGGGTTATGCGCGACCGAGAAAAAGATTTTGAGGATCTGGCCGTAGCTGATCTCGCGCGGATTGAATGTGACCTGCACCACCTCGGCGTGGCCCGAACGGCCGGAACTGACCTCTTCGTAGCTCGGCGCGGCTTTCATGCCGCCGGAATAGCCGCTGACCGCCTGTTGCACGCCCTTGGTGTGCTGGAACACGGCTTGAATGCCCCAGAAGCAGCCGCCGGCCAGGACGGCGACCTGGGGGGTGTCACCGGCGGATTGCTGATCGACGGTTGGATTAGGCAGGGGCACCGCGGACTCGGCCGCCAAAGCCGGGGCGCAGGATAATGCTGCGAGCAAGGACAGCAGAAAGGCGTGGCGCGAGAGAAAGGATCGACTATTTTGAGCAAAGACCATGTCTTGCCTCCATGAAACGGATATCGGCGTCGCGGCCCTGTCGGGTGGATGCTGGCTTATTGCTGCTTGTTATACGTGCCGGGGCGGCGAATAGTTACAGCACACGGGGATTTGAAGGAGCAATACGATCCTGGGCTTGCCGAGCCGAAGCATGCGCCTTCGCCCTAAGTGCCTTCGGCGCGGCAGCCTTCGCAGCGCTTGCGAAGGCTGGTGGAGCCGAGCGGGATCGAACCGCTGACCTCCTCATTGCGAACGAGGCGCTCTCCCAGCTGAGCTACGGCCCCCCAAACGCGTTTTAAAAGGCGCGTTCAAGCGAGTGCGGCCATTTACGGCCCGGCATTGGGGGTGTCAAGGACGACCGCGCCAGCGCTGCCTTGTTTGAGCGCATCCGACCCGCTACGGTAGAAACACCATTATTCTGCAAATGGATTCCCATGCGCGCCCTTCTTGAAGTCATCATCTACGCCTTGCAAATCTACGTCTATCTTCTCATCGCGGCCGCCGTGCTGTCGTGGCTGATCGCCTTCAATATCGTGAACACGCGCAACCAGGTGGTCGCCATGCTGGGCGACTTCCTCTATCGCGTCACCGAACCGGCTCTGGCGCCGATCCGCTCGATCCTGCCCGGTCTCGGCGGCATCGATATTTCTCCGGTGATCCTGATCCTGATCATCATCTTTATCGAGAAGGTCATTCTCGAATACATCTATCCCAACGTGTTCTGAGCCGTCCGGGCTACCGCCATTTCTGATTGCGGGCGATGATGGAGTAGGCATGACCGCGCGCATCATCGACGGCAAAGCCATCTCGGCGGAATTGCGCGCTAAAGCGGCGGAAGAAGTCCGCCGCCTGATCGCGGCAGGAGTTGTGCCTGGGCTGGCCGTCGTGCTGGTCGGAAACGATCCGGCTAGCGAAGTCTATGTCCGCAGCAAGACCAAGGCCGCCGCCGAAGTCGGGATGCGCTCATTCGATCACCGGCTGAAAGAAACGGCGACGCAAGACGAATTGCTGTCGCTGCTGCAGCAACTCAATGCCGATCCCGCCGTACACGGGATTCTCGTGCAGATGCCGCTACCGGCGCACATCGACGCGCTGGAAGTTATTGGCGGCATCGATCCGGCCAAGGACGTTGACGGCTTCCACCCGCTGAATGTCGGAAGGCTTGCCGCCGGGTCGCCGGGTCTCGTTCCATGCACGCCGCTCGGCTGCGTCATTCTGGCGAAGTCGGTTCACCCATCGCTTGCAGGACTCGAAGCCGTGGTGATCGGCCGCTCCAATCTGGTCGGCAAACCGCTGGCGCAGCTGTTGCTCCATGAGAATGCGACGGTGACAATCGCGCATTCCAAGACTCGGGACCTGCCCGCCGTGTCGCGCCGTGCCGATCTTCTATTCGCCGCGACCGGGCGCGCCGAAATGATACGCAGCGATTGGATCAAACATGGAGCCACCGTGATTGATGTTGGCATCAGTCGGGTGGCGGGCGACGGCGGCAAAACGCGGCTCGTCGGCGACGTGGCCTTCGCCGAGGTAGCTGAAGTCGCCGGCGCCATTACGCCGGTGCCCGGCGGTGTTGGGCCGATGACGATTGCGTGCTTGTTGGCGAATACGTTGCAGGCCGCAGGTGGCGTAAGAGGATAGCCTCAGCTATTCCAGCCGTAGGCGACCTTATCGAGCACCTTGGTGCCGAAGCGCTCAGACGAGCGGGCGACGGCGCGGCCGCCAAGCGCCCGATAAAACTCCGTCGCCGGATCGTTGTCCGACAGCGCCCAGACGACCAGGCTCTTCATGCCGCTTTGAATGAGATCGCGCCGAGCCGCGGTAAACAAGCGGCGGCCGAAGCCGACGCCTTGATATTCCGGGCGTAGATACAGCTCGTAGATTTCGCCGTCATAGTAGAGACTGCGCGCGCGGTTGCGGCCGTAATTGGCGTAACCCGCCACCTTGTCGCCGAAAACCAGGACCGAGATGCGGCTGCCCTTGCGGATCGCGCTGTCCCACCAATCCGAACCGCGGCGGTTGATGAGCTTGTCGAGTTCGACGTTGGGAATGATGCCCTGATACGCGGAGCGCCAGGCTTCGTCATGGGTGAGCGCGACAGCCACGGCGTCGGACGGCTTCGCCTGGCGTATCTCGATGACGACCGTGTTGCTCATGGACGGATAGAAGCAAGCGGGCGGTCGTCCTTCAAGTCCCGTGTTTAATCATCGGTTACCGGTGTGGATTACTGCGGTAAGAAAGTGCGAAAAACCCTTGCCATGGCGGCAAAACTTGAGGGTGTGCCAAAACTGGAATGATGGCGGAGGGTGCTGGCCCAATTCGCATCCGGGCTCCGCGGAACCGCCTCACTCCCGGTCCGCGAATCATTTTCAACTTCGTCGTGTCGGGAGCCAACCGGCCATCACGGCAACTGATGAAGCGCGTCTACACTCGCTCCGCTTCTTTCTTGCGCTCGTCGCGCTTGCGCGCGTTCGGATCGAGCAGCTTCTTGCGCAGCCGGATCGACTTCGGCGTCACTTCGACCAGTTCGTCGTCCTGGATGTAAGCCAGCGCCTTTTCCAGCGTCATGCGGATCGGCGGGGTTAGCCGCACCGCCTCGTCCTTTGAGTGGGTGCGGATGTTGGTGAGCTTCTTGCCCTTGAGCACGTTGACTTCGAGATCGTTGTCGCGCGTGTGCTCGCCGATGATCATGCCGGGATAAACCTTGACGCCGGGGTCGATCATCATCGGCCCGCGCGCTTCCAAATTCCACATGGCGTAGGCGACAGCTTCGCCGGCTTCGGTCGAGATCAGCACGCCTTGGCGGCGGCCCTGGATAACGCCCTTGTAAGGCGCATAGGCATGGAACAGCCGGTTCATCACCGCAGTGCCGCGGGTGTCGGTGAGCAACTCGCCCTGATAGCCGATCAATCCGCGCGTCGGCGCATGGAACACCAGCCGCAGCCGCCCGCCGCCCGACGGGCGCATCTCCACCATCTCGGCTTTGCGCTCCGATAATTTCTGCACGACGACGCCGGAATGCTCTTCGTCAAGGTCGATCACGACCTCTTCGATCGGCTCCATCAACTCGCCGCTTTCCGGATCGTTCTGCAGCAGCACCTTCGGCCGCGACACCGACAGCTCGAAGCCCTCCCGCCGCATGGTTTCGATCAGGATACCAAGCTGCAATTCTCCGCGTCCGGCGACTTCCATGGAATCCTTGTCGGCGGCTTCGGCAATACGCAGCGTCACGTTGCCTTCGGCCTCCCGCAGCAGGCGGTCGCGGATCATGCGGCCGGTCACCTTGTCGCCCACGGTGCCGGCGAGCGGAGAATCGTTGACACGGAAGGTCATCGACAGCGTCGGCGGATCGATTGGTTGCGCCGGCAGCGGCTCGGTCACCTCCGGCGCGCAAATGGTGTGGGACACGGTGGCTTCCGGCAGGCCGGCAATGGCAACGATATCGCCGGCGGAGGCTTCGTCGACGGGGATACGGTCGAGCC
>JAXDOR010000246.1:0-66296 GCA_034668825.1 Alphaproteobacteria bacterium | reverse complement strand
TCAAGAGCTCGGCCTCGATCAGGAACGCGTCCATATCGTAGCGTGGAATGCGGTACTCGACATGGGGCGAGATCGGCAGCACTTCGGGAAGCTGACGGCCATGCAATTCGACGAGAACGTCAACCGCGGTCTCATAGCGCTCTATGATCGGCCGTGGCGGGTCGCCTTCGACAACCCTCTCATCGCCGAGGTCCTCGATGATGAGCAGGCCCTTTTCGCTATCGGCGTGGTAGATCACGGACGCGGAGAAACCGAACTCGCGCAATCCGGCCGACAGCGCCATGAAGGGACGGACATCCTCCGCCAGATGCGCGATGGCGCTATAGGGCTTGCCGTCACGCACCGGCGGGCCGTCCGCGCGCCGCGGCGAATTCATCAGCACATAGCCTTTGCCGCCGAGGATCAGGCGCTCGTAGGACCGCGCCGAGGCGTCGCCCTGCAACAGCCGGCGCTCGGCGTCCTTGAACCCGGCTTCATCCAGGAAGGTGCGGATCGCCGCGATACGCTCGGCGCGGCCGGCGAAAGACCCATAGCCCGTGACGCGGACGTTGCGGTATTCGCCGCCGAGCTGCGGCGCCAGCGTGAAGGCGATATCCAGGCGATCGTTTGGTAGAAAGCGCCCGGCGCGGTCAGGCCATTCCAGCAGCACGACAGAGTCTTCCGCAATGTCGTCGATTCCAAGCTCTGCCAATTCGGCCGATCCCGACAGGCGATAAAGGTCGGCATGGACCACGGGAAATCTCGGCAGTTCGTAGCTCTGGATCAATGTGAAAGTGGGACTCGGAACCTCGATGCCTTCGTCGCCGGCGAGATGGCGGATCAGCGCGCGGGCGAAGGTAGTCTTTCCGGCGCCGAGATCGCCCGACAGCGTGATCAGGTCACCTGGCTGCAGCGCGATGGCAATGTCGAGCATGAGGCGGCGCGTAGCCTCCTCGTTCGGCAATACCACTGCGAAGCTCGATCCGCCGGAAGTCGCCGGGAGCATTGCCGTCACAATGTCCTGTTGTTAGGCAGCCGTTCGCTCGGCAGCGTGTTCCAGCGGGAAAGTACAGATCACGGTGGTACCGCGCCCGATGGCGGAATCAAGCCCGACGCTGCCGCCATGCAGCTCGACGAAGGAGCGCACGAGGGAAAGCCCAAGCCCGGCACCGCGATGCGGAGAGCCGAGCGAGTCGGTTTCGAACCAATTGAACACCCGGTCTTTCGCCTCCGCCGGAATGCCCGGACCGGAGTCAGTCACCGAAAACACCACGGCGTCGTTGTGCCGTTCGGCGGTCAGCGTAATGGTCTCGCCCGGCGGAGAGAAGCCTATGGCATTTGCCAGAAGATTAAAAAGCACCTGCAGCACCCGCCGCTCGTCCGCAATGAAGCTGCCGATATCGGCGGCGACGCGCATGTCGAGCGAGAGGCCATCCTTCACCAGCCGATCCTGAACGCCCTCGACCGCCGCATCCATGGTCTTGCGGATATCCACGGGGCCGAGATTGAGCGACATGGCGCCGGCATCGATGGTCGCCAGGTCGAGGATGTTATTGATGATCGCGAGCAAGGCGTTGGTCGAGAAATGGATATAGCCGAGATATTCGCGCTGCTTTGCCGTCAGCGGGCCTGCTGCCGGGTCGCCTAGGATATCGGCGAAGCCGATGATGTTGGTCAGCGGCGAGCGCAGCTCGTAGGAGACGTGATGGACGAAGTCGATCTTGATCTCGTCGGCCGCGACCAGCGCCTCATTGCGTTCGCGTAGCGCGCGCTCGACATTCACTGTGTCGGTGACGTCGTGGAAAGCGACCAGCGTCGCTCCGTCCGGAAGCGGGACGGTGGCGCAATCGATCACGCTGCCGTCGCGGCGTTCCAGCCGGTAGTTTGCCGGTTCCCGGTTGTCGATGGCGGTGATGGCGCCGCGCAACGCCTGCCATGTTGTGTCGTCACCATGCAGCGGCTGGCACCAAGCCGTCACCGCCTCGATATGCGGCCGCTCGGCAAGCGCCTGCGGCGACAATTTCCACATGCGCGCAAATGCCGGATTATGCAGCCGCACGCGGCCATCGCTCGCGAACACAGCGACTGCCTCGGTCAAATTGTCGAGGGTCTCTCCTTGCACGCGGATCAGGGCGTCGAAACGGCGTTCAAGATCGAGCCGTTCCGTCACGTCATCAAACAGGTAGGTCACGCCGCCTTCGGGGTTGAGCGTGGTGACGACGCGGAGCGTGCGCCCATCCGGCAGGTGCCACATATATTCCCGCGCCTCAGTGGCGCGGTAGGCTTCATGTAGCTCGTTTTTCCACACACGGAAATCTTGTTGCTCCGGCAGTTTGCGCGCGGCGCGAAGCCGGTCGAGCACCGCGGAATCGCTCGGCTCTTGATCGAGGAAGCTGGCGTCGAGATTCCATAACGAGCGGTAAGCAACATTGTAGAAATTGAGTTTCTGGTTGGCGCCGAAGACGGCTACGCCGGTCGCTAGCCGGTCGAGCGTGCGGCGGTGAGCCTCGCCCATACGCGCGAGTTCCGCCCGCATGGATTCCACTTCGGTGGCGTCGATGCCGATGCCGGCGCTACCATGCGCAGTCGGCACGTTACGAACGTCGAAGACGCGCCTTGAACCGGCAACAACGGCGCGGACCCGCCCGGTATAACATTCATTGGCGGCGCAGGACCGGCTCAGTTCCTCGCGCGTAACCTGATTCAGTAGCTCGATCCCGCGCTCAACGGCGTCGACCGGGTTCCGAGCCTCCACCGCCCGCGCATAGGCGCTGTTGACGAAGCTGAGTTGTCCCGCCTCGTCTCGGACCCAGATCGGCGAGGGCAAAGCCTCGATCAGCGTTCGGAGCGATTCCACCTCGCCAATCAGCCTTCGATGCTGCGCCGACAGCTCGGCGAGATCGCGTTTAATGCCGTCAACATCCTTGAGCCGAAGCACGGCGCGGCCGCCGATGGCACGGCCTTCGGCTTCAATCGGGTGCCCCGACAGTGTCGTCAACGACGTCGTGAAGCTTTCGCCGCGCGCGCGCAACGCTTCGACGGCTTGCTCCATAGAGCGGGCCTGCTCCGGTTCAAGCCAGGTGCCGAAAGCAAGCACACGATGCGGCGCGGAAGCCGGGGTCAGCACGGTGGTGTCGCCGATGATCTCCGGCACATCGTCGGCCGCCGCCCAGGCCACGATGATTTGCGGTTCCGACAGCAGCAGCACGTTGATGCGGTCGACCTCGGCCTTCAACTCCAGGATTTCGTCGCGGGCTGACATATCGGCCTGTGTTGCGCGAGCCCGGGTGCGCACGAGAATGACCGCGGTTACCACCGCGAAAAGCAAAACTCCCAGGGTCAACGCGAGCGCCGCAATCTCATGGCGGTCCAGACTGGCGAAGGCGGCGATGTAGAGATCGAGCGCTGAAGAAGCGGCGAACTCGTCAGCGCGGGCGGGCGCGGCCCAGCCGACGATTATGGGGATAGCCGCGAGGAATCCACCTCGCAGCGGCTGAGCACGGAGACTCCCGCTCGTCGCCCGGATCACGTCCGGCATGTAGGCTTGCCCCAGGTCGGCCCGAACCTCTATCGCCAGCGCCGCCGCTGTTCAGCGCTGATCGCGGCGTCCGCCAGGTCGCGCGCGAATCGCTCGACATTACTCCCAACGGGAATCGCGCCGAAAGAGTCCAGACCGTGAACGGCGTAAGTAGGCCTTTGAATACCGCCGGCTTCTGCTCCGTCCTCATCCTGAGGAGCGATGCGCAGCATTGCGTCTCGAAGGACGAGGACGGCTATGGTTCGAGACGCATCCCTTCGGGATGCGCCTCACCATGAGGCCGGATGTTCCTACAATCCCTCGAACAACGCCGTCGACAGATACCGCTCCGCAAAGGACGGCAGCACGACAACGATATTCTTGCCGGCCATATCGGGCCGCGCGCCGATTAGCAACGCGGCGGCGACTGCCGCGCCCGATGAAATGCCGCCCGGAATTCCTTCGTAGTGCGCCAACGCGCGGGCGGTGTCGAAAGAAGTCTGGTTGCTGACAGCGACCACCTCGTCGATGACCGAGCGGTCGAGGATTTCCGGAATAAATCCGGCGCCGATACCCTGGATCTTGTGCGGCCCCGGCGGTTTCCCCGACAGCACTGCGCTGTCCTCCGGTTCGACCGCGACAATCCGCACGGAAGGCTTACGCTGCTTGAGTACCTGCCCGACGCCGGTGATGGTGCCGCCAGTGCCGACACCGGAAACAAAGACGTCAACCGAGCCTTGCGTGTCGTTCCAGATTTCCTCGGCGGTAGTGCGGCGATGGATTTCCGGATTCGCCGGATTGCTGAACTGCTGCGGCATTACTGCGCTCTTCTTAGTCTTCAGCAATTCCTCCGCTTTGGCGATGGCACCGCGCATACCCTGGGCCGCCGGCGTCAATTCAAGCTGCGCGCCGAGCAGGAGCAGCATCTTGCGGCGTTCCAGCGACATTGAATCCGGCATCACCAGAATGAGGCGATAGCCGCGCGCCGCCGCGACGAAGGCAAGCGCGATGCCGGTATTGCCCGAGGTCGGCTCGACCAGCACGGTATCCGGACCAATCTTTCCCTGGGCTTCCAGCGCGTCGATCATGGCGACGCCGATGCGGTCCTTGACGCTGGAGATGGGATTGAAGAATTCCAGCTTGGCAAGGATATTTGCCCTGACGCCGTGCATTTGCGGCAAGCGGTTCAGCCGCACCAGCGGCGTGTCGCCGATGGTGTCGGTGATGGAGTCATAAATTCGGCCGCGGCTTTGCGCGGGCATGGATGCAGTTGGCTTCCGCGCAGTCGGCATGACGTTCTCCTGTGACGCAAGATGGCGACGTTGGCGCGTCTTATCGTTTTTGCGGCGCTGGGTCGATAGCAACCGAGCCGCTCTCATCTGAGGCGGAGCGGTCCCAGTATGAGGGTTAGGCTCCCGTCGATCCGAAACCGCCGCTGCCGCGCGAGGTCTGGCCAAGCGCCGGCGTTTCCGAAATCCGCACGCGCAGCACGGACGCGATCACCAGTTGCGCGATACGCATGCCTCGGCTGACGGCGAAAGGCTCACTGCCGAGATTGACCAGGAGGACCTGGATTTCTCCGCGATAATCGGCGTCTACCGTACCGGGCGTGTTGAGTACGGTGACCCCGTGTTTGGCGGCAAGGCCGGAGCGAGGTCGAACCTGCGCTTCGGTTCCTGGCGGCAGCGCGATGGCGATGCCCGTCGGCACCATTGCCCGTGCTCCCGGTGCCAGGGTCAGTGGCGCGTCCACCGGCACGGCGGCGAGCAGATCGAGGCCCGCGGCCTGCGCGCTCTGGTATTCCGGCAGCGGCAGACCGGCGCCATGCGGCAGCCGGATCACCTGGATTTCGATGTTACTCATGCTGTCTCCGCCAGCGCCGCGGCGATCCGCGCGATCAGATTATCGGCCACTTCGCTCTTGGATTGCGAGGGCCAGGATTCCACTCCAGCGCCGGTGATCAGATGCACGGTGTTGCGGTCGCCGCCGAACACGCCGGCCGAGGGCGACACGTCATTGGCGACAATCCAGTCGCAGCCCTTGCTTGCGCGCTTGGATTTGGCGTTATCGATCACATGCTCGGTTTCCGCCGCGAAGCCGACGACGAGCTTCGGCCGCTTCGCCTTGCCTTGCGCCACGCTGGCGAGAATGTCGGGATTTTCCGTGAGCGCGAGCGTCGGCGCACCGCCCGCGCCTTTCTTCATTTTCTGCGTGGCTTCGTCGCTACGCCAGTCGGCAACCGCCGCGGCGAAGACGGCAGCATCCGCTGGCAAAGCCTGCTCGACGGCGGCCAGCATCTGCCGCGCCGTTTCCACCTTCACCACGGTCACGCCCGCAGGATCGGGTAAATTCACCGGCCCGGACACCAGCAACACGTCGGCGCCCGCAGCCGCGGCGGCCGCGGCAATGGCATGGCCCTGTTTTCCCGAGGAACGGTTGGCGATGTAACGCACCGGATCGATCGGCTCATGTGTCGGCCCGGAGGTGACGATGACGCGCTTGCCGCTCAGCGGCCCGGCGGGTTTCGGCAAATACTTTTCTGCTGCGGCGACAATCTCCAATGGCTCGGCCATGCGGCCGATGCCGGCCTCGCCAGTCTCCGCCATCTCGCCTGTGTTCGGCCCGATGAAGTGGATGCCGTCGTCGGCAAGCTGCGTCAAATTGCGCCGCGTCCTCGATCTTGCCGACCGGCCCGAGATGCCGCTCGATCCATTCGCGCACCACCGGCTCGGCGGTCTTCCACATGTCGAGCTTGGGGTCGAGTGCGCGCCCGACGCCTTCCACCACGACCATGGTTTTCTGCAGCAACAAGAGTTCCGGCCGCGTGCGCATGTCGAATAGTCCGGTGACCTCGAACAGCAGCATCAACAGCTTCGCCATCGAAATGTCTTCGGCGGCGCGATTGTGGATCGGTTCGCCGATGGCGCGGATCGCTTGCGCAAAGCTCTCGACGGAATGATGCCGCGGTACATAGCCCGCCTCGAAATGCACTTCCGCCGTACGGTAATAATCCCGGGTGATGAAGCCGTAGAGGATTTCCGCCAGGAAGCGGCGTTCCTTCGGACCGAGCCTGCCCATGATGCCGAAATCGACCGCCACCAGCTTGCCGTCATCATCGACGAACAGATTTCCCGGATGCATGTCGGCATGGAAGAAACCGTCGCGCAGCGCGTGGCGCAAAAAGGTCTGGATCACCGCGCGGCCAAGCTGCGGCAGATCGAAGTCCTTGGCCTCAAGCCGCGCCCGGTCCGACAGCGGCGTCGCCTCGATCCATTCCAGCGTCAGCACCTCGCGCGCCGTGCGGTCCCAGTCGACAGCGGGCACGCGGAAATCCGGGTCATCCTTGGTATTCTCCGCGAGTTCCGACAGCGCAGCCGCCTCCAGGCGGAAATCCATCTCCAGCCGCACCGAGCGCGACAGCGTGTCGACGATTTCGATCAGGCGCAGCCGCCGCGCTTCGGCGGAAAAGGCTTCGGCATGGCGCGCGGCGAAGAAAAACGCATCGAGGTCGACCTTGAAGCGATGCTCGACGCCGGGACGCAACACCTTGACCGCGACGGCACGCGGGCCGGCATCACTCATGACCGTGGCGCGATGCACCTGCGCGATCGAAGCCGCCGCGACCGGCGGCCCAAAGGAAGAGAACACGGTGCCGAGCGGCCTTTCGAATGCGTGAGTCACCACCGCTTCGGCTTCGGCCTGCGGGAACGGCGGCATCCTGTCCTGCAGGCTTTCGAGACTGCGCGCCATGGTTACGCCAACCACGTCGGGACGCGTCGCCAGGAACTGGCCGAGCTTCACATAGGTCGGTCCGAGTTCGGTCAGCGCGATGGCAAGCCGGCCAACGCCGGCGCTGGTGGTCGGCCGCTCGATCAGCCGGGCGATGCGCAGCGCCATGCGCGCGCCGACCGGGAGCGGCGCCGGATCGACTAAGCCGAACACGCCTTCGCGTGCGAACACGAACGCCGCGCGCGCCAGACGGGCAAGATGGGCGAGTGAAGAGATCATGGTCGGAAAATCACAACCGCCAGCCGGAATGCAGCGCAACAATACCGCCGGTCATTGTTCGAAAGGAGGCGCGGCGGAAGCCAGCCGCACCGATCATATCGGTGAAAGCCTTGGGCTTCGGAAAGCGGCGGATGGATTCCACGAGATAGCGATAGGCTTCGGCATCGCCCGTCACCGCGCGGCCAAGCGCGGGGATGACATTGAAGGAATAGAGATCGTAGAGCGCATCGAGGCCGGGCACGTCGACGCTGGAAAATTCCAAGCAGAGAAAACGCCCGCCGATCCGCAGCACACGATGTGCTTCCTCCAGCGCGCGCTCGATCCGCGGCACGTTGCGAATACCAAAGGCGATGGTGACGGCATCGAAACTGCGGTCGGCAAACGGCAGCGCCTCGGCGTTGCCTTCGGTGAATGTGACGTTCCGCCCCTGCTTTTCGGCGCGCTGCCGGCCGACCGCGAGCATCTCGCGGTTGATGTCGACCACGGTGGCGCGCGTGCCGGCGCCGCCTGTGTCGGTCACACGGAAGGCAATGTCGCCGGTGCCGCCCGCCACGTCGACCAGCGCGAACGGCCTACCATTTTTGGGCGGGTTCACGGCCGTCACTAGCGCGCCTTTCCAGGCGCGGTGCAGGCCGCCGGACATCAGGTCGTTCATCAGGTCGTAGCGGCCAGCCACCGAGGAAAAGACCTCGTCCACGCGCCCTTGCTTCTCCGCAAGTGGCACGTCTTCAAAGCCGAAATGCGTGTTTTGCCTGGCCGGCATGCTCAATAGTCCTTTTCCGGCAGGACCATAGCGCGGATGGGGTAAGGGCGCTATGACATCCACTCCCGTCATTCCGGGGCGCCGCGAAAGCGGCGAACCCGGAATCCAGAAGACTTGCAGTTCCCGCATCTGGATTCCGGGCCCGCGAGCTTCGCTCGCGTCCCGGAATGACGAATGGATTCAAACCATGCCAGAACTTCCCGAAGTCGAAACCGTGTGCCGCGGCCTGGAGCCGGTGATGGACGGCGCGCGCTTCGCCGAGGTGGAGGCGCGGCGGCCGGATCTGCGCTGGCCGCTGCCGAAGGACTTCGCCGCGCAGCTTCAAGGCAAGACCGTGAAGGGCCTCGGCCGGCGTGGGAAATATCTGCTGCTCGATCTTTCCTCGGGCGACGTGCTGATGATGCATCTGGGCATGTCGGGCTCCTTCCACGTCTTCCGCCGCGGCGGCGAGGAGAAGAACACCGCGCGCTATCACCATGAACGCGCGAAACATGTGAAGCATGATCATGTGGTGTTCCACATGTCGAACGGCGGCATCGTCACCTTCAACGATCCGCGCCGCTTCGGATTCATGAAGCTGACGCCGCGCGCGCAGCTCGAGCAACATCCTTTAATGAAAGCGATGGGCCCGGAGCCGCTCGGCAACGCCTTCGATGCCGCGATGCTGGCGCGCGCCTGCGCCGGGAAGAAGACTTCGCTGAAAGCGGCACTGATGGATCAACGCGTCGTCGCCGGGCTCGGCAATATCTATGTCTGCGAGGCGCTGCATCGCGCGCGGCTGTCGCCGAAACGCGGCGCTTCGACCATCGCGGACCGCAAAGGCAATCCTAACGAACGCGCCGCCGCGGTGGTCGATGCCATCAAGGCAGTGCTGAACGACGCCATCGAAGCCGGCGGCTCATCCTTGCGCGATCATCGCCGCACCGATGGCGCGCTCGGCGACTTCCAGCACAATTTTCGGGTCTACGACCGCGAGGGAAAGCTGTGCCCGACGCGCGGTTGCGGCGGCACGGTCAAGCGCATCGTGCAGAATGGCCGTTCGACATTCTTCTGTCCCGTCTGCCAAAAGTAGGACATGACCCAGTTTTGCTCCGCAATATATGGCCTGGCGCTGGCTGCCATGCCTGCGGCGGCCGCTCACGCCGACGTCTGGGACGAGGCCTATGACGTGTCGACCCGCTCGCGCTTCATACCGATGGAATTGATCCTCGGCGCGGCATGGAACGGCCATCGTAGCATCAACTATCCATCTGGCACTTTTCGTCAGACAGCGGGCGGTAGCACCTGGAAAGGGCCGGAAAGCTGGACCCATCCGGTCACCGGTCGCCGCCTCACCGTTTATTATCGCTCTCGCGGCGGCCTTAACGCGGCGGATCAGGTTTTCGCCGTGCGTGATGACCAAGCCGCGATCGGCCGTGCCGGAGATTCGCGTTTCGGCATCGACGCCTGTGACCAGGAAGGCGAGTATCCGCTTGGCATATGGAAGCAGGGTGAAATGCGCACGTTCCACTACACGTGCTGGTACGACAAAAAACCCGACGCAAAGTCGCGACCATCAGCATCAAGAATATCGATTTCGATTGCGGCGAATGGAAACACTGCCTCAGCATCGAATGGGTCTTGCGCAACGACCGCGCCGGCCGGGAACTGGATCGTAGGACCTATGTTTTCGCGCCCGGGAAAAGCATCGTCTTGGAGCCGTGAGGCTTTCTGCGAGGCACTTGACACCGTCAGCGTTTTGTGATTAAATTCCTATCACCTTGCTCGCTGAGACGCGCTCGTCATGACTCGCCTCACAGCGAGAGCGGTCCGGCCCCGCCTCATGCGGAGCCGGAAAGTGGAGCGCCGGGAGGCGCCGCTCCCCTACGTCACTGGGGAGCGGAACGCCTCGCAAGCGTTCCGGCGGGCCGATCGCAAGGCCTGCCAAGGGGGCCTCGCAAGCTCCCTGGCGCCTCCCGGCGCTCCATTTCCCTTTCGAGGGAACGGAAAAAAGGGACACCGGCGTGGCCCGCGCCGCCAACAATAGGGCCTGCGGAGCGTTGGCTAAATTCATCCCTCGTCCCGCGGAAGCGTGGATTCAGAAAGCGTGACTATCTGGATTCCCGCTTACGCGGGAATGAGCAGTGAAATCCTTGAATTTGGTTGAAGGCGTTACTTCCTGACGCAGATCACGCGCACCACGGAAGCTTTGGCGTCATCTACGCCGGAGCGGCCCGTGGCAGAAGGCACGCCCTGCGCCTCTAGGAATTTGCGGACGCTCTCAGCGGGAGTGACATTCGCAGCCGGCGGCAGATTTGCCAGTCCCGCGCCTGCAACCAGCTGCGGCTTCAACGCCACCACGCCGACCAGCCGGCCCTGCTTATCGATTGCAGCCGCGCCGGAAAATCCGAAGGCGGGCGTGGGATCGACTGGCTGCCGTGCTGCATTTCCGCCGCCGAGACGCGCGGTCGCCGTGCTCACCGCGCCGCCGCCGTTCTGCGCCTGCGGATCGGCGATGCCAACGAGAGTCACATCCGACGCCGATGGCGCTTCGGTTGCGGGCACCAGCGAAACAAGATCGCGGGCGCCATAGACACGCAGCAGAGCGAGATCGTTTTCCTGATCTTCGGCTAGCCGCTCGGCATTGCCGAACTTCGGCACCGAGATAACGTGGCAGCCATCGGTCATCTGCCGGTTGGCGATGATATGGCCGGCGCCACTCACCACGATGCCGGTGCTGTATTCCACCTTGCGGGTCGACGGCGCGGCGAGCAATTTAGCCGCGTTGAAAGCGGAGAATGGTAGGAAGGTGCTCGACACCGCGGCGGCAATTTTTTCCATCGTGCCTTCCACGGCTTGGTCATAAAGCACGGTGATACCGCGCACCTCGCCCTCCTTGATCTGAGCGCGCAGGTAGAATTTCTTCAGGCCTTGCAGGCCGGAGATGACGAAAAAGTCATCCCGCATCACGTTGAATTCGACTCTGCGGTCCAGCGGTTCTTTCCGCTGCTGATCGAATACAGCAGCCAAAGTGATATTCGGTCCACTGACGCGGAACGTCTCGATCACGGTCTCGCCATGCGCCGAAGTCCAGCGGCTGCCGGATTTGCCGCCCGTCGCCGGAGAGACCAGCTTGGTGGGCACGCCGACGCGCCCGCCGCCGAGCGGGTCGTCCACCACGCGCCAGCCCACCGCGTCCCGGCGTTCCTTCGCCGCCGCCGCCAGGGCCTCGCGCTCCTGCGGATTGAGGATTCCGGTCTCCTTGGATCTGAAGCGTTTCTGGAACGCCTTGACGGCAGCAACGGCGCGATCGTCGAAATCGCCGTTGGCAAAGCCTTTGAAATCGCTCGCCCAGACCAGATCGGATTGGATGGCGATCCGTTCGCCCATCGGAATACCCGCATAGCTGTCGGCCAAGGCGCGAGCGGCGGGAGCCGAGGCCTGATTGGCGGCGGCCGGCTGTTTCGATTTGCGGCTGGTTGCTCGTGCCGGCTTCGGACCGGTGGCTGTAGCCGCCGCAGCCTGGGCCGGCTTCGAACGCGGCAGTGGGGTTGCATCCTTTGCCAGCGCGGATAGCGTCGCCACCAGCAATACCAGAGCAGCCCCGGCGACTTTCATACGCATCCTCGGCAACCGAATTTACCTGACTTCCCATTATCTTATCGCAACTATGGGAGTGTGCAAATTGTGCTAGGGAGGCGAGACTTGAACAAAAAATGGCTAGCAATGGATAGCCGCTCCGCGCGATATAATCACCGATGCTGAGTTCCGATGAGCTTGAACGCTATGCGCGGCACATCGTCCTGCGCGAGGTCGGCGGCCCCGGCCAAGCTGCGCTCAAGCGCGCCCGCGTGCTGGTGATCGGGGCCGGCGGGCTTGGCGCGCCAGTCCTGCTCTATCTCGCCGCGGCAGGCGTCGGCACCCTCGGGATCGTCGATGACGATGCGGTTTCGCTGTCAAATCTTCAGCGCCAGGTGATCCACGCCACGCCGGATGTCGGACGGCTTAAAGTGGAAAGCGCGGCTGAGTTGATCCGCCGGCTCAATCCTCATGTCGCCGTTGAAGCGCACGCGACAAGGCTGGTCGCCTCCAATGCTATCGATCTCATCTCGAGTTACGACATCATCGCCGATGGATCGGACAATTTCGCCACCCGCTATCTTGTGTCCGACGCTTGTTTTTTCGCGCAAAAGCCGCTCGTCACTGCAGCGGTCGGTCCCTTTGACGGAACGCTGACGACCATCCGCGCGCATGAACGTACTGCAAGCGGCGAACCCAATCCCACCTACCGTTGTCTGTTTCCGGAGCCGCCGCCGCCAGGAACAGTGCCCACGTGCTCGGAGGTCGGCATCCTCGGCGCGCTGCCCGGAGTGCTTGGTTCGCTGATGGCCTTCGAGGTGATCCGCGAAATCGTCGGTTTCGGCGAAGGTCTTGTCGGCCGCCTGCTGATGATCGATGCGCGCTCGATGCGTTTCGAAACGCTGACCTATGCCTGGGACCGAGACAATCCGCTGTCCGGCGAAAACCCGACGATTACAACTCCGGGAGGGTAGCTTCATTCATGCAGCGGTCTGGCCACTTCCATAATCTTGACGCGGTCAGGGGCATTGCTGCTCAGGTGGTCGTGATTTCGCATGTCTTCATGCTGCTCGATCCTGCCGGCGATTTGACAAATCCCGTCGCAAGCTGGCCAGCACGGCTTGCCGTTCTTATCTTTTTTTGCTTGAGCGGGTTCGCGATCGCGACCACCGTCAGGCGGGAATATATCCGTTCGGGCGAATTCAACTGCATCGACTATGCTATCCGCCGCTTTGCTCGCATTTACCCGCCCTATCTTTTCGCAATTCTCGCCGCCGCCATCATCGTCGTGCTTCGGTTCGATGGTGTCGCCTTTTCCGCGCTCAAACACGTGGATATGCCTTTTGACGTGAGCATGGCGGCATGGCTGCGGGCTTTCACCTTCACATTTTCGCAACCGGCGAACGACGCCTTGCCGGCGACCAACGTCGCGATCTGGTCGTTGCGGCTCGAACTCGTCCTCTATGCGATCGCCGCCTGCGCAGCCTTGGGCATAGCCGGAAAAATCCGTTTGACCCGGATCGTCTCCTCCGTTCTGACGATCATTCTCCTATTGGCGCTGATCCGCGGTTTCGCACTCGGCCTCACCGCCGCAATGCTTTTTGCTTTCGGAGGACTAGCGGCTCTTTTGCACCACCGCCTGCCCGTTAGGCCTCTCTTCGGATTTGCCTGCGTCGCATGCGCTGCGCTGTTTCCACTTTTTTTCCCGCTCTTTCTGCTCGATACGCCAGCGGGCCTTTTCTATCAGGGTGTTATTGGTCTGCCGATCGGTCTTTGGCTTATCGCGCTTGCGCGCGCGCCGGACATGGGCGGGCGTACGGGACGCGCGCTCATTGCCACCGGAGCGTGGTCTTACACGCTCTATATCCTTCACGCGCCGACCCTTGTGACGCTGAGGGCGCTACTCGATCCAACCATCGGCGACGTCACCACGACCCCGGGGCGCTGGGCCAGCATTTCCTGTGGCAGCTTTTTTATCTGTAATTTGATCGCTTATGGTGTTGCGCGCCTGGTGGAGCGGCCTGCGCTCTTTGCCGACTGGATCGAGCGGCTTCTGCGTGTTGGACGACGCCGGCCCGCCGCCGCTGCAGAATAAAAGAAGGCTACTTCGTCCACACCGCCATCAGGCCGGAGCCCTTCATTACCGACCATCTCTTGTCGCCGGAAGAAACCAGCGTGTAGCAATTCGGCTGCGACGCCTTCCATGTGGTGCAGAAGCCGTCTTTGGTCAGTGTCCAGGTGCCTTCGCTTTTGGCGCCGCCGTGCGCTACGGATTCCCGCGTCATCTTACCGTCCGCCGTATAGATCATCTTGTATTTGACGCCGGACGGCGTCGCGGCGGTGAAGGGTTGGCCGTTGAAGAACACATTCTTGATGTCGGCCGGCGTTAGCTTTCCGGCGGCGAACGAGCCGCCGCATGCGGCCATTATGGCAACGGCGGCGATGCCGACGATTGACGCGCGCATCCATGTCCTCCCGCGTTTATCCTGGAACCAGCATACGACATTTACGGCGGGCGCACTTGCATGCGCCCGATCACAGCATCGAGGGCAACACGCGGTCGGGCGGCTTGTGGCCGTCCATGAAGGTCTTGATGTTGATGATGACCTTCTCGCCCATCTCCACCCGGCCTTCGATGGTGGCCGAGCCCATGTGCGGCAGCAGCACCACCTTGCCCGCGCGTGCGAGCTTCACCAGTTTGGGGTTTACCGCAGGCTCGTGCTCGAACACGTCGAGTCCGGCTCCCGCAATGGCGCCAGTGTCGATCAAGCGCGTCAGGGCGGCTTCGTCGATTACCTCTCCCCGAGCGGTATTGACGATGTAAGCCTCGGGGCGGATGAGCTTGAGACGCCGCGCCGAAAGCAGATGATATGTCGCCGGCGTATGCGGACAATTGATCGAGATGATGTCCATGCGCGCGAGCATTTGGTCGAGGCTCTCCCAGTAGGTCGCGTTGAGCTCTTCCTCGATCTTCGGCGTCACGCGGTGGCGATTGTGATAATGGATTTGCAGGCCGAAGGCGCGCGCACGCCGCGCGACCGCTTGCCCAATACGGCCCATGCCGATGATGCCGAGACGCTTGCCGCCGATGCGATGCCCCAGCATCCAAGTCGGCGACCAGCCGGTCCATTCCTTCTCCCCGGTGAGGACGGCCGATCCCTCTCCGAGCCGCCGAGGCACAGCCAGGATCAGCGCCATCGTCATGTCGGCGGTGTCCTCGGTGAGGACTTTCGGCGTGTTGGTCACCGTGATCCCGCGCTTTACCGCCGTGACGACATCGATATTGTCGACGCCATTGCCGAAATTGGCGATGAGCTTCAGCTTGTCGCCGGCCTGTTCCAGGATGGGCGCGTCAACCAAGTCAGTCACGGTCGGCACCAGCACGTCGGCGCGTTGCGCCGCGGCCGCGAGGTCGGCACGGCTCATCGGCCGGCCGTCGAGATTGAGCTCGACTTCGAACAGCTCGCGCATCCGCGTCTCGACGGTGTCGGGTAGCTTGCGGGTCACGATGACCAGGGGCTTTTTTCGCTTCGGCATGGGTCGCCGCCCTTTCGCGCCACAAGCGCGGGCCGTTCAGGCCTCTTTAACCGGGCTAGCCGACACTAGGGGCGTCCATTTCGGCGGGCGCGGCGCGGTTCCTCTCTAACAGATGGCCGTGTGAAGACAAGGCACCGAGGCCGCGGCCGCCTGCTACACTATCCCCACAGAGCGGTCAGACACGCCAATCGGACTCCCTCAATGAGTTTATCGCGTCTTTCCCTGTGGGGCCTTTTGGTCATCGCCATGGGAGGTAGCAGCCCGGCGAATGCAGCGGGCGAAGTGCCTACCGGCCCGAGTGGGCTTCCGGTTCCGCGCTTCGTCAGCCTCAAGGCCGACAAGGTCAATATGCATGTCGGGCCGGCGAAGACCTACGACGTGACCTGGGTCTATACCCGCGCCGGACTTCCGGTCGAAATCACCGCCGAATTTGAAAATTGGAGACGCATCCGCGACGGTGAAGGCTCCGAGGGCTGGGTCTATCATTCGCTGTTGTCCGGCCGCCGCACCGGTGTGGTAATGCCGAAGGCCAAAGACGAATTGGTTGCTATTCGTGACAAGGCGGAGGCCGCCGCCGCGGTCACCGCGCAGCTTCAGGCGGGCGTGCTCGGCACCGTGAAGAAATGCACCGGCAGTTGGTGTCGTATTTCGGGAAATAAATTCGACGGTTGGATCGAGCAGGACCGGCTATGGGGCGTCTATCCCAACGAAAAGGTCGAATAACCCTTTGTCATCGCCGGGTTCGTCCCGGCCATGATGGAAACAAATTGGAACTCGGATTAGCGCTGCTTGCGCCGCAGCCGTACCACGACATCGATACGAGCAACCTCGTAACCTTCCGGCGGCGTCGGTGCGGTGCCGACAATCACGTCGGTTCCCGGAATATCGACCAGCGCATTGTCGTCTTCCAGAAAGAAGTGGTGATGCGCGGAGACGTTGGTGTCGAAATAAGTTTTCGAGCCGTCGACAGCGACCTGGCGCAGCAGACCGACATCCGTAAACTGATGCAACGTGTTGTAAATGGTCGCCAGCGACACCGGCACCTTGGCCTTGGTCGCCTCTTCGTAGAGCATTTCGGCGGTGAGGTGCCGGTCGCCTTTGCCGAATAGGATCCAGCCGAGGGCCATGCGTTGGCGCGTCGGGCGCAAACCGACGTCTCGGAGCAGGGCTTTGACGTCATGCCAGGGGCAACCGTTGAGGCCGGTCCGCAGGACTAAGGGCGATTGCTCGGCGGATGCGACCGGAGCCGGAAGAACTATCGTCCGCAGTTGCGTCATAATCCCTACCCTTGCCGAAACCGTTTCTGTGCTTAACTCATTGCGGCTAAAGCACAAGATACGGCCTTAGGCCGTTAGATGCAACTCCGTCGCAACAAACCGCTCCGTTGGCTTTGCGTGCAAATGCCGCCTTATGGCTCACTTTAACCCGTGTATTCCGTGTGTTAGGAAAGCGCCCACGATAAAGCGGGCGTGAGGACAGAGCAGGAATGCAAAATCGACGCACAAGCTTCGGCTACGAGGATTTGCTCGCCTGCGGACGCGGCGACCTGTTCGCGGAAGGCCCGCAACTGCCGTTGCCACCCATGCTCATGTTCGAGCGCATCTCCGAGATCGCGGAAGAAGGCGGGCCCCATGGCAAGGGCCTGGTGCGTGCCGAACTCGAGGTGAAGCCGGACCTCTGGTTCTTCCTCTGCCATTTCAAGGGAGACCCGGTGATGCCCGGATGTCTCGGCCTTGACGCGCTGTGGCAGCTCCTTGGCTTTTTCCTCGGCTGGCTGGGCGCTCCAGGCAAGGGCCGCGCGCTCGGCCTCGGCGAGTTGAAATTCTCCGGCCAGGTTCTCCCGAATGTGAAGAAGGTGGTCTACGGCCTCGACATCAAACGGGTGATGCGCTCGAAACTGGTGCTCGGCGTCGCCGACGGCTGGCTGTCGGCCGACGGCGCCGTGATCTATCGCGCGAGTGATCTCAAGGTCGGGCTATTCCGTCAGGAGCAGATGTTACAACCGAGCGGCACCTGAGAGGTTTCTTCTCGCGCTGTCATCGCTTCGTAATTACGCCGCGCGAATGTTGCAGGATTGCTATCGAATGCCGGCGAGCCCAGATTAATTGATCGGCCGCGGCACAAAACCAGATGAGGCAGGCATGAGACGTGTTGTCGTCACCGGGATGGGGATCGTCTCATCCATCGGCAACAACACCCAGGAAGTGGTGGCGAGTCTGCGCGAAGGCCGATCGGGTGTGGTGCGCGCCGACAAATACGCGGAACTCGGTTTCCGTTGCCAAGTACACGGCGCGCCGACACTCGATCCGGAAGAGGTTGTCGACCGACGGGCCATGCGTTTTCTTGGTGGTGGCGCGGCGTGGAATCACGTTGCCATGGAACAGGCGATCCGCGACGCCGGTTTGGAACAGGGGGACGTCTCCCACGAGAAAACTGGCATCATCATGGGCTCGGGCGGGCCATCGACCCATGCGGTGGTCGAGGCTGCCGACATCGCCCGCACCAAGGGTCCGAAGCGCGTCGGTCCTTTCGCAGTGCCCAAGGCGATGTCGTCGACCGCTTCGGCTACGCTCGCTACCTGGTTCAAGATCAAGGGCGTCAACTACTCGATCTCGTCCGCTTGCGCGACGTCGAACCATTGCATCGGCAACGCCATGGAGATCATTCAATACGGCAAGCAGGACACGATCTTTGCCGGCGGCTGCGAGGAACTGGACTGGACGCTCTCGGTACTGTTCGACGCCATGGGCGCGATGTCGTCGAAATATAATCAGACGCCTCAGAAAGCTTCTCGCGCCTATGACGCGGATCGCGACGGCTTCGTCATCGCCGGCGGCGCCGGCGTGCTGGTGCTGGAAGAACTGGAACATGCAAAGGCGCGGGGGGCGAAGCTTTATGCCGAGGTCGTGGGCTATGGCGCGACGTCTGATGGCCACGACATGGTAGCGCCGTCCGGCGAAGGTGCGATGCGCTGCATGAAGATGGCATTGGCAACCGTCAAGGCGCCGGTAGACTATATCAATCCCCACGCGACCTCGACGCCGGTCGGCGATCTCAAGGAGATCGAAGCCATCCGCGAGGTATTCGGCGACAAATGCCCGCCAATCTCCGCGACCAAGTCACTGACCGGACATTCGCTCGGAGCCGCGGGTGCTCAGGAAGCGATCTATTCGTTGTTGATGATGAACAATGGCTTCATCTGTGAGAGCGCCAACATCGAGACGCTCGATCCCGCCTTCAGCGACATGCCCATAGTGCGTAAGCGGCGCGACGACGTGAAGCTCGGCTGCGTATTGTCGAACTCGTTCGGCTTCGGCGGCACCAATGCTTCGGTCGTGTTCAAAAGGTTGGATGCGTGATGAGCAGCGCGTTGTCGACGGGACTTATGAAAGGAAAGCGCGGGCTCGTCATGGGGGTCGCCAACGATCATTCGATCGCCTGGGGCATTGCCGAGGCACTCGCGGCCCAAGGCGCGCAGCTTGCCTTCACCTACCAGGGCGAGGCGCTAGGCAAGCGCGTAAAACCGCTGGCGCAAACAATCGGCTCCTCACTTGTGCTTCCCTGCGATGTGGAAGACATCGCTTCCGTCGACGCGGTGTTCGACGAGATCAAGAAGCAATGGGGGACGATGGATTTTCTCGTCCACGCCATCGCATTTTCCGACAAAAGCGAACTCAAGGGCCGCTACGCGGATTCAACCCGGGAAAACTTCATCCGTACCATGGTGATCTCCTGCTACGCCTTCACCGAAGCAGCCAAGCGCGCCGCCGCGCTGATGCCAAACGGCGGCTCGATGGTCACGCTGACCTACAATGGTGGCTCGCGTGCGATGCCTAATTACAATGTCATGGGCGTGGCGAAGGCGGCGTTGGAGGCCTCGGTGCGTTACCTTGCGGTGGACTATGGCAGCCGGAACATCCGCGTGAACGCGATCTCCGCCGGCCCCATCCGCACGCTTGCCGGCGCCGGGATCAACGATGCACGCTACATGTTTGCTTACCAGCAGCGGCATTCGCCGCTCGGCCGCGGCGTGAGCCTGGAAGACCTTGGCGGTGCCGGGCTTTATTTGCTCTCTGATTTATCCAGCGGTGTCACTGGCGAAATCCATTTCGTCGATTCCGGCTACAATATCATCGCCATGCCGCAGCCCGATGCGCTCAGGGGAGAGGGTGGCGAGGAGACGAAGGAAGCAGCGCAGTAAGCGCGCGGGCTTAGAGATCGGCCTCGTGCTCAAGCGCGGCCTTGTCCTCCAAGCAATAATAGCCATTGACTCGACTCACCAGCTTGCGGCGCTTCCACTCATTGAGCAGGCGGCTAACGTTCTCCCGCGCGATCCCAGCCATGGCCGCGAGGTCGTGCTGGCCGATCTTCTGGCGAATGAGGATACGGCCTGAACCGACATCCTGGCCGAAGGCATCCGCTAGTTCGAGCAATCTTGTCGCAACGCGGCCCTTGAGGGGAAGCAGGCTTTCCGCTGCGAGGACTGCGTCGGTTTCGCGCAGCCGTGAGGCGAGAAGCTCGACGAGGTATTTGTAGACTTCGGGATATTTCAGCGTGCATTGCTCGAACAGCGCGCGGCTGACGAAACTGAGTTCGGAGTCACGCAACGCCGTGACCGATGCGGAGCGGGGCAGCCGATCGATGATCGACAATTCGCCGACGAGCGCGCCGGGGCCGAGCACAGCAAGAATTCTCTCCGCACCTGAGCGCGAACCGATGCCGACTTTGAGCAACCCTTGCTCAACCCGATAGCATCCGTCCCCTGCATCGCCTTTGAGGAAAAGCATTTCGCCGGCGGCAAGTCGAATGGCTTTGGCTTCGGCGAACAGATAAGCCGAGAGGTGCTCGGGGAGGGCGGACAACAGCCCATTATTTTGATGGCTCACCGTCGCCATGACACCTCTGCGCCCGATCTACCAAGGGCGCCGAGATTATAGCGCAAGCATCCGTCGATGAAGCGCGCAAAGAGCCCACCGGGACTCTGTACCGGCGGGCCGAGCGATGCGTTCGTTCTAGCGTTCTAGGCAGACACCGCATTGCGCCTGAAGGCGATGGAACACCCGGATCAGCGCAAAATGCAGAATGCTGGAGAAGAAACGGTTCAAAGCGGAGCCGCCGATGTCGATGAGATGCGTCATGGGACTTCTCCTGCGCTAGATGGGCGTGCGTTGTTAATGTGATGTGAAGGTTACTGCTGCCAGTGGAGAGGCGAAGTGATGGGCATCACAGAATGTCGTTTTCAAGCTAAATAGCTGTTTTATCTAGCCTTTACCGTGTCCTAGCTCTGGTAGGGATGACAAAAAAAGGCGGCCTTTCGGCCGCCTTCGTTTCGACGTCTCAAGAGGAAAGGGCGGAGAGCTACTCGCCGCCTGCGGCTTGGCGTGGTTCGCCCTCGGCCTTCTGCTTGGTCTCGAGGTCTTCGCCCGTGGCTTGGTCGACCACCTTCATCGACAGCCGCGTTTTGCCGCGGTCGTCGAAGCCGAGCAGCTTGACCTTCACCTTGTCGCCTTCCTTGACCACGTCCTTGACGTTGTTCACCCGGTTCGCCGCGAGCTGGCTGATATGCACCAGGCCGTCCTTGGAGCCGAAGAAGTTGACGAAGGCGCCGAAGTCCATGACCTTCACCACGGTGCCCTCGTAGATCGTCCCCACTTCGGGGTCGGAGGCGATCGACTTGATCCAGTTGATCGCCGCCTTGATCTGCTCGCCGTTAGCCGAGGCGACCTTGACGGTGCCGTCGTCCTCGATGTTGACCTTGGCGCCGGTCTTCTCGACGATCTCGCGGATCACCTTGCCGCCGGTGCCGATCACTTCACGGATCTTGTCGGTCGGGATCTTGAACGTTTCGATCCGCGGGGCATGCTCGCCAAGCTCGGCGCGGGCGGTGTTAAGCGCCTTCGCCATCTCGCCGAGGATATGCAGCCGTCCGCCCTTGGCCTGGCCAAGCGCGACTTTCATGATCTCTTCGGTGATGCCGGCGATTTTGATGTCCATCTGGAGCGCGGTGATGCCCTCCTCCGTGCCGGCCACCTTGAAGTCCATGTCGCCGAGATGGTCCTCGTCGCCGAGGATGTCGGACAGCACGGCGTAGCGCTTGTCCTCAAGGATCAGGCCCATGGCGATGCCCGCGGTCGGCCGCTTTAGCGGCACGCCTGCATCCATCAGCGCCAGCGAGGTGCCGCAGACCGTCGCCATCGACGAGGAGCCGTTCGACTCGGTGATCTCCGACACCACGCGGATAGTGTAGGGAAACGTGTCTTTCGCCGGAAGCATGGGGCGGATCGCCCGCCAAGCGAGCTTGCCGTGGCCGATCTCACGACGGCCGGGCGCGCCGATGCGTCCGGTCTCGCCAACAGAGAAGGGCGGGAAGTTGTAATGCAGCATGAAAGCTTCTTTGTACGTCCCCGACAGAGCGTCGATCCACTGCTCGTCCTCGCCGGTGCCGAGCGTTGCCACCACGATCGCTTGGGTCTCGCCGCGGGTGAACAAAGCGGAGCCATGGGTGCGCGGCAGGAAGCCGGCCTCGGCGATGATCGGGCGCACGGTCACGAGATCGCGGCCGTCGATGCGCTTTGAGGTATCGAGGATGTTCCAACGCACGATCTTGGCTTCGAGATCCTTGAACACGCCCGCGACTTGCTGCATCGGTCGCTCGGGATTGTCTTTTCCGTCCGGAAAGAAGTGCTCCATCGCCCTCTTCTTGACGGCGGCGACCGCGTCCTGACGCTCGGCCTTGCGCGGGATCGCATAGGCTGCGCGCAGATCCTTTTCGACGATACCGAGCATCTCCTTCTCGATCGCGGCGGTGTCGGGCATCGCGAAATCGCGCGGCTCCTTCGCGGCTTTTTCGGCAAGCTGAATGATGGCCTGAATCACCGGCTGGAAGTGCCGGTGGCCGAACATCACCGCGCCAAGCATGATCTCCTCGGACAGCTCCTTGGCCTCCGATTCCACCATCAGCACGGCGTCTTGAGTGCCCGCGACCACGAGGTCGAGCTGGCTTTCTTTCATCTCGTCGATCGTGGGATTGAGCACGTATTCGTTGTTGGTAAAGCCGACGCGTGCGCCGCCGATTGGACCCATGAAGGGCGCGCCGGATAGCGTCAACGCGGCGGAAGCCGCCACCATGCCGAGGATATCGGGATCGTTCTCCTGATCGTGCGACAGTACGGTGACGATCACCTGGGTATCGCAACGCCAGCCTTCGGCGAACAGCGGACGGATCGGGCGATCGATGAGGCGCGACGTTAGCGTGTCCTTTTCGGTCGGGCCGCGCTCGCGCTTGAAATAGCCGCCAGGGATGCGCCCGGCAGCGTAGTATTTCTCGGTGTAGTTGACGGTCAGCGGCAGGAAGTCGATGCCTTCCTTCGGCTTCTTGGCCGCCACGACGGTGGCGATAACCGTAGTTTCGCCATAGGTAGCGATCACGGCGCCGTCAGCCTGACGGGCGACCTTTCCGGTTTCGAGGGTTAGGGTGCGCCCGCCCCAGTCGAGCTCGACACGATGGATATCAAACATTGTGATGGTCTTTCATGGTTTTCGCGGAAGGGCGAAAGCCATGAGCAAGACGGCGAGAGGCTGTGTCGCGCGCGTGTGCCGCGAGCAAAACAGCGTCTGGCGATCCTGCCAATGGCCTTCATGTCTTCCATCGGTTGCCGGGTGCCCCTTGGCGGCCCGGATTGGTGGACAACGTGATTGCTGTCCGACTTAACGGCGGGCACAAAGTGCCCGCTCACAAACGCGCGGATATTCCGCGCGGAATTATTGTCAGCGGCGAATGCCTAGCCGCTCGATGATGGCCTTATAGCGTGCGTCGTCCACGCGCTTGAGGTAGTCAAGCAAAGTCCGGCGCGTGGACACGAGCTTCAACAATCCCCGCCGCGAGTGGTTGTCCTTCACATGCGTTTTGAAATGCTCTGTGAGGTTGGTGATCCGCTCAGTGAGGATCGCCACCTGCACCTCCGGCGAACCTGTGTCGGCGGCGGTGGTCGCATACGTCTTGATAACTTCGGCCTTGCGGCCGGTGCTAATCGACATCGTCAGGGACCTTTCGAGAGCCGGCGCTGCCTACAACGCCGGTCAGGTTGAACACACGCTTGGGGACGATCTCGCCGCGGTCGACTTCGGCAAGGGCGATCAACTGGCCCGATGCCGTGACGTAAACCGTGCCGCGGTAGATGGGTGCGTCCCGTCCGCGCAACAAAACGGCCTGACCCCTTTGGAGCCGGGCCGCATCTGCCCGATTGACGGCCAGTGCCGGGATGTCGTCCAGCACGGTCTCTACGGGCAAAAGCGCATCGGCGAGGTTGCCCTCGCCGATCGAGGCCTTATGGCACATAGCCTCGAGTTGTTCCAGTGAAATCATATGCTTCTCGCCGAACGGGCTTACCACCGTACGGCGCAGAGCCGAAACATGACCGAAGCAGCCCAGGGCCCGGCCCATATCCCGTGCCAGCGCACGGACATAGGTGCCTTTGCCACATTCTGCCTCAAATAGCGCGTGGTCGGCGTCCGGTGTAGAGACCAGGTCGAGGCGGTGAATTTCCACGGGCCTGCTAGCCAGTTCGACCGTGGCGCCGTCCCGCGCCAGATCATAGGCCCGTTCACCGTCGACCTTGATGGCCGAGTAGCACGGCGGCACCTGAGCGATGGTTCCCATGAATTCCGGCAGCAGTGCCCGGATAGCGTCCTCCGCTGGGCGCGTAGCGCTGGTTTCCACAACCCGGCCTTCGGCGTCGTCGGTGTCGCGCTCCTCGCCCCAGCGCACGGTGAATTGGTAAATTTTGCGGCCATCCATGGCGAAGGGAACAGTCTTGGTGGCCTCGCCGAGCGCGATCGGCAGGCAGCCGGCGGCGAGCGGGTCGAGGGTACCGGCGTGACCAGCGCGCTTGGCGGAGAACAGCCGCTTCACCACCGCGACCGCATGGGTCGAGGTCATGCCAACGGGCTTGTCGAGGATGACCCAGCCGTGGACGTCGCGCTTATCGCGTTTGAATTGCTGCTTTCGCTCCTTCCCCCGTTGCTCCTTCTGTTCCCCCTCAAGGGGGGAGGAGAGGGAAGCGGTCATCGGATTATTCATCATTGTTGTCGCTCTTAAGATCCCGCTGCACCTCTGGCCGACGCAAAAGTTTCTCAATGCGCTCGGCCTCGTCGAAGCGATCATCAAGCAGGAAGCGGATGTCGGGAGCGAATTTGAGATTGACGCGCTTGGCGATCTCGCCGCGCAAATATTTCTTGTGGCGCTCAAGCGCCGCAAGCACGTCTTTGGCATCCTTGCCGCCGAGCGGCATGACATAGATGCTGGCCATGCGCAGGTCCGGGCTCATGCGCGCCTCCGGGACGGTGACCAGATGCCCTTCCAAGACCGGGTCGTGCACGTCGCCACGCGACAGGATTTCCGCCAGCGCATGGCGCACGAGTTCGCCCGCGCGCAACGCGCGCTGGGAAGGTCCGTGTCCGGTGTCGTGCTTGCTTTTCTTGCCGCGCATGAAAATCCAACCGTTCTGTCATGCCAGGCCTTGTGCCGGGCATCCCGTTTAGGGGCGCACTTCCCTTCCTAAGCGAGATGGCCGGGACGAACCCGGTCATGACGGGAAAAGGCGGAACTAGATTTCGCGCAAAGCCGTGAGATTTGGACTCACAGACTGCGTTGAATCGTCTCCACCCGATAACATTCAATGACGTCGCCGACGCGCATGTCTTGGTAATTCTCGAAGGCCATGCCGCATTCCTGACCGGCGGTGACTTCCTTGACGTCATCCTTGAATCGCTTGAGCTGCGACAGCTTGCCTTCGTGGACAACGACGTTGTCGCGGATGAGGCGGACGTTGGCGCCGCGCTCGACCGTACCGTCGGTGACGCGGCAGCCGGCGATCTTGCCGACCTTGGAGACGTTGAAGATTTCCAAGATTTGCGCGTTGCCGAGCATGGTTTCACGCAATGTCGGCGGCAACAGGCCGGACATCGCCTTTTTCACGTCGTCGACGAGGTCGTAAATGATATTGTAGTAGCGGATTTCGATACCGGCGCGTTCCGCGGCTTCGCGTGCTTCCTTGTGGGCGCGCACGTTGAAGCCAATGATCGGAACCCCGGAAGCCTCGGCCAGCGTGACGTCGGACTCGGTGATGCCGCCGGCTCCGGCGTGAAGCACGCGCGCCACGACTTCTTCAGTGCCGAGCTTGTCGAGCGATTGGATGATGGCTTCGATCGAGCCTTGCACATCGCCCTTGATGATCAGCGGGAATTCCTTGCGGCCGCTGGTCTTGAGCTGCGTCATCATCTGCTCGAGCGAGCCGCGCATGCCGGTTGCGCGTGCGACGGTCTTTTCCCGTTTCTGACGGGCGCGATAAGCCGTAACCTCGCGGGCGCGGGATTCATTTTCGACCACGGCAAGACGGTCGCCGGCATCCGGCGTGCCGCTAAAGCCCAGCACTTCGACCGGCGTTGATGGCCCGGCGCTATCAACCGGCGCACCGGTATCGGACAGCAACGCCCGCACCCGGCCCCATTCGGCGCCAGCCACGATCAGGTCGCCGACCTTGAGCGTGCCACGCTGGATCAGCACTGTCGCAACAGGTCCGCGACCGCGATCGAGCTTGGCTTCCACCACCGTACCCTCGGCGGGACGGCTCGGATTGGCCTTGAGTTCCAGAATTTCGGACTGCAGACCGACGATCTCAAGCAGACGATCGAGATTGGTCTTCTTTGTCGCCGATACCTCGACGTCAAGCACCTCGCCGCCTAGAGACTCTACCTGGATCTCGTGTTGCAGCAATTCGGTGCGCACGCGGTCAGGCTTGGCGTCCGGCTTATCGATCTTGTTGATGGCGACGATGATCGGCACCTTTGCCGCCTTGGCGTGATTGATAGCCTCCACCGTTTGCGGCATCACGCCGTCGTCCGCCGCGACCACAAGAATCACAACGTCAGTGACCTTGGCGCCGCGCGCCCGCATCGCCGTGAAGGCCGCGTGGCCTGGCGTGTCGATGAAGGTGATTTTGCTGCCCGTCGGCGATGTCACTTGGTACGCGCCGATATGTTGGGTTATGCCGCCATGCTCGCCTGCCGCGACCTCGGTCGAACGGATGGCGTCGAGCAAGGAAGTCTTGCCGTGATCGACGTGACCCATGACGGTCACCACGGGCGCGCGCGGCACCAGCGCGGCCGGATCGTCGGCGACATCGAACAGACCTTCCTCGACATCGGACTCGGCGACACGCCGGACGCTATGGCCCATTTCTTCAGCGACGAGCTGCGCGGTGTCGGCATCGATCACATCGGTGATCACCACCATCTGTCCCTGCTTCATCAGCAGGCGGATGACGTCGACGGCACGCTCGGCCATGCGGTTGGCGAGTTCCTGAATGGTGATGGCTTCCGGAATCGTGACTTCGCGGATCAGCTTTTCCTTGGGCTCGTCGGAAGCATGGCCCTTCAGGCGCTGAGTCCGACGGCGGAAGGACGCGACCGAGCGCTCGCGCACTTCGTCGGCCCGCAGCGCGGTGACGAGAGTCAGGCGGCCGCGCTGCTTCTGCGGTCCTGGACGCGTCGTCGGTTTCGGAGCGGGAGCGGCGCGCACGGCGCCACCAGGACCACGGCGGATGGTGCGCGGACCGTCATCCTCTTCTGCTTCCGGCTTTACGACACGGCTGAACGGAACGCCGGCTTTCTTCGCTTCCTCCTCGCCGAAGCGCTTCTTCGCAACTTCGTCGGCCTTGCGCTTCGTTTCCTCGTCGTGACGGCGGCGGTCGTCTTCTTCGCGTTTGCGCGCTTCGGCGGCATCGCGCTCGGAGCGGTCGACGGAGTCGCGGCTGGCGCGGCGGCGCGCCTCTTCCTCGGCAATCTTGCGCTCCTCGGCTTCGCGGGAGCGGAAATCGGTCAGTGCATGGGCGCGGGCGCTGCGTTCCTCTTCCGAGAGTGTGCGCAGCACGACTCCGGAAGGTTTCGGCGCCGTTGCGGTTTGCGCCGTCGCGGCGGCCGCCGCACCGGCAGCCTTGGCTGCCGTTCCCTGCTGGCCGGGCGTGCTTCGCTCAACGGCAGGCGCTGGTGTGGGTGCAGGCTCGGCTCTCGGCTCCCCGCCGACGACGCGGCGCTTTACCTTCTCCACGACCACCGGCTTGGTGCGGCCGTGGCTGAA
This sequence comes from Alphaproteobacteria bacterium, assembly GCA_034668825.1. Taxonomy (GTDB): domain Bacteria; phylum Pseudomonadota; class Alphaproteobacteria; order Rhizobiales; family Xanthobacteraceae; genus CANKHA01. The sequence goes on along the minus strand of JAXDOR010000246.1, from coordinate 38,798 downwards.
ACTCTGGCGTACGACGCCCTGTTCGACGCCGCGCTTGAGCGTCAACGTCTTGGTACCGCTCACGCTGAGCTTTTCACCAGGGCTCTTGGTCTCAGTCATTCAGTCCTAGTCCTCGGGCATCCGCTTGCAGCCCATTACGGTCGTTCTGTTCGCCGGTTCGCCGGCCCGGAAACGGTCGAGGCGCGAGCACCGCGCAAGAACAGTCTTGGTGGCGGGTCCAGCGAGCAGGGCTGCATGTACCACATTTGGGCGGCCCAATGCCAAATCCAATTGAGCCGAGGTAAATGTGGCGATTATACCAACTTCACGCCGGTCCGTGGCCGTTCGGCGGCGCACGGCGCCGCTGATCTTGCGCACGCCATCGGCGGCAGCATCAGACGCGTGCAGCACTGTCACCACGTTGTCCCGCGCCAATGCCGCTTCAACCTTGCCGAATCCGGTCACGACCTGCCCGGCCTTTCCAGCGACCGCCAGGGCATCGAGGGCAGCGCGTTCAAGCAGGCGCTCGGTTGCCTCCACCAGATTGGCGGGGGATTTAACTGGGCGGCCGAAACCACGGCCGAAGGCATTGCGCCGGAGGGCCTCGGCGAGAGCCGTTCTTGTCGCGGTCACCCAGACACCGCGGCCGGGCAACTTGCCTTTGAGGTCGGGAACCGCCTCGCCCTCCGGGCCGACAACGAAGCGGACCATGTCGGAGACGGGCTTGACCTTTCGAGTCGACACGCACAGCCGCTCGGTCCCGGCACCGCTGCTCCGCGGTCCCGTATCCAACTCACTATCCTGATCCTGCGCGTGTGCGAGCATGGGGTTCCGGACCGTCAATTCTTAAGCTGGAGTCTCGGAGGCCTCGGCTGTGACCTCCTCCGCCGGCGGAGGCGCCAAGTCGGCTTCGGTGATCCAGCCTGCCTTCACGCGCGCCTGCATGATCAGAGCCTCGATGTCTTCGCGCGTCATTTCAAAGCCATCGAGAATTCCCGGATGCTTGGTCGTTTCTGCATCTTTGCGCTCGGTCCAGCCGGCGAGGTCGTCGGTGGCGCAATCGGCAAGATCCTCCACCGTCTTGATGCCGTTCTCGCCCAACTTGACCATCATCTTTAAGGTAACGCCGGGAACTTCCTTGAGCGCGTCATCGACGCCGAGTTCCAGACGCTTGGCATCAAGCTCCGCCTCCTGTTGGGATAAGTAATCGCGCGCACGGGTCTGCAGCTCGCGGGCGGTGTCTTCATCGAAGCCTTCGATGCCGGAAATTTCCTTCTCATCGATCAGCGCCAGTTCCTCGACCGAGGTGAAGCCTTCGGAAGCCAGCAACTGCCCGACCACCTCGTCGACATTCAACGCGTCCATGAAGATGCGGGTGCGATTCTCAAACTCCGCCTGCCGGTGCTCGGACTCTTCTTGTTCGGTGAGGATGTCGATGTCCCAGCCGGTGAGCTGCGACGCCAGCCGGACATTCTGCCCACGCCGGCCGATGGCAAGCGAAAGCTGCGCATCCGGCACCACGACCTCGATCCGTTCGCGGTCTTCGTCGAGCACCACCTTGGCGACTTCTGCCGGCGCCAGCGCATTGACGACGAAGGTGGCGATGTCTGGAGACCAGGGGATGATGTCGATCTTTTCGCCCTGTAACTCATTAACCACGGCCTGCACGCGCGAGCCGCGCATGCCGACACAAGCGCCGACGGGATCGACGGAAGAATCTCTCGAAACCACCGCGATCTTGGCGCGCGAGCCGGGGTCGCGGGCGACGGCTTTGACTTCGACAATGCCGTCATAGATTTCCGGCACTTCCTGGGCGAACAGCTTCGCCATGAATTGCGGATGCGTGCGGGAGAGGAAAATCTGCGGCCCGCGTGGCTCGCGGCGCACGTCATAGATGTAGGCGCGAATGCGGTCGCCATTGCGGAAGACTTCACGCGGCAGCATCTCGTCGCGGCGCACGATTGCCTCGCCACGGCCGAGATCGACGACGACGTTGCCGTATTCGACTCGCTTGACGATGCCGTTGACGATGTCGCCGATGCGATCCTTGTATTCTTGATACTGCCGGTCGCGCTCGGCCTCGCGCACTTTCTGCACGATTACCTGCTTGGCCGATTGCGCGGCGATGCGGCCATATTCCAGCGGCGGCAGCGCCTCGGCAATGTAGTCTCCAACCTGGGCGGCGGGATTGCGGCGCTTGGCCTCTTCCAGGGAAATGTGAATGGAGTCGTTTTCGACCTGATCGGCTACCAGCATCAGACGTGAGAGGCGCATTTCGCCGGTCTTCGGGTTGATTTCCGCGCGGACCTCGGTCTCGCTGCCGTAGCGCGAACGCGCCGCCTTTTGGATCGCGTCTTCCATGGCCGCGATGACAATTCCGCGGTCGATCGATTTCTCCCGCGCGACCGCGTCGGCGATCTGCAAAAGTTCGAGCCTATTGGCGCTGACGGCCATGCTCAGTCTCCCTCGTGCTAGGCGCCGCGCCGGATTTCTCCGAACGTGCGCCGGAATGTTTCATAGAACCGGCTGCTCGCCGGTGATCGCGTGGTTTGGACGGTGGTTGCTCGTTGCCCTCGTCCCGCGCTTGACGCTCTTCCGCTTTGCTGCGCCTGAGCGCTTCGGCAACCAGTTCGTCGGTGAGTACGAGCTTTGCCTCGGTCATATCTTCGATGGGAAGCAGGAACTCTTCCTGTTCACCGGAGACTGCATCGTCACGGCGAAGCCTCGCCGCATCGCCCTCGGTTCCCAAAAGAAGACCGCGAAACCTTTTGCGGCCTTCAACCGGCATCGTCATTTCTACCTTCACGACATGGCCGGCATAACGGACAAAATCCGACCGGCGCACCAGCGGACGATCGATTCCTGGCGAGGAGATTTCAAGACGATGCGGACGATCGATGGGATCCGACACATCGAATACCGCCGATAAGGCGCGCGACGCCGTTTCACAATCGCCGACAGTCATGCTGCCGTCCGGCCGCTCGGCCATGATTTGCACGGTCAAACCCGCCGATGGCGAAATCCGCACTCGCACCAAGCGGAAGCCGAGCCCCTCAAGAACCGGCTCGGCAGCAGCGGCAACGCGCGCAGCCAGCCCCGGCTCCACGAGGAGCCTTGCTTCGGACGCGGAAGTTGTATCGACCGTCTCGCTCATGCTTAGATTCGCCCGTAGGCCGATTTTGGTAATAAAAAAGAGCGGGTCCCGGGGGGCCCACTCCCAAAAGCCGATCAGATCACTCCGACCGTTATGAGATGTCCAATGCAGACAGCCGGAATATAGCGATTTGCTGCATTCCGCGCAAGGGTTGCCGGCACCGCCGCCGCCCCCAGACCGTGGCTAACCCTTCATTCAGATTCAGCTTCTAAGTTCCAATAAGCGGATCCGGAGCCAAGGCCCGAATCCAGGGGAGCTTGCATGTCCGCCGCCGAGTCGCTGATCCCCGAACTCGAAGATGTTATCCAGCACGGATCGCGCGAAAAACGCGCCAACACCCTCAAGCGCATCACCAGCCTCTTCGTCAACGGCGCCAGTGGCTACAACGAAGATCACGTGGACCTATTCGACAGCGTTTTCGGTCTGCTCATCGCCGAGATCGAGGCCAAGGCGCGGGCCGAGTTGTCGCGGCGCCTCGCGCCGGTAGCAAACGCGCCCACGCAGGTCGTGCGCCAACTCGCCAAGGATGATGACATCGCCATCGCCGGGCCGATGCTGATGCGCTCGGGGCGGCTGCAAGACGCCGATCTTGTCGACATCGCCAAGAACAAAAGCCAGGCCCATCTTCTCGCCATTTCCAGCCGCACCAGCATCGGCGAAGCGGTCACCGATGTTCTGGTCAAACGCGGGGATCGAGAGGTGGCCCGCAACGTCGCCGACAATCAACGTGCATGCCTCTCGGAAACCAGTTTCTCGGCCCTGGTCAAACGCGCCGAGGCGGACGGGGTTCTGGCGGAGAAAGTCGGGCAGCGCCCGGACATTCCCGCGCATCTCTTTCGCGAACTGCTGATGCAGGCGACCGAGGTCGTGCAAAAACGGCTTCTGATCAAGGCCAAGCCGGAAACAGCCGCGGAAATCCGCCGGGTGCTGGCCGAAGTCTCCGCCGAGATCGGCGGTGCGGCCGCGGCGCGCGACTACACGGAAGCGCAACACAACGTGCTGGCACTGCGGCAGGCCGGAAGCTTCGGCGAAGCGGAGCTCACTAACTTCGCCAAGGCCGGACGTTATGAGGAAACCGTGGCGTCACTCTCACTGCTCTGCGGGATTGCGATCGACGTCGCGGACCGATTGTTGGGAGGCGACCGGGTGGATCCCGTCTTAATCCTCTGCAAGGCCGCAGGCTTTGGATGGCCGACGGTGCGCGCGATCATGACCGCGCGTCCGGGCAAGCAGGGGACGTCGACTCAAGGGCTCGATGAGGCCTACGCCAATTTCGAAAAACTGTCGCTGTCCACGGCCCAACGCGTCGTCCGTTTCTGGCAGGTTCGCCAGGGGCATGAGTAACAGCGGGTCCAACGCGTCTATTTCCGCCGGAAAATCAAATAACAGGGAACGCGCATTTCCCGCTTGGCCTTCGCCTCGTAGCGCGTGCCGGTAAAGCCCGGCCAGGGCTGCCGCCAATCGTCGGCCCGCTCGGCGGTCCAGGTGAAATCGGGAGAACGCAGCATCCGCGCCAGCGTCCATGCGGCATAATCGGCAATGTCGGTGGCGAAGCGGAATTCTCCCCCTGGCCGTAAGATGCGGGCAATGCCGTTGATGCTTGCGTCCTGCACGAAACGGCGCTTCCAATGTCGCCGCTTCGGCCACGGATCGGGATAAAGCAGATCGACGCGAGCGAGCGAGGCGCGCGGCAGCCAATCGATCAGCTGCGCGGCGTCGCCGAAATCCAGCCGGACATTTGCAACGGCGTTCTGATCGATCGCAGTCAGAACCTTGGCGATGGCATTGAGGAAGGCGTCGCTGCCAATGAATCCGGTGCGCGGATAGTCACGTGCTTCCGCGATCAGATGTTCGGCGCCCCCAAATCCGATTTCGAGCCGTGCCTCGTTGATGGGTTGTGCAAACAGCGCGGCGAGATCGGCTGGAGCAGGTTTGCTGAGGTCGATGGCGAGCCGCGGCAGTAGCGTCTCTAACAACCCGGCTTGACGTGGCCGCAGCATGCGGCCCTTGCGCCTGCCGAAGAAGGCGCGCTCAGCCCTTTGATTTTGAGATTCATTCATACTTGTTTGCCCGCGCTTGGCGCCGGCATCCACGACTTACCCATCGTTACTATTGGCAGCGTGGTGGCCGGAACAAGCCCGAACCTTGACGAAAAAGCGTGGCTATTAGCTCAGCGCGCTCTGCAGTGGCTTAACGAGATCGGTCTTCTCCCAGGAGAAACCACCATCCTTATCGGGGGCACGGCCGAAATGGCCATAGGCGGCGGTGCGGCGATAGATTGGCCGGTTGAGCTTGAGCGCGCGGCGGATATTCGTTGGTGTCAGCCGGAAGATTTCCGGCAGGATTTTTTCCAGCTTGCGTTCGTCGACTTTGCCGGTGCCGTGAGTATCGACCAACAGCGACATCGGGTCGGCAACGCCGATGGCATAGGCCACCTGGATCGTGCAGCGCTCTGCGAGGCCGGCGGCAACGATATTCTTGGCCAGATAGCGCGCGGCATAGGCCGCTGAGCGGTCGACCTTGGTCGGGTCCTTGCCGGAAAAGGCGCCGCCGCCATGCGGCGCATAGCCGCCATATGTGTCAACGATGATCTTGCGGCCGGTGAGCCCGCAATCGCCGTCGGGGCCGCCGACGACGAAATTGCCGGTGGGATTGACCAGGAAGTCCGATGGCTTCTTCGGCATCCAGCCATCGGGCAATGCGGAAGCTACGGCGTCCGCTATCAGCTCCCTCACCATGCTTGGCGTGTATTTCTTGCCATTGCGGCTTTGGGCATTGTGCTGGGTAGAGACAACCACCTTGGTGGTACCCACAGCCTTGCCGTCGACATATTGCACGGTCACCTGGCTTTTCGCGTCGGGCTGCAGATCAAAGAGCTGCCCCGACCGCCGTCCCTCCGACAGCACTTTCAAAATCTTATGCGCAAAATAGATCGGGGCCGGCATGAACGAGCCCTTCTCGTAGATTTCGCTCTCGGTGCACGCGAAACCAAACATCATGCCCTGGTCGCCGGCACCTTCCTCCTCGCCGCTCTTTTTCTTCTTCGCATCGACGCCCATGGCGATGTCAGGCGACTGGCCATGCAGCAGAACTTCCACGTCGGCGCCATGGAAGGAGAAGCCATCCTGGTCGTAGCCGATGTCCTTGACCACATCGCGTGCGATCTTGGCGATCATCTCGCGATTGATCATGGCGCCGTCCCTGAATTTTTTGAACAGTGGCGCCTGCCCGCGGCCTTCGCCAGCGACCACGATCTTGTTGGTCGTAGCGAGCGTCTCGCAGCCGAGCCGGGTATTCACCTGGCTATCGTCGGCGATGCCGAGCTTGATGTCGTTTTCCAGAAACGCGTCGAGGATCGCGTCCGATATCTGATCGCAAACCTTGTCGGGATGGCCTTCGGAAACAGATTCGCTGGTGAATAAAAAATTCTTACGGGACACTGTTGAAGCTCCTCACCCACGCGGTTAGGCCGCGCCATCCGATGTCGGGGTGTGTTTCTTACAGTGTACCCGCGCGAGGTCAAGACGCCAAGCTTAACGCGACGCCAAGTGAGTTGCCGGGCAGCCGGATCAGCGACTGTCCTCGCCCGCTATTTGCGCGACGAGATCCACAATCCGGCGCCGGAGCTTGGCATCCTTGATCCGCATGAATGCTTTGGTGAGGGCAAGCCCGTCCGAGGTGGAAAGAAAATCCGCGACGTAAGCGGGGGACGGCGCCTCGCCCATGCCGCGGGTCGTTCCCGGCACGTCGGGCGCGCCTTCAAAGAAGAAAGAAACTGGAACCTGAAGGAAGTGGCCGATCTGTTGCAGCCGGCTCGCGCCGATGCGGTTTGTGCCCTTCTCATATTTCTGCACTTGCTGGAACGTCAGGTCGAGAGCGTCGCCGAGCTTCTCCTGACTCATTCCAAGCATCATCCGGCGCATGCGCACACGGCTGCCCACATGCTTGTCGGTGGGGTTCGGCGTTTTTTTTGTCATTGCTTCCTTCTCTCCCTGTCGCCAGGGTCGCCGCAGAAATCAATGTTTTGATTTCGTGCTTTTAATGCCGCAAAGAACTACGAGAAATTTCCTGCTTCCGACAAGATCAAATAACGCATGGCGCGTCTATTACTTTGGCGAATAAAAATTATCAGGTAACCCGGGCTGCTAAAAGAACAATTCACGCGGCATTTAAACGGAAAGGTAGGCTCCCGCTAAGATTACTACCGAGGATCGCTACAAACGTAGCCGGCGCCGGATGACGATTACAAAAGCCACCACAAGTATCAAAGCGACTAATCCCTCGCCGGTGCGCGAATAGATTGTAGGATCGATTGCCCGCGGCAATGGCGAATCCAGAATTCCATCGGTGCCGAGCGGCAGGGAGTTGATAATGCGGCCGACCGAATCCACCACGGCGGAAATGCCGGTATTGGCGACGCGCACCAAGGGAAGACCCTCCTCGATGCCGCGAACGCGGGCTTGCCGAAAGTGTTGATAGGGTCCGGAACTGATGCCGAACCAGCCGTCATTGGTCAGATTAAGCAGCCAGCCTGGCCGTTCTCCGCCCGGCACCGCGTCGCCCGGAAAAATGATCTCGTAACACAACAGCGGCAGAAACTGCGGCGCGCGGGGCACAGGGAAGGCGCGGTGGCGATCGCCCGCCAGGAACCCGCCCGGCAGCTTGGTGAGCTGTATAAGCCCTATGCTCTCCAATACCTTCTGGAATGGTAGGTATTCACCGAACGGTACTAGATGGACCTTGTCGTAGATGGAAAGGATCGAACCATCGTGATCGATCACATAAATCGAATTATACGCACGTTGGTTCTTTGGATCGGAGACCGGCTCGGCCGGGCGGACCGCGCCGGTGATCAGCACGGTGCCCTGCGGCAGGAGTGCCGTGATCTGCGCCAATGCGTCAGCTTCACGGGTGAGGAAAAAAGGAAAAGCCGATTCCGGCCAGATCAAATGCGTGACATCGCGAATGCCTGTCGACTGCGGGCCGGTGGCGCGGTCCGACAGCGCGACATAACGGCTCATCACTTGCTGCTTCGATGAATAATTGAACTTTTCGTCTTGCGCTAAATTCGGCTGCATCAGCCGCAGGTGCACGCCATCGACGAAACTTGTCGGTGTCGCCGCCAAGCGGATCGTGCCGTAAATGGCCAAGCTGCCGAGCAAGACGACGCTCGTCAGCAGCGGCAACCACGGCCGTCTCGTGTCTATGCGGTCGTCGGTGAGTGTTGCCGGACCGGCGAACACTGCGACGGCGATGAACGTAAGCCCCCATAGGCCAAAAACAGCGGCGCTCTGTGCCAGCACCAGCGGGGCGGTCAACGTATAGCCGAAGGCATTCCACGGAAATCCGGAAAACATATGCCCCCGCAGCCATTCGCTGACCGTGAGTGCAATGGCGAGTGCCAACAGGCGCGTCGGCCCCCGGGTCCACATCATTCGCGCCAGCGCGAGGCCCAAGGCCGTGTACAGCGCCATGGCGGCTGGCAAAGCCACCACCGCGAAAGGCAGCAGCCAGCCGAATGTCTTGGCGTCGACTAAGAAGGCGTAGCCAACCCAATAAAGACCGGAGAGAAAATATCCGAAGCCGAACCACCAGCCTATCGCGGCTGCGGCGAGAATTCCGCCCCAGCGCCCCGCGGCAGCCCCGTCGGTCAGCCAGACCAATATGGGAAAGGTCAGGAACAGCACCGGCCAAAGATCGATGGGCGCCAGCGCCAGCGCAGAGATGGCGCCGGCGGAAAAGGCGACAGCGGCGCGCCGCCATCCCCAGACCAATACAATCGAATGGGCAAAGCCAGTCAGGGTCACGGCTGGCGCGCGTTCTTTACAGGAGCCGCGCTGGACGCATTATCCGTCGCTCCTTCCGGCTGAGCCGGTTCGGCAGAGGTGGAAGGCGCATTCGGCAGGCCGGGCAAACCCTCGCGCCGCTTTGCATCGCGGCTACGCTCCGTTCGCCTGGCCTTGCTCTGGTGAATCCTGACCTTCTTGACCCGGCGTGGATCGGCGTCGAGCACCTCGATCTCGAATATGCCCGGCCCCGGCACAAGCTCTCCACGAACGGGCACGCGGCCGATCTTCATCACCAGATAACCGCCAAGCGTATCCACATCCTCCGCTGCGTCACCCACGTCGAATTCGGCACCGACGGTGGCGGTGACGTCCTCGAGGCTGGCCCGCGCGTCGGCAAGAAACGAACCGTCACCTTGCTGGACTACTGCGGGAGTCTCATCCTCGTCATGCTCGTCCGCGATGTCGCCCACGATCAATTCGACGATGTCTTCCATGGAGACAAGACCATCGGTGCCGCCATATTCGTCGATAACCAGGGCAAGATGGATGCGCGTCGCCTGCATCTTCGCCAGCAGGTCGATTGCCGGCATCGACGGCGGAACGAACAGGATAGTGCGAACGAGGTCGGTGGACGTCAGCGGAACTGAAAGATTGATGGCTTTCAGGTCCAGTCCCGCCGGCAGCGGCTTCTTTCGTTTGGCATTGACTTCGGGACTCACGGTGGCGCGTGCCGTCATGAAAGCAATCAAGTCGCGGATATGCACCATGCCCACGGGGTCGTCGAGTGTATCGTTGTAGACGACAAGCCGCGAATGGAACGCGCCTTCGAACACTTTCACCAGTTCTCCAAGCGTGATGTCGTGCTGGACCGCCACCACGTCGGCGCGCGGCAACATGATGTCCTCGACCCGGCTTTCGCGCAGGCCGAGGATGTTCTTGAGCATGGTCCTTTCTTCCGGCGAGAAGCCGGTTTCGCCGGGTGCGCCATCTTCCAACACGACTTCGAGATCGGCGCGGATTGAACCGGGCTTCCAGCCGAACACCGCGCGCAGCATCCGCCCAATCCAGCTATCGCCATTCTCGGTCGCGATTTTGCTCGGGCGCGGAACAATCGCCGGGAGATTTCGTATCTCGTTATCGCTCGCAGGCTCGCTGCGGCTTGATGTTTCATTGTCAGGCATGACGGTCAGTCGGGCTTACTGTCGCGCGCGACATAGGGGTCGGGCATATCGAGCCGCGCGAGCACCGCCCGCTCCAGCCGCTCCATCGTATCTGCCTCTTCCTCCGCGATATGATCATAGCCGCGGAGATGCAAAAACCCATGCACGGAGAGATGAGCGAGGTGGTGCAGGAACGGCTTTCCCTGGGCGGCCGCCTCTTTTGCCACCGTTTCATAGGCAATGACGATATCGCCGAGCAGCATGGGCAGGCCGTTACCGCGCGTCTCCTTCGCCAGGAAAGAAAGCACGTTCGTCGGCTTGTCGATGCCGCGCCAAACGCGGTTGAGAGCACGAATCCTCGAGTCATCAGTCAAGACGATAGCAAGCTCCGCGCCTTTTGTTGACTGCCCCGCCGCTGCCTCGGCGATGGCACGACGCAAAGTCTGGTCGGTGTCGGGTTCGGCTTGCCAAAGGGGCGATTCACGGATGATGTCAATTAAAGGCGTCGCGGCGGGTTGCCGGCGCGGCGAGGGGTTCATTCCTTGCCCTCGCGTTTGCGCGCCAACGCCGCCGCCGACTTGTCATAGGCATCGACGATGCGCGCAACCAGTTCGTGGCGGATCACATCTTCATGGGTGAAGGTGGCGTGTCCGATTCCTTCGACGCCCTTTAGCAGCCGCACCGCCTCCGCCAGACCGGACGTCTGACCCGGCGGCAAGTCGACTTGGCTCGGATCGCCGGTGACAATCATGCGGCTGTTCTCACCGAGCCTGGTCAAGAACATCTTCATCTGCATCGACGTGGTATTTTGTGCTTCGTCGAGGATGACCGCGGCGTTGGTCAGCGTGCGCCCACGCATGAAGGCGAGCGGCGCGATTTCGATCTCGCCGGTTTGCAGGGCGCGTTCGACGATGCGGGGGTCCATCAGGTCATCGAGCGCGTCGTAGATCGGCCGCAGGTAAGGATCTACCTTCTCGCGCATGTCGCCAGGAAGAAACCCTAGGCGTTCGCCGGCTTCGACCGCGGGCCGCGACAGAATAATGCGGTCAACCTGCTTGCGCTCGAATAGCTGGACCGCGTGGGCGACGGCCAGCCAAGTCTTGCCGGTGCCCGCGGGGCCGGTGCCGAATACCAGGGAGTGGTGTTGCAGGGCCCTAATATAGAAATCCTGCGCGGCGGTCCGGGCGCGGACGGGGCGCTTGCGGAGGTTTATTTCCGTGAAACTATGCGGCGCAGAAGCAGGGTCAAAATCGAACAGCGAGCCCTGAGCGATGGCGAGCCGGATCGCGCCTTCGACGTCGCCAGCAACCAGTTCATGACCGCGCTTTATCTGCTCGTAGAGACCTTCGAGGACGCGGCGTGCTTGTTCAACGGAATCGCGTGGGCCTTCGATGGTGACGTGATTGCCGCGGGAATCCGCCGTAACAGCGAGCCGGCGCTCGATCAGGGCGAGGTTCTGTCCGTATTGACCAAACAGCGCCGAGGCGAGCCGGTTGTCCTCAAAAGCCAGAACGATTTGCGTGGATGCGGCGCCCTCGGCGGAAGAGGGGCTGATCGATCCATTATCAGTTCCGAAGGTGCGCAACCGCTCAGGCTCCTAGCGCTGCCAGCGCGAGTTCGGGCCGAAGGAAAGAGCCCGGGCTTTCCACAAGATTGCCGAACATACTGTAAGTATCGAGATCGTTGACCGCCACCCGGCGAATCTCTCCGAGGAGAGTCGGGGGCGCCATGACATGGACTGGCTGTAGATATGGGGAGCGACCGACGATCTGCCCAGGATAGCGTCCCGGCTTGTCGAATAGGACGTCCAAGCTCCGGCCGATGCAACTCCTGTTGAATTCAGCTTGATGCCGATCGATGGCGGCCTGCAAACGTGAAAGCCGCTCGATCTGCACAGGCTCCGGCACTTGGTCGGGCATGGCCGCTGCCGGCGTGCCCGATCGGGGCGAAAATTTGAAAGAGTAAGCGGCGGCGTAACGGACCTCCTCGACCAGCGCGAGCGTCGCGGCAAAGTCATCCTCACTCTCGCCAGGGAAGCCGACGATGAAGTCGGAAGAGAAGACGATTTCCGGCCTTGCTTCCCGCAATCGTGTAAGCGCGGCGAGATAATCGGAGCGCGTGTGACGCCTGTTCATGGCGGCGAGGATACGGTCGGAGCCCGACTGCACCGGCAGGTGCAGATGCGGCATGAGACTCGGTAGCTCGCGATGCGCGGCGATCAGGCTCTCATCGACGTCGCAGGGATGGCTGGTGGTATATCGCAGCCGCGCTATGCCAGGGATTTCAGCCAGGCGCCGCAACAGACGCCCGAACGTCCATGTGCGGCCATCGGCGCCGTCGCCATGATAAGCATTGACGTTCTGACCAAGCAGCGTGACTTCGCGCACACCGGCGTTGGCGAGCCGCTGAACCTCAGAAATGATTTTAGCGGCTGGCCGGGACACCTCGGCGCCGCGCGTATAGGGCACCACGCAGAAGGTGCAGAATTTGTCGCAACCTTCCTGCACGGTGACAAAGGCGGAAACGCCGCGCGCGCGTGTCGCCTCTTGGCTCGGCGGAACAAAAAAATCGAATTTGTCCTCAACGGGAAATTCGGTGTCGACAACCTTGTCGCCTCGCTCTGCGCGAGCAAGAAAATCGTGAAGCCGGTGATAATTTTGCGGGCCGAAGACGAGGTCGACGGCGGGCGCGCGCCGCATGATTTCATGACCCTCCGCCTGCGCTACACAGCCAGCGACGGCGATCACAATCCGCCGGCCATCAACGGCGGCGGCTTCTTTCATTTTGCGGATGCGGCCGAGCTCGGAATAAACCTTTTCCGCTGCCTTTTCGCGGATATGGCAGGTATTGAGGATGATAAGCTCGGCCTCATCGACGACTCCGGTCTCGACGAATCCGTCCCGCGCCAAAATGTCCGCCATACGATGCGAATCGTAGACATTCATTTGGCAGCCATAGGACTTGATATGGAGCTTGCGAGGTTCGCTCATGCCGGTCGATTTCGATCCGCGAGCTGTCGGGCTGATGCCCTAAGTTGCTACAAAGGCTTGTAAATTCGCCGCCGTGCGCCGTCCACGACGGGAACAAGGCCGTCTTACCCGGTTTTGCGCGGAAAAGGAATGCTTACACGGCAGAACCGGCGAGGCTCGGCCGGTCCCTTCGTGCGGCGGCGCTGAGCCTGCGCACCGTTCCTTCCAGCGATTTCACCAGAGTCTTGCGGTCGGTGGTCCCGTCATAGACGATCGGCTCGCCCCAGGTGACGACGGCATCCACCGCGCCGCGGCGGACGAATTCCTTCAGATGCGGCATGAAATCGAGATCGCCGTACCAGGCGACCACCGGACGATGTTGCCGTCCCATGGGCAGCCCTTGAAAGCGCGTGTAGCAGATCGACAATGGCTGAACCAAAACCTGCTGCGTGGGCTTAGCTTGATCCAAAGCATCACGCGCCGCCCCAACTAGAGCCGAGCGGAACTGCAACACACGATTGCCGTCGCTCGACGTTCCTTCAGCAAACAGCACCACCGGTGTGCCGCCCGTGAGGCGCTGGGCGATCTCCGCGATTGCCTCGGCGGTCTGGTGACGCCGAGTGCGGTCAACAAATACCGAGCGTTGTGCCTTCGCCCCCTGGCCGATCAATGGCCAGTCCGCGATCTCACTTTTGGCGATAAAGGCGACGGGCGCGATGGAGCCGAGCACGACGATGTCGACCCAAGAGACATGGTTGGCCACGATCAGGACCGGGTGATCGCGGACCGGGGTGCCGATAACGCGAACGCGGACACGAAGCAGCCTGCGAAGCAAACCGTAATAGGCCATCGTGACGGCCGGCCAGCCCCGCAGCCCCAACCGCTCCAGCACCCATTGGATAGCGACCAAAGCCGGCGTCATGACGAAGAAGGCGACGGTGATCATGGGGACGCGAAGCATCAGCGCCGAGCTTTGTCGTCATCGAGAGGCAGAGCGTAAAGTTCCAGCCGGTGGTCGACTAAGCGATATCCGAGCTTGCGCGCCATTTCGGCCTGCAGCCGTTCAATCTCCTCGGATTGAAACTCGATCACCTTGCCGGTGCGCAGGTCGATGAGATGATCGTGATGGGATTCTCGCATTTGCTCATAGCGGGCACGGCCTTCGCGGAAGTCATGCCGCTCGATGATCCCCGCGTCCTCGAATAACTTCACGGTCCGGTAGACGGTGGAGATGGAGATGCGGTCGTCGATTTCAGCGCAGCGCCGGTACAGTTCCTCGACGTCGGGATGATCCGCCGACCCCGCCAGCACGCGCGCGATGATCCGGCGCTGCTCGGTCATGCGCATGCCGTTAGCAACGCACTGGGCTTCGATGTCGGTCGTCTTAGGCGCGGTCACGACGCCCTCCGTCAGTCTCTAATAGCATATTGACAGCGCGGGATTCCGTCCACGAGGCTCTCATGCGAGATCACGACGCAGCACCAGCGCAGTGGAGCGCGGACCGGCGTCGCTGCGGTAATAACCTTCACGCCGAGCCACTTCGTGGAAACCCGCTTTCTTGTAAAGGCGCCGCGCGGGCGCATTATCCTCGCCGACCTCGAGAAATATCGCTCCTACGCCAATACCTGCAATACGGCGCAAATGCAGGCGGAGCAGGGCGCCGGCCACGCCGCGTCCACGCCATGACGGGTCAACGGCAACAGATAGGATTTCCGCCTCGCCCGCCGCCTGCCGCGAGATAATGAAACCAACCAGCTTGCGACCATGCATCGCCCGATGGGCTACAACGGCGCGGTCGGCGAGCAAACGCTCAAATTCCCCATCGCTCCACCCGCGCCGGAAGGCCGCGCCGTGGAGTGCTGCCATGGGTGAACAATCGCGCGGCGTTGCCTCGGACAATATCGGCTCGCGCCCGAATAGGCGTGTGATGATGCCCATCATCGGCGCGACAGACGAGAGGCATCCTGCGGCTGTGCGTCGGGCGCTCGCAGATAGAGCGGCTTTGGCGGCTCCTGTCCCGTCGGCGCGGCAGCTCCAAGTCGCGCGATCCAACCGATATCAGGCGCGGATTGCGCGTCGATTAAAGGCGGCTGTTCAGCTATTGGCCAGGCGGCGGCAATGAGCTCGGCACCCGAACCAACAACGCGCGCGGATGCCAAAGCCGCTGCGCGCACGGCATCGCGGAGCGATGCAATACGCGGAGCAACGAGCGTGCGCCCGCCCGGACCGAATACCTGCATGTAAACGTGGTCATGTCTGGCGTCGACGGCAGCTACCACGGGGAGGGTGTCGTCCTGGGCGATCAAGGGCGCCGCGTAAGCGGCCAACGTAGACAGACCCACGGCAGGCTTCCCCGCGGCGAGCGCAATGCCGCGGGCGGCGGATATACCTACTCTCAGGCCGGTGAAGCTGCCCGGCCCCGTCGTGACAGCAATCCGATCAATTTCGGAGAACTCGATATTCGCCTTATCCATGACACGGGCAATCATCGGCATCAAAGCTTCCGCGTGCCCGCGGAACATCGGCGTCGTCTCGCTGGCTCCGAGCGCGCTATCCTCGGTGTCGAGAACAGCGACGGCGCATGCTGCGAGCGCGGTATCGATGGCGAGGATGCGCATGTGCGCCTTGGGCTATCATCACCGCAGCATGTCGCTACGACGGCAGGAGCGGGTGATCCCAGTAATCACCATCGCTCAAAATGTCACGAAGAAGAACGGGGTTAAGTCGGCCTGACTTCGATCACGTCCGGCACGAAATGCTTCAGCAGGTTTTGGATCCCGTGCTTTAAGGTGGCGGTCGACGACGGGCAGCCCGCACACGATCCCTTCATATCCAGATAGACAATCCCGTCCTTGAAGCCGCGGAAGGTGATATCGCCGCCATCGTTGGCAACGGCGGGCCGCACGCGAGTCTCAATTAATTCCTTGATGGTGGCGACAGTGTCGGCGTCGGCGGCTTCAAAGAATTCGCCGCTGGCGGTGGGAGCTGCCTCTCCATCTCCCTCGGCTTTGACAATCGGCGCCCCGGACATGAAGTGCTCCATGATGGCGCCGAGGATTGCCGGTTTCAGCTGTTGCCATTCGCCGGCCGTCTTGCTCACCGTGATGAAATCCGAGCCGAAGAACACCCCGCTTACGCCGGGAATGTCGAACAATCGCTCCGCCAAGGCTGACTTGGTGGCACTCGCCCGGTCAGGCATATCGAGGGTGCCTGACGCAAGGACGCTTTGGCCTGGCAGGAACTTCAAGGTCGCCGGATTGGGGGTGGTTTCGGTCTGAATGAACATGTCTGGCTCCTTGCGCATTCGGGTTCAAGGCCCGCTGGCAGGTTATCTCTAGCATTAAATGGGTCTCCTCCGCACGGGGGTCAACCTATCATTCTCTGGCCGCGGCAGCAGAAATGCCCGCCGAAGCCTCGCAAGACTCTACGACATTGCATCGAGGTCTTCGTCGGCGAGATGACCCGGAACGAGGGCGATAGGGATCGGGAAAGTCCCCGCAGTCTTCCCGAGGCTAGACACTAGCGGCCCCGGCCCCTCCTTGCCGGTGCTCGCTGCGATCACGAGGACGGCAATATCCTCGTCCTCGTCGATCAGTTCGAGAATTTGCTGCGCTTTGTCGCCTTCCTTGATCACGCGTTCAGGCGTGATGCCAGCAATACCATTGGCACGCGCGCCATAGCGGTCGAGCACCGCATTCGCCGTTTCGAGCGCTTCCGCGCGCATGATATCCGCAACACCGAGCCATTGCTGATTGCGATCTTCCGTTTCGATCACGTGCAGCATGATGACGCCGCCGCCGATGCGGGCTGCGCGCCGACTGGCATAATAAACCGCGCGGTCGCACTCCTCGGTGTCGTCGATCACGACGAGGAATTTAGGCTTGTGTCCCGCCTCATAACTGCGGCGCTTGCGGCTCATCGGCTCTTCCTCGGGAAGATAATGGTGCCATGGCCTTCACTATGGCTACAAGCCCCGAAGGGTACCTGTGGCAGTCAGTGGCTGATAAAACCGACGATGTCTTTGACTGCTTTGATGGTTTCCGCGGCCAGGATTCGCGCACGCGCGGCACCGTCGGCGAGAACGGAATCGATGTAGGCCGGGTCCTGCACGAGCCGTTTCATCTCAGCGCCAATAGGGCCAAGCTTGGCGACCGCGAGATCGACAAGGGCCGCCTTGAAAGCGGAAAACTGTCCGCCGCCGAATTCTTTGAGCACGTCGGCCTTGCTCACACCTTTAAGCGCGGCATAAATTCCGACCAGATTGTCGGCTTCCGGCCGGGCCTCTAATCCTTTTTCTTCGCTCGGCAACGGTTCCGTGTCGGTTTTAGCCTTGCGGATTTTTTGCGCGATGGTGTCGGCGTCGTCGGTCAGGTTGATACGCGAATAGTCCGACGGGTCCGACTTCGACATTTTCTTCGTGCCGTCGCGCAGCGACATCACCCGTGGCGCAGGCCCTTGGATCAGCGGCTCCGGCAACGGAAAGAACGCCTCGCCAAAGCCGCGCGCGACGATTGACTGTGAAAAATCGTTGTTGAACTTTTGCGCGATGTCACGCGAGAGTTCCAGATGCTGCTTCTGGTCGTCGCCAACCGGCACGTGGGCGGCGCGATAGACCAAAATGTCCGCCGCCATCAGCACCGGATAGTCATAGAGTCCGATCGACGCGTTCTCGCGGTCCTTGCCGGCTTTCTCCTTGAACTGCGTCATGCGGTTGAGCCAGCCAAGCCGGGCCACGCAATTGAAGATCCAGGCCAGTTCCGCATGCTCCGCGACTTGGCTCTGATTGAAAACGATGTGCTTCTTCGGATCGATGCCGCAGGCAATGAAAGCCGCGGTGACTTCGCGAGTGCTTTGCCGCAGGGCTTCCGGTCCGCCCCAGACGTTGATCGGCACCGTGATGGCATGCAGATCGACGACGCAATAGATGCAGTCGTAGCGTTCCTGCAGCGCGACAAACTTCACCATGGCGCCGAGATAATTACCCAAATGCAAATTGCCGGTGGGCTGAACGCCGGAAAAAACCCGCTCTTTGAACGCCATAGCCTGCCTCTCGATTGCGCGCGCCACATGCCATGAGCGCAGAGCAAGGCGCAAGGGTACGCCTTGCGGGGCGGGTTATCACGCCGTTGGATGGCGTATTGCTCACTATTGCCGCCCGATGTAGTGCATACTTTGCGCCGCACCCGCCGCGAGCAGTTCATGGCCAATCCCCGCATCGACGTCCTTGGAATCGGCAACGCTATTGTCGATGTAATTGCGCGTGCTGAGGATGACTTCCTGGTGCACCATGGCATGCGCAAGGGCACCATGACCTTGATCGACGAGGAACGCGCCGAGGCAGTTTACGATGCCATGGGCGCGGCTATCGAGATTTCGGGTGGTTCGGCAGCGAACACGACCGTTGGTCTAGCGAGCTTCGGCGCCCGGGCTGCCTTTGTCGGCAAGGTCAAGAACGACACCCTTGGCCACACCTTCATCCATGACATTCGCGCCGCCGGCGTTGCCTTCGATACGCCGCCGGCTGCCGAGGGACCATCGACAGCGCGCTGCTATATCCTGGTGACGCCGGACGGCGAGCGCACGATGAACACCTATCTCGGCGCCGCCCAGGACCTGCATCCGAACGACATCGATGCTGAAAAAGTCGCGGGCGCGGCTGTTACCTATCTGGAGGGTTATCTCTGGGACCCGAAGAACGCCAAGGACGCCTTTCTCAAAGCGGCGGCTGCCGCGCATAACGCGAAGCGCCTCGTCGCCTTGACGCTATCCGATGCGTTCTGTGTCGATCGCTGGCGGGACGAGTTCCTCGCGCTCATGCGCGCCGGCACAGTCGATCTCATATTTGCGAATGAAGCGGAGTTGAAGGCGCTGTATCAGACCGCTGACTTCGACAGCGCCGTCGCCGGTTTGCGCCAGGACGCGCGGCTCGCGGTGGCGACCCGGAGCGAAAAAGGCTGCGTGATCGTCAGCCGGAAGGGAACCCAGGCGGTTCGTGCTTTTCCGGTTGAACGGCTTGTCGATACCACAGGAGCGGGCGACCTATTTGCTGCAGGATTTCTGCTGGGCTTGGCGCGTGGCAAGGACCACGTCAGTGCCGCCCGCCTCGGCGCTCTGGCGGCGGCGGAAGTCATCCAGCATCTCGGCGCGCGTCCCGAGACTCCGCTGAAGGCACTGGCTGCGGAAAACGGCCTACTGGTGTGACCTCGACCTCGGACGGTAACCAATTGGTAACTAACCATGGTTACCAATTGGTGAACATCTCACCCGGGGAAATTCATGAGCGAAGGCAACGACATCGTTCAAAAGGCACTGGACGCGCCCGCGGCAGTCGGGGAGGCCACACCGGCGCCCCTTGAAGCGAAAGCGTCGCCCGCTGAAACACTCGCCGCAGACGCCGTCGTAGCACCGGAAGTAGCGCCGGTAGCGGCAGATGCCTCCGCGCCTCAGGGGAAGGCTGGTGCGTGGTCGCCAGACTTTACCGCGCCGTCGCCATCCAACCGCTTTGCGCTGCTCGCGGCCTCTGTCGCTTTCGCCGCGGCGATTGGCGCGGTGGCCGGCTCTCTCGGCACCATGAGCTTGGCGCGTTCGCTGGCGCCATCCGCCGGCACGGACGCACCGAAGCAGGCCGATGCAAGTGCGAGTCTGCAGCCAGCACTCGCGCAGGTAAGCGCCACGGTGGCGGAGCTGAAGGCCAGCCTTGAGGCGTCCAACCGCGCCGCCAATACGCAATTTTCAAAACTCGCCGAGCGCTTCGACCGCACCGAACGCGCTCAGGCGGAGCCCGCTGGCAAGCTCAGCGCGATCGCGGATTCGCTCTCGCGCCTGGAGCAGCGAGTCGCGGCGTCCGCCGCGCATGACGTCACCGGTTCCGTGGAGCGTACCGTTGCGCGTCCGGAAGCGAAAGAGCCGGCGAAGCCATCGATTCTCGAAGGCTGGGTGATCCGTGATGTCTATCGCGGCCGCGCACTCGTGCAAAACCGCAATAGCCTTTTCGAGATCGCGCCAGGCTCGAACCTGCCCGGTATCGGCCGGGTCGAAACCATCACCCAGCAGAATGGCCGCTGGATCGTGGTGACGCCCAAGGGCCTGATCGTGTCGATGCGCTAGATCGCGCTTTCTCCCTTTATCCGGCTTAATTCCGAATCGGCGGCGCGTTGTGCCGCCGATTGCTTTGGCGTTGCCGGTCAAGAGGAACAAAGCCGAGAATAAAGCGTTTGCGCACAGGCTATCTGAGCGGCCGGGTGGAGAAGATGATGATTGGAAGTTGGACGGGCTGGAAGCAATTCCCCAATGCGTTGCGGGGCGGACATATCGAAGCACCCATAGGGCCTGGAGTTTACGAAGTGCGGCACGCCTCCAGCGGCGACCTCGCGGCGTTCGACGCCTCCGCCAACGTTGCTTATGCTCTCACATCGTTGCTGCGGAAGCCGCCCTCGCGCTCCTGGAAAAAATTATTCGGCGGCGAGAATCCTTCGTGGCTCGGCCATGAACTCGAATACCGGACATGCGCCACCGCGAACGTGCGTGATGCCAAGATGATGGCGCAATGTCTGCTTGGCCGCCGTCAGGTATTTTGGCGCCGCAACGCCATCGCGGTCCGCGCCGGCATTCCGGCCTGAGACTGCCGTTAGGGCTGTGCGTAATGGAGCGAGTGCTATGCTGAAATGGGCGGTTATTTTTCTGATTATCGCAATCATCGCGGGAATCTTTGGCTTCACCGACGTTGAAGCCGCTTCCGCCGGTATTGCTAAAATCCTGTTCGGGATTTTCATGGTGCTGTTCTTGGGCGCGGTTGTGATCGGACTAGTGGTAGGAAAGCGGCTGACGTCCTAGCCCTGCGTTCGCAGCCTACACATCCACGCTGGCGGCCAGCGCGTTGTCCTGGATGAACTCGCGGCGCGGCTCGACCAACTCGCCCATCAGTTTGGTGAAAATGTCGTCGGCCTCGTCGACTTCCTTGATCTTCACCTGCAGCAGCGAACGCGCATTGGTGTCGAGCGTCGTTTCCCAAAGCTGGCCTGGATTCATTTCGCCAAGGCCTTTGTAACGCTGCATGGTGATGCCCTTGCGGCCTACGGCGATGAGCGCTTCGAACAGGCCAACGGGACCGTGAATAGGTGTCTCTTCGCCCTTGCGACGCAAAAGCCCCGGGCGCGCATAGACGGCCTGTAGCGAAGGCGCGAACTCATCGAGCTTGCGCGCGTCGGCGGAACCGAGCAGCGCTTGATCGATGACCGCAACTTCCTTGACGCCGCGCACAGTGCGGCTGAAATGGAAGCCGTCCCCTTCGACGAAGCGGCCTTCCCAGCCGCGCTCGGTTTCCTCGGCGAGCGCATCAAGACGCTTGGCGATGTAAGGCACCGCCGCGTTTGCTTTCTCGGGATCGCCGAAAATTCGGGAATTGAGCACACCTAAGATGGCGGCTTGCTCGACCACCTGGCGATTGTAGCGGCTATGCAGACCATTGAGGACGTTGCGGATGGCGCGCGCCTCTTCCACCAGCTTCTTCAAATCCTCACCGGCGCGCTCCTCCTTGGAGGCCAGCCGAAGCACG
Source organism: Alphaproteobacteria bacterium (assembly GCA_034668825.1). GTDB lineage: Bacteria > Pseudomonadota > Alphaproteobacteria > Rhizobiales > Xanthobacteraceae > CANKHA01. The sequence continues at coordinate 17,193 of JAXDOR010000246.1, read as the reverse complement.
GCTTCCTCGGTGCCGGTACCGATCAGATAATCCTCAAAGGCGCGCTCATCCTTGATGTATTGCTCGGACTTGCCGCGCGTCACTTTATAGAGCGGCGGCTGCGCGATGTAGATGTGGCCGCGGTCGATGATTTCCCGCATCTGCCGATAAAAGAAAGTCAGCAGCAGGGTGCGGATATGCGATCCGTCGACGTCGGCGTCCGTCATGATGATGATCTTGTGATAGCGCAGCTTGTCCGGATTGAACTCCTCGCGCCCGATGCCGGTGCCGAGCGCGGTGATCAGCGTGCCGATCTCCTGCGAGCCCAACATCTTGTCGAAACGCGCACGCTCAACGTTGAGGATCTTGCCGCGTAGCGGCAGTACCGCCTGGAATTCGCGGTTACGTCCCTGCTTGGCAGAGCCGCCGGCGCTATCACCCTCGACGATAAAGAGTTCGGACTTGGCGGGATCGCGCTCCTGACAGTCTGCGAGCTTGCCCGGAAGCGAGGCAATGTCGAGCGCGCCTTTGCGCCGTGTCAGCTCGCGTGCCTTGCGCGCGGCTTCACGCGCCGCGGCGGCTTCGACCACCTTGCCGACGATGGTGCGTGCCTCCGACGGATGCTCCTCGAACCAGGCTTTCAGCGCGTCATTGAGCACGCCCTCGACCACAGGCCGCACTTCCGAAGAGACGAGCTTATCTTTGGTCTGCGAGGAAAACTTCGGGTCGGGCACTTTCACCGAAAGCACCGCAGTCAGACCCTCGCGGCAATCGTCGCCGGTGAGCGCGACTTTTTCCTTACGGGCGCCACCGCTGGATTCCGCATAGCCGGTGACTTGGCGGGTAAGCGCGCCGCGGAAGCCCGCCAGATGCGTGCCGCCGTCGCGCTGCGGGATGTTGTTGGTGAAGCAGAGCACGCTCTCATGATAGCCGTCGTTCCACCACAGCCCGGCCTCGACGACGATGCCGTCGCGCTCGGTCTTGACCATGATCGGCGCGGGCACCAGCGGCGTCTTGTTGCGATCGAGATATTTGACGAAGGCTTCGACGCCGCCCTCGTAGCGCATCTCTTCGCGCTTCTCGACAGCGTGGCGCATGTCGGAGAGCACGATGGTCACGCCGGAATTGAGGAAGGCGAGTTCGCGCAGCCGGTGCTCCAGCGTGGCGAAATCGAATTCCAGCATGGTGAAGGTTTTCGGCGACGGCAAAAAGGTCACTTCGGTGCCGCGCTTGCCTTTGGACTCGCCGACCAAGGCAAGCGGAGCCACCGCATCGCCGTCGTGGAACTCGATGAAGTGTTCCTTGCCGTCGCGCCAGATCGTGAGCTTGAGCCAAGTCGACAGCGCATTGACGACGGAGACGCCGACGCCATGCAGGCCGCCGGAAACCTTGTAGGAGTTCTGGTCGAATTTTCCGCCGGCATGGAGCTGGGTCATGATGACTTCGGCGGCTGAAATTCCCTCGCCTTTGTGGATGTCGGTGGGAATGCCGCGGCCGTCGTCGCGCACGGTGCAGGAACCGTCTGGATTGAGGATCACCGTTACCGCTGTGGCATGGCCGGCGAGCGCCTCATCGATGGCGTTGTCGACGGCCTCATAGACCATGTGATGCAGGCCCGAACCGTCGTCGGTATCACCGATATACATACCCGGACGCTTGCGCACCGCATCGAGGCCCTTGAGGACCTTGATCGATTCAGCGCCGTAGTCGGAAGCATCGGAGACGTTTTGTCGGGCAGATTCCGCCATCAACAGGACCTTCGAATCAATTGGAAAATTCGTGCGGAAAACAAGGTTGGTTTGACACGAAAAAGCGCCGCCGTATAGGGCAAAGTCGCTTCCTTTAAGTAGTTGTTCCAGTTGTGATTTCAATAGCTGAGACAGAGCCAGCAGGGTTCACGCGGAACCAGCATTCGTGGCGTCAGTTGCGACGCCACCACGAGGAGTCGACTCGCTTTCGTGATCCCCTCTTTTTGCGAGCGAAAAGTTAGCGCTCGCTCATCCTCGCCGAAATTTTCCTCAACGATAAAAGCCAACGCTCCGCAGCCCGTATTCTTTAGGACGCCGGGTGCGTCCGCTTCCCCTTTATCCGTTCCCTCAAAAGAGAATGGAGCGCCGGGAGGCGCCAGGGGGCTTGCGAGGCCCCCTTGGCGAGCCTTGCGATCGATCGGCCCGCCGGAACGCTTGCGAGGCGTTCCGTCCCCCAGTGACGTAGGGGGACGGCGCCTCCCGGCGCTCCACTCGCGGCGCATTGAGGCGCCGCGCCTTGCTCGTCCGGGCGCCTCATGAAGCGTCCGCACCGAGCAAAGTAGATGGAGAATATAATCCTAGTAGGCTTTGGTCAAGAGGAATTTTTCGCCGGCGATTGATGGCTTAAGGCTCGACGCAAGTCTGCTGAGATGCGGACAAGATCGGCTTCAGGCGTCGGAGGCAGTTCGCGAAACGTCAGATTTTCTTCGACAATATAGCGGCGAGACGTGATGTCTGTCTTTTCATGCATGGGAACGACATGCGCGTGGACGTGGGGGATGTCTCCGCCGGTGAAAAGAAATGCCACGCGCGGCACGGAGTAGAGTTGCTTCATGGCGGCGGCGAGCTTCTGCCCAACCAGCACGATCGATGTCACGATGTCAGCGGGAGCGTCGTCGAAATAACGGAAATCCTCCTTGGGAATGATTTGGGTATGTCCAAGTCTGATCGGACCGTGGTCGAGAAAAGCGAGAATGCGCTCGTCCTCGTAGACGATATGAGCGGTGAACTCGCGCTTTGCGATTCGACAAAAGACACACTCGTCGGTCATGGCCGCTCCTTGCCCCGCACTAATGCCTATTTTTTTTCGAGCCTCAGCACGGCTCTTAAATACGAAAAGGGGAGCCGGTGTCCCGTCTCCCCTCAAAGAGCCTAGAGGCTCCGCCGGTCGCTGGCCCCAGCAGACCTCTTAACGATCCGCCGTTTTACTCGGCTGCTGTCGCCGCGGGGATAACCGCCACATAGGTGCGGCCCTTGGCTTTCTTGCGAAACTCGACGCGTCCATCGATCAGCGCGAACAGCGTATGATCCTTGCCCATGCCGACATTCGGCCCGGCATGCCACGTGGTACCGCGCTGACGAGCAATGATATTGCCCGCGATCACCGACTCGCCGCCAAACTGTTTCAATCCAAGACGCCGGCCCGCGGAGTCGCGGCCGTTGCGTGAGGATCCGCCTGCTTTTTTGTGAGCCATCGCTGGTCTCCTAAACTGAGCTAATTACTAACGCGTTTCGGAACGAAATCATCTCACTTCTTTTTGCCTTTTGTGCCGCCGGGCTTTGGCTTGTCGGCCTTTTTAGCGGACGCAGCTTTGGCTGGCTTCTTCGCCGCGGCCTTGCCTTTCGCAGCCTTACTCTTTCCGGCCTTGTCCTTGGTACCGCTCTTAGCCGCCTTCGGCGTAGCGTCGGTATCCGCGCCCTCGACCGCTGTATCCGCGACGACCGGCTTCGGCTTGCGTTCCGGTCGCGGCTTCGGTGTCTTGCTTGGCTTCTGGCCGTCCGTCAGGATTTCGGTGATCCGGATCATGCTGAAGTCGTGGCGATAGCCGCGCTTGCGTCGCGAATTTTTGCGGCGGCGCTTCTTGAAAGCGATGACCTTGTCGCCACGCGTGTGCTGCAGCACCTCGCCAGCGACGGTGGCACCGGAAACGGTGGGCGCGCCGACCTGAACATTGTCGCCGCCGAGCATCAGCACTTCGCCGAACTCGACAACGCTGCCCGGCTCGCCGTCGATGCGGTCGATCCTGATCACGTCCTCGGCAGCAACGCGGTATTGTTTGCCGCCGGCTTTAATGACTGCGAACATCGTTCTTGTCCTCGTGTTCGATCCCGGTGCTGGGAGTGTCCCGGACCGGCTTCTTTCAGTCGGGTTTTTGAGTGTTTTGCACGGCCCAAAGGGCCGTAACAAAGCGCGCGGACCCTTAGGCCCGCGCCATAGGCATGCTTATGGCGGCGAAGGCCTGAACTGTCAAGAAAAGCGGGCTATATGCCGGTATCGGCGCCGGCAGCGCCCTTGTTTGTCCATCCCTGCTTGGTTAGAAAGCGCTCGCTGGAGAGGTGGCAGAGTGGTTGAACGCACCGCACTCGAAATGCGGCATAGGTGCAAGCCTATCGGGGGTTCGAATCCCTCCCTCTCCGCCAGCCTACGCTCCTCTTCGCGCCCTCGACGCCGCCAGGAGATTCGCGACGATAGCGACCGCGATATTCGCGGTCAGCGCGATCATGCCCACATAGACCGTGAACGTCGTGCCTCCGAGGGTCAGCGCGTGCAGCGGCTTCAAGCCGTCCGTCCAGGCGAGATAAGTGCCGCCCAGCATGCCGACGGCCCAGCCCGACAGCAGCGCCGGCGCTGTGAACCAGCCGGTGAAGAGGCCGAAGATCAGCGCCGGAAGCGTCTGTAAAATCCAAAGCCCGCCGAGCAACTGGAGATCGAGAGCGAACTGCGTCGGCAGATAAAGGATCACAAACAACGCGCCTATCTTGACGATGAGCGAGGTGATTTTCGCCACTGCCGCCTCACCAGCCTCGGTGATCTGCGGGTTGACATAAGCCTTCCAGAAATTGCGTGTGAAAAGGTTGGCCGCCCCGATGCTCATGACCGCCGCGGGAACCAGCGCGGCGATTACGATCGCGGCAAAGGCGAAGCCGGCGAACCAGCCGGGGAACAGCGTCTGGAAAAGGGCGGGCACGACGTCGTTGTTGCTTTCAAGCTTTAAATGCGCCGCGTGGCCCATATAGCCCAGCAGCGCCAGCAGACCGAGCATCAAGGTATAGGCGGGCAGCAGGACGGCGTTCTTGCGGATGGTGTTGCCGCTGCGGCTAGCGAAAATTCCGGTGAGCGTATGCGGATACATAAAGGCGGCGAGCGCGGAACCGAGCGCCAGCGTCGCAAAGGCGGCGTATTGGCTGGGCGCCAGCAGAATACCGCCGGAACCCTTGGCCTTGAACGCCTGGTCCGCCGCGTTGAACACTTCGGCGTAGCCACCGAGCTTGCCTGGAATAAGCGCGATGGCGGCGATCACCACGATGTAGATCATCGCGTCCTTGACGAAGGCGATGAGCGCCGGCGCCCGCAGGCCCGACGAATACGTGTAGAGCGCGAGCACGATGAAAGCGGCGATCAGCGGAAGTTCTCCGGCGAGACCCAGCGCCTTAATCGCGGCAGCCATGCCGATCAACTGAAGCGCGATGTAAGGCATGGTGGCGATGACGCCGGTGACCGCCACCGCGAGTTCGAGCGGACGCGATTGGTAGCGGCCGTGCACCACGTCCGCCGCCGTCACGTACCCATTGTCCTTGGCAACCTGCCAAAGCTTCGGCATCACGGCAAAGACAAACGGATAGACAACGATCGTGTAGGGCAGGGCGAAGAAACCGTAGGCGCCGACTGAATAGACCAGGGCGGGGACGGCAATTACCGTGTAGGCCGTATAGAAGTCGCCGCCGACCAGAAACCATGTGATCCAGGTCCCGAACTGACGTCCCCCGAGTCCCCATTCATCGAGATGCGCCAGCGTCGTCGGACGGCGCCAGCGCGCGGCAATGAAGCCCATGACCGTAACTAGGGCGAAGAAAAGCAAAAAGACCGCGAGCGCGGTCTGGTCCACGTCAGTCTTCATGCGGATAAGCCCGGTAGACGATCCACGTCAAAAACGCGGTGACCGGCACCCAAAGCAGTTGATACCAATAGAAGAAAGGAAAGCCGAACAGCACCGGATCGCGGAAATTGTAGAAGGGCACCCACAGCAGCCCGATATACGGAAGCAGCAGAAGCCAATACAGGTATCGCACCTTGGGCATCGACCGACTCCCTTTGCCATTTTAAGCCGGGCGGGACGGCAGAGTTCCAAATCTGCCACGTTGATTCATCAAACTAAGATCCCGGTTACTTGTCATTGCTGCGTACCTCCTCGTTGCGTAACGTTGGCACGCGGGAACAGAGTTGCGTGCTAACCAGCGCGTACGAAGGAAGAAAAGCGTGGACAAGCTGAGCGGCAACCCGCTGGCCGGTGGGGCAAGGCGCATGGGGAAGACCGGCCTGGTCGTCAGCCGTCTCGGCTATGGAGCCATGGAACTGGCCGGCCCGCCGCGGGCGCGCGCGATCGATGAGCGCGACGCCATCAGATTCATCAACCGCGTGGTCGATCTCGGGATCAACTACATCGACACCTCAATCGATTACGGGCTGAGCGAGCGGCTTATCGGCACGGCTCTCGAGCATCGTCGCGCCGATGTCGTCCTGGCGACGAAGTGCGCCTGCCAGGTTGGTGTCGAAGGCGCCGCGGATGGCGGCGAGAAACACATCTACACCGGCGAGAACGTGAAGGCCGGAGTCGAGCAGAGCCTGCGCCGGCTTCGAACCGACCATCTCGATGTGGTCCAGGTGCATGGCAATCCCACCCGGAAAGAACTCGAAGACGGCGGCGTTATCGATGCTCTCCTCGAACTGCAACGGCAGGGAAAGGTGCGCCACCTCGGCATTTCCACGCGGATGCCGTTGCTGGCGGAATTCGTCGACGTGGATTATTTCAGCGTCGTGCAGGTGCCGTATTCCGCGCTGCAACGAACCAATGAAGACGCCATAGCCTCGCTGCGGCGCAGCGGTAAGGCCGTCGTGGCCCGAGGCGTCACCGGGCGCGGCGCGCCTGCCAAGGATTGGATCACCCGGCCGATCGGAACCGCCGAGGGGCAGGTGCAACAGCTTTGGCAACGCGCTGGCCTCGATGACTTGCTGGCCGGAATGTCGCGGATCGAATTCATGATCCGCTTCGTCCTTGCCAACGACAATGTTGAGGTCGCCTTGATTGGCACGACCAACGACGCGCACCTTGTCTCCGATATTGAATATGCGGCGAAGGGCCCGCTCGATGCGGAGCTACTTCAGGCTGCCTCCGCGCAACTTGCCGCCGCCGGCGGAGGCCCTGGGCAAGGGAGCTATCACCGTGGCGGTCCGACGCCGGTACTTTAGAAGAGAACTTCCGGCGCCTAAAACCTGCTATCCTCACCCAAATCCGGCGGCAGCCCGGATTATTGCTGGCAGGTTAGGGGTTGAGGTAAGTAACCCCAGCCTGGGCTGAGCGGGGAAGGCTACAGAACGGCCATGATCAACCTCGTGCGCATTGCGCTGCGGCGGCCATACACGATGGCCATCGCCGCCATGCTCATCATGCTGATGGGGTTCATCTCCATCAGCCGCATGGTCGTCGACATTTTTCCAACCATCGATATTCCGGTGGTTTACGTCGCCTGGAGCTTCAACGGCCTCAGCGCCGAGGACATGGAGCGGCGCGTCGTGCTGGTCAGCGAGCGCGCCTATTCGACCACCGTCAACGGCATCGAGCACATCGAATCGCTCTCGATCCCCGGCCAAGGCATCCTCAAGATCTATTTTCAGCCCGGTAGCGACATCGGCGGCGCCATCGCGCAGATCTCGGCGCAGAGCAACGCGGTGCTGCGTATCGCGCCTCCGGGCATGCAGCCGCCGAACATCATCCAGTTCAATGCGTCGAACGTGCCGGTGGTGCAGGTTACGCTGAATACCAAGACGCTGCCGGAGCAAAACCTTTCCGATTACGCCAACCAGTTCCTGCGGCTGCGCCTGTTTACGATTCCCGGATTGTCGATACCCGGCGCTTTTGGCGGCAAGCAGCGCCAGATCATCGTCGAAGTGGACCCCGCCAAGGCCAGTTCCAAGGGCCTGTCGCAGATGGACATCGTCAACTCGCTCGGCACCACGAACGTGATCGTGCCGGCGGGCATCGCGCGCATTGGACCCAAGGAATACAACATCCAGCTCAATTCCAGCCCGAAGCTGGTTGAGCAATTCAACTTCCTCCCGGTCGGCATCCGCGAAGGGATTCCGGTGCTGCTCGGCGATGTCGCCACCGTCAGCGACAGCTTCGCGCAGCAGACCAACATCGTGCGCATCAACGGGCAGCGCGCGAGCTTCGTGCCGATCCTGAAGAACAGCACGGCGTCTACCATCGCTGTCGTCGATGCGGTTAAAGCGATGCTGCCGGATATCCAGGCCACGGCGCCGGACGGCATCGAACTGAAGATGGATTTCGATCAATCGGTATTCGTGCGCGCCGCGGTGGAGAACGTCGTCAAGGAAGCGATCCTATCGTCCATTCTCGTGTCGTTGATGATCCTGGTATTCCTCGGCAGTTGGCGGAACACCGTGGTGGTCGCGGTATCGATTCCGCTTTCGATCTTCGCCGGGATCACCGGCCTTTTCCTCGCCGGCCAGACCATCAACCTGATGACCCTGGGCGGTCTCGCGCTCGCCATCGGCATGCTGGTCGACAACGCGACCGTCGTGATGGAGAACATTCACCGCAACCAGATGCTGGGCAAACCGATCACGGTCGCCATCCTCGACGGTTCGGCGGAAGTCATCCAGCCGCTGACGGTGGCGACGCTGTGCATCTGCATCGTCTTCTTTCCCGTGGTGTTTCTGTTTGGGCCGGCGCGTTTCCTTTTCATCCCGCTCGCCATCACGGTCGTGCTGGCGATGCTGGCGTCTTACGTTTTGTCATTCACGGTAGTGCCCGCCTTCGCGCGCCAGCTGATCCGGCACGAGCATGCGCATCAAAACGACACCCGGCCCAAGGGCTGGGGAAGGCGGATAGCCGATGCTTTCGATCGCAACTTCGACCGCTTTCGCGCCGCCTACGGACGGGCGCTGGAGCAGGTGCTGCTGCGCAAAAGATTCGTCATGGGTTTGGTCGGCGTGCTCATTCTGGTGACCGCCGCGCTGTTCCCGGTGGTCGGCACCGACTTTTTCCCCGCCGCCGATGTCGGCATCATCAAGCTTCACGTCCGCGCGCCCAAGGGCAACCGTCTCGAAGGCACCGAGCAGATCATGGCTGTGGTCGAGCAGCGCATCCGCGACATCATTCCGCCGAAGGAGTTGCGGACGATCAACGACACCATTGGTGTTCCCGGCGCGCTCAACCTCGCCTTCGTGCCGAGCGACAATGTCAGCGGCGCCGATGGCGAGATGCTGATTTCGCTGAACAAGCCGCACCGGCCGTCGGAAGAATATCGCAAGCTCATTCGCGAGCGGCTGGAGCAGGACTTTCCCGGCAGCATCTTTTACTTCCAAACTGCGGATATCGTCAGCCAGGTGCTGAATTTTGGCCTATCGGCGCCGATCGACATCCAAATCCAGGACCAGAATTTCAATCGCTCCTATGCCGCCGGGCAGAAGCTGTTGCAAATGCTCAAACGCATTCCCGGCGTGGTGGACGCCCATGTCACCCAGGTGCTCGACTTCCCGACGTTGCAGATCGAGGTCGACCGCCAGCGCGCCGCCAAGCTCGGCGTGGCGCAGCGCGACGTCGCCAACAACATGCTGACGTCTCTGGCCGGAAGTTCGCTGGTCAGCCCGACTTATTTTCTCAATCCGCAAAACGGCGTGAATTATCAGGTCGCGGTGAACACGCCGCTGGACAAGCTACAGAACGTCGGCGATATCCTCAACTTCCCGACTAATCCCCCGATCAACAATATCTCGCCTCCGTCCGCGGTCGTTACGCCGACGACGGTGCCGAGCGTGCAGGTCACGCGTCTGGGCGACATCGCCAGCGTGCGCCCGGGCTCAACCATGAATTCAATCAATCACTATACCATCCAGCGCGTCATCGACGTCGCCGCCAATGTCGAAGGCCGCGATCTCGGGTCGACGGCTGCCGAAATCAAGGCGGCAATAGCCGAAGTGCAAAAGGACCTGCCGTCGACTTCAAAAATCTATCTGCGCGGGCAGAATGAGGTGATGGAGAATTCCTTCCGGATGCTCGGCTTCGGCCTGATCCTGGCGGTGATCCTGGTCTATGCCGTACTGGTCATTCTGTTCCAATCGTGGGTCGACCCATTCATCATCATGATGGCGGTGCCCGGCGCGCTCATCGGCATCGTCTGGACGCTGGCCATCACCGGAACGACGATCAATGTGGTGTCGCTGATGGGGGCGATCATGACCGTCGGCATTTCGGTTTCGAACTCGATCCTGGTGGTGAGCTTCGCCAACGATCTGCGTGGCCGCGACATCGATCTCACGCCGCTGCAAGCGGTGATCGAGGCCGGCAAGACACGCCTGCGCCCGATCCTGATGACTGCACTGGCGATGATCATCGGCATGGTGCCGATGGCGCTCGGTCTCGGCGAAGCCGGCGAGCAGAACGCCCCGCTCGGCCGCGCTGTCATCGGCGGCCTTGCGGTTGCAACCTTCGCGACCTTGTTCCTGGTGCCGATCTTTTATGTTCTGTTACGGCAAAAGCAGCCGGCACTGCATACGCTCGATCAACGATTTGCGGCGGAAGCAGCCGGCGCATCGACCGGAGATTTCGCCCATGGTTAGCCTGCGCTCGTCGAAGCTCTCTCTATTTGGTATGGGAGCGATCCTGGTCGCCGGGCTGGTGGTGGTTTATTATCACCTCGCCCGCAGCCAGGAAATCTCGGCGATCCGCGAAGCAAAAGCGCTCGTCGCCGACCGCGGCCCTCGCCTCGAAGTGGTGACGACCACCGACGGGCCGCGAATTCGCACCATCAAACTCCTAGGAGATGTGCGCTCCGGCACCAGCGTCACGCTCTATGCCAAAGTAGCCGGTTACCTGAAGTCCATGTCGGTCGATAAAGGCGACATGGTCGAGTCCGGCCAGATCGTCGCCGAAATCGAGTCGCCCGAGCTCGATCAGCAATATGCCGGCGCTTCCGCCGACCTCGCCAATAAACGGCGTAACTTCGCGCGGCTTAAGGAACTGTATTCCAAGGGCAATACCACGCAAGTGGCGCTGCTGCAGGCGGAGACCGACGCGACGGTATCCGAGAATACCGTCGGCGCGTTGGCGACCACCAAGTCCTACCAGACGGTGCGCGCCCCGTTCTCGGGGCGGGTGACGGCGCGCTTCGCCGATCCAGGCGCGCTCGTCACCAACGCGCAGACCAATTTCGTCAGCGCGATGCCCATGGTCACGATATCCGACGACAGCAAAGTGCGCGTCTATACTTACTTGCAGCAGGCGGACGTTCCCTTCGTCCATGTTGGCGACGTCGCCGAGGTTTCGGATGCCAGCAACCCGGATCGCAAGCGAACGGCAAGCATTACGCGCATGACCGGCGAACTCGACCCGAAGACCCGCACGATGCTGATCGAAATCCATATCGACAACCAGGACGGATTTTTCGTCGCCGGAAGTTTCGCCTATGTGTCGCTGAAAGTGCCGGTGCAGAGCTATCCGCAGATTCCCGTGACCGCGCTTCTCACCCGCGGCAACGACAGTGTCGTGGCCGTCCTCGACAATGACGTGGTGCGCTTCCGCCCGGTGAAAGTCGCGTCGACCGACGGCAGCACCGTGAGCCTCGCCGACGGATTGAAGGCGGGAGAGAGGGTCGCCATCAACGTCCCCGACGAGGTGACGGACGGCAGCCGCGTGCAGGCCATCAAGACGGCGAATGCTTCGCAGACGGGAACCTGACGACCAACAAGATCTTTACGCCGTTATTCTGGTTGCGCCGCAGGTGTGATTAATGCCGGTTTTCCGGGCGTGCTTGCATACAAAGGACCGGCAAGGTAATGAAAGCGCGCTCGCGCAGTCCATCGCGCTCAAAATGAAAACAGGTTAAAATGCATCATTGGCTTGCTGTTTCGACGATCGGCGTGTTGCTCACCGGAAGCGCGAGTGCAGCGGTCTTCGCGCCGGAATCGGCCGGCCGGAATGCGCATCCCGCCTATGTCAGAGACGGCGCCGCGCCGCTGGTCCGGCAAAGCCAAGCGCAAACGCCTCCCGCGGCGGCGACGCCGCCCGCAGCAGCGACAACGCCTGCGGCGCCTCAGCATATCGAGACGACGGTGTACGATTCCTGGTCGGTGACATGCCAGGATGGCGCGCGCCCGGCAGCCGGCGCAGCCAAGAAAACCTGCATGGCCCTGCTTCGCGTCATGACCGAGGACCGGCGTCAGGTACTGATTGGATGGCAGATCGGAACCAACGAACAAGGGCGTTACGTCACCGTCATTCGCGTGCCGACGGGATTGGCTGTCCGTAAGGATAATCAGACTACCGGCGGAGGGATTCTGGTTCAGAACGGAGTCGAATTAAAATTTGGCAACGGCACCGCGCGCAAGTTGAACTTTGTTTCTTGCAATCCGCAGCAATGCGCAGCCGAAGCTCCGGTTGATGACGCCTTCATCAAAGATGTCGGGACCAACACTACCGCGACGGTAACCGTGTACACCGTGAGCGGGCAGGGAACTCCGTTCGAAGTGCCGATCAAAGGCATCGACAAGGCGATTTCGTCGACACGCGGCAAGTAACGCGCGAGCCTTGGCGGGCATCGTCAGCAATATTTTCACGGCTGCTTAAACCTGACGCGGCTGCTTATAGGCATTGCGGACGCGTTCCGCTTTCGCGTCGATCCAGACGTTTGCTCAGTGCACCAGCTCCTTGAATCCGGCTCCATTTTCCGGCGCCCCTATCGCCGCATTTCGCGCGCGCTGAGCCTTATCTGTGGCAAAAATTTCCTAATTCCTGCCGCCGCTTGGCCATATTCAGACGCGGGGCCAAGTAGGAGCAAGAAGCCATTTCTGGCAACGTCCTTCCTCGCTCCCGTTGAATTCGTCCGATCGGGCTTCGCGCCGCCCCAATTTCGGTAGGTATTCCAGGGTGTGGCGGTTTGGCCACGGTCGGCGCAAATGTAGTAGCCGCCGGATGCCGCTGTGCAAAAGATAACAAAGAGTTAATGCAAGAATATCCAAATATATCAAATGGATAACGACGGCTCGGGGAGTGGTTACCTGAGTCCCCAGGGGCCTCACGAGTTATTGACTCTTCGCGGTTGATCCAGCTACCGAGAGGGACGGATCAATGTAAGGACCCGCATCAGCGGGCAAAACAGGGGTTGTCATGTCCAAGCGCACGCAGAAGCAGAAGAGCCAAGTTGTTGGTATTGAGCAGTCGGGATTGCTCGAAACGGTAGCTGCCATGCACAATCCGCCTGCAGCTCTCAACCGACCTGGCCTTATGCGCGCCTCATTGTTGGCAGGCACCGCGCTTGGAGCGGGCATCCTGGCTGGCATGATCGTGCCGCAGCCGGCTAATGCGGCCTGCGTGCTCACCGGAACCACGGAAGACTGCACCGGTCCTTTCCCCGCCGGCATCCACTACACCAACCCGCCGGTCACGATCATCAACGCCACTGCGGCGATCATCAGCAACCCGGCCGGTAACGGCATCGACCTGATCAACATCGCGCCCGCGCTCACCAGCACGGTGAACAGCGACGCGGCCACCACGATCGGCATTGTGGCGCCGGTCACCGGCGACGGCATCCACGAATATTCGGCCTTCGCCAACAGCACCCTGGTGATCACCTCGGCGTCGACGATCAAGGTCGGGCGCGATGGCCTTTATGCGGTAGCGAGAACCGCCGCGGGCGGTAAGGAGACGGTGAGCGTCACCACCACCGGCGGCTCAATCACCACCACCGCTCCCGGCCGCTACGGCATCTACGCGCAGGCCCAGGTCTCCGGCGGCGCTGGCACCAATACCGCCACCGCCACCGTTGCCAATGATGCAACGATCACGAGTGCGCAAACATCGATCCGTGATCTAACGACCGCAGTCGCGGGTCTGAATACCGCAGGGAATGCTTATTCGACCGTCACCAATTCCGCGGCTTTGACCAGCACCAATGGGCGCGGCATCGACATACGCGCAACAACGCTGGCCTTTGGGCCGACGTCGAGCGCCAAGTCGATTACGACCGTCACCAATTCCGGGGCGATCAACAGCAAGGCCGCTGGTATCTACGATCGGGCTTACTCGACCACCAGCACCCTCGGCGCTAACGCAGGCACCTCCTACTCATCCGTCGTCATTTCCAATAAGGGCGCGATCACGTCGAACGGGCAGGGCATCAATGCCGGATCGACCGCGCTGGCGGTCACGCAGAATTTCCTCGCGGCCGCGACCGGCGGAACCGCCACCGCGAAAAACAGTATTTACAACTCCGGAGCCATCAAGAGTAGTGCTAGGGGGATCGACGGGTTCTCGTTCGCAAACACCAGCGCCTATGGCTCCGCCTTGGCAGGTGGGATTGCGAACGGAGGCTCAGCCGTAGCCAGCGTCTCAATTACCAACAAGGGCGCTATCACCACGACGGGGGTAGGCTTCCGTGGTATCTATGGAGACGTGATCGCCTTGTCGACGGCGAGCGGCTATACGAGCAAAGGTGGTACCGCGACGGGTACGACGACCATTTACAATTCCGGGGCCATCAGCACCGTCGATGCCCGGTCGATCTATGGTTATTCCTTCGCGAACGCGTCCGGCGCGGGGTCCGGCGCGGCGAAGGGCAGCGGCACCGGCGGCACGGCGACCGCCGGCGTCACCATCACCAATAAAGGCGCCCTGACACCCGGGGACGCGAACGGGATTCGCGGCTTTGCAAGGTCCTACGCCAACGCCACCGGTTACGCAGCCAAAGGCGGAACTGCGACCTCGACGGTAGCCATCGATAACTCTGGTGCCATCACCAGTACCGCCAGCAACGACATCTACGGTGTCGCGATCTCCCGCGCAGATGCTGCGGGTTCCGGTGCGGCGAAGGGGACCGCCACTGGCGGTACCGCCACGTCCAGCGTCACCATCACCAACAAGGGCGCTCTGACCAATACCGCTGCCCGCGGCATGCGCGCTGACTCGATTTCCTCTGCGGATGCTACCGGCTTTGCGGCCACCGGCGGCACCGCCACGGCCAATGCCGGCACCGCGGCCGCGCCGATCTACAACTCCGGGGCCATCAAGAGCAACTTCGACGGCATCGACGGCTTCGCCAGCACATTGGCTCGGGGTTACGGCTCGTTCGCTGTGAAGGGCACGGGCACCGGCGGCACCGCCACCTCCGGCGTGGTGATCACCAACAAGGGCAACATCACCATCGGCACCGCCGTCAGCCCGGTGGGCGACGGCATTGTTGGCTACGCGGCTAGCGGGGCCCTGGGGTCAGGCTTTACCGCGCTCGGCGGCAAGGCGACCGCGGCCACGACAATCTATAATTCCGGCGTCATCCAGTCCGGGACGGCTACCGGCGACGACGGCATCGACGGCTTCGCTTACGCAAACACCGGTGCGTTGGGCTCCCTCGCCGCGACTGGCTCCGGCAAGGGCGGCACCGCGGCCGCCACCGTGAGCATCACCAACAGGAACGCCATCACCGCCGCGACCTTGGGCATCTTCGGACGCTCGCGCGGTTACGCCAATGCCACGGGCTATGCGGCTACCGGCGGCACCGCGACCGGGACGACGACGATCGACAGTGCCGGCACCATCACCAGTATTGGCGGCACGGGAATCGTCGGCAGAGGTTACGCCTTCGCCAGCGGCTTCGGCGTCGTCACCGGCGGCGTGAAGGGAGCCGGCACCGGAACGGGCGGCACCGCCACCAGCACCACCTCGATCACCAACAAGGGCAACGTTGCCAGCGGCGGCGCGGGCAACGGTATCTTCGGCTACTCGTCCGCCAACGCAACCGGAAGCGGGCGCGTCGGTCAGGGCGGCAAGGCGACCGCCACGACGACGATCTACAACTCCGGGCAGATCCACAGCTATCTCGCGAGCGGTATCATTGGCAGGGCCGCTGCATATGCACGTGGCTACGGCTCGAACGGCTACGCGAATGGCAAAGGCACCGGCGGCACCGCCGCCGCGACGCTCACCATCACCAACAAGGGTGCGATCACCAGCCCCTATGGCAACGGCATCTACGGCATCGCGCGCGCCGATGCTGCCGGCGTCGGCTTTACCGGCCAAGGCGGGACGGCGACGGCGTCCACGACGATCTACAACTCCGGCGCCATCCGCAGCGATGCCGGCATCGCCGGCGGCGCGATTGCCAATGCCAACGGCTACGGAAATGTGAACCTGATCGGCTTCCAGCCCGGTTCGGGCACCGGCGGCACCGCAACCTCGACCATTAACATCACCAACAAGGGCCAAATCATCACGCAAGATAAAGGCGGCGATCCCGACGGCATCGACGTGTTCGCCGTCGCTCTCGCTATCGGCTCCGGCCATGTCGCCATCGGCGGGACGGCGACCGCGACGGGCACGGTCTACAACTCCGGCACGCTTCGCGCCTACGACGCAGGTATCGAAGCCACGACAGTTGCCAATGCTAGCGCCAACGGCTCCTTCAACATCCTCGGCTCCGCCAAGGCGGGCACCGCGACCTCGACCCTGAGCGTCACCAACAAGGGCACCATCGACAGTGCGACGAATGTCGGCATCTCCGGCGTCTCGGAGGCTTACGCCATCGGTAACGGCGTCCGCGGCCTTGGCGGCGCTGCGACCGCCACGCTGACGATCGACAACTCGGGACGGGTTTCCACCCACGCCGATGGCATGCCGGGCATTTACGGCGTGACGTTTGCCGACGCCCGCGGCATTTACAACGGGGGCACGGCGCTTGCGAGCACCACGGTGAAGAATGCGGGCGTGACCAGCATCCACACCTTCGGTAATTACGCGGCTGGCCTCGTCGCGCGCTCGACTGCGGTAGCGAACGGCCAATATGGCGGCGGCTTGGCGACCTATGCCGGTTATGCCAAGGCGACCACCACGGTCACCAATACCGGCGCGATCACGACCGGCGGCCGCTTCTCGGATGGCATTGTCGCCTTCTCGAATTCTTACGCGACTGGCTACACCACCGCCGCGGTGAAGAATTCCGGGACCGCGATCTCGATCACCACGGTCACGAATAGCGGCGCCCTCTTAACCGCGGGCAGCTACTCGAGCGACATTGTCGCAGCCTCCTTCGCGCGCGCCGGCAGCCTGACCAGCGGCAACGCCCAGGCGACGACGACGGTGACCAGTTCGGGCGCCGTCTTGACGAATGGCTATGCGTCGGATGCCATCCTTGCCACCTCGGTGTCGAATAGCGGCGGCACGTCCGCGGCGACCACCTCGGTCACCAACAGCGGCGGCATCACCACGCTGCGGAATTATGCGGATGGCATCATCGCCATCTCCACCGCCGGCGGCTATGCGGGCGGGTTGACCGCGTCCACCGGGGCGGCGACAGCCACCACCACGGTGACCAACTCGGGCAACATCAAGACCAACGGCTTCTACGCCGACGGCATCATCGCCCGGTCCTACGCCACGTCCTATAGCGCGGCCAC
>JAXDOR010000245.1:0-16196 GCA_034668825.1 Alphaproteobacteria bacterium | reverse complement strand
GCCGCATGACATTGACCTTCACCATCCTCGGCTGCGGCTCGTCCATGGGCGTGCCGCGTGTTGCGCTCGGCTGGGGCGCCTGCGACCCGGCCAATCCGAAAAACCGCCGGCGGCGCTGCTCATTGCTAGTGGAACGCTGCGTCGACGACCGGCGCACCAGCATTCTGGTCGACACCTCGCCCGACCTGCGCGCGCAACTGCTTGATGCCGACGTGCGTTTGCTGGATGCGGTGATGTTCACCCATGGCCATGCCGACCATACCCACGGCATCGACGATCTGCGGCCGCTCTACATTAATGCCCGACGGCGCCTGGATATTTACCTCGACGCAACGACCGAGCAGGAGTTGATCACCCGATTTGATTATTGCTTCGCATCGCCGCCGGGTAGCGACTATCCGCCCATCGCCAAAGCCCATCGGCTGGTGCCTGGCGGTCAGATGACGGTTGAAGGTGAGGCCGGGCCGATTGCCGTGCTGCCCATCCTCCAGCGCCATGGCGCCATCGACTCGCTGGGATTCCGGTTCGGCGGCTTTGCCTATTCTTGCGACATCAATGGGCTGCCGCCGGCGAGCATAGCGGCGCTCCAGGGGCTGGATGTGTGGGTGGTCGACGCGTTGCGCGAGAATCCGCATCCGAGCCATTTTTCCCTGAGCGATGCGCTGGCATGGATCGAACGCCTGAAGCCGAAACGGGCAGTCCTCACCAACCTGCACGCGGACCTGGATTACGAGGTGTTGCGGGCGAAGCTGCCGCCGCATGTGGAACCAGCCTATGACGGAATGAGGATTACGCTTTCGGACAGCTAATGAAGAATCTTAGATATCTTATTTTATTGCATATTTCCAGATGTTTGCACTTAGCTTTTCGCTCATGCAGCCGTCCAATAATAGGCGATGTTTCACTTGACATACCCATTCTAGCCTGCTATTACATGAGCCATTGGAGATAACCCATGGCTAAATCTGTTCTTTCTGCTCCACACTTTCACAACGAAGAGGCGGCTTTCGCCTATGTCGAGGAACGGCTTTGGCCGAATGGCCCGGTTTGCCCGCATTGCGCGGCGGCTGGGGACAAGATCGGTCGTTTGGCTGGCAAAACCACCCGTCCGGGCCTTCGCAAGTGCTACGC
This sequence comes from Alphaproteobacteria bacterium, assembly GCA_034668825.1. Classification (GTDB taxonomy): domain Bacteria; phylum Pseudomonadota; class Alphaproteobacteria; order Rhizobiales; family Xanthobacteraceae; genus CANKHA01. The sequence continues at coordinate 15,065 of JAXDOR010000245.1, read as the reverse complement.
GTGCCGCAAGCCTTTTACCGTTCGGATCGGCTCGATCTTTGAAGATAGCCACTTGCCGCTTCGCCTCTGGCTGCAAGCAATCCATCTGCTTTGCGCCAGCAAGAAAGGCATTTCGACCCGCCAGCTTCAGCGGACCTTGGGCTGCGGCATGAAAACCGCTTGGCACCTTGGGCATCGCATCCGGTTTGCAATGGACCCCGGTCCGAACGCTGGCCCGCTTGGCGGCGCTGGCATGACCGTGGAGGCGGACGAAACCTATCTGACCAATTCGCCCAAGACCAAGCGCGGCCCGGGCCGCAAGCGCCCACATACTCGCGTCGTGAGCCTTGTCGAGCGTGGCGGAAACATCCGGTCGCTCACCCTCGATCACAAGAGCGTCGGCGCTCACGTTTTCAAGCACGTTGACCGGGAAAGCCGTCTCGTTACCGACAAGGCGCAGCACTACAAATTCCCGCCGGTCGCCAGCCATGAAAGCGTGGACCATTCCAAGTTCGAATGGGCGCGAGGCGACGTGCATACCAATACTCTGGAAGGGTTCTTTTCGATCTTCAAGCGCGGTTTGATCGGCATTTATCAGCACGTCGATAAGCGCCACCTTGACCGCTATCTGGCCGAGTTTGATTTCCGCCAGAACACCCGCGCCAAGCTTGGCATCAATGACGTGGAGCGGGCCGATATCGCGCTCGCTGGCTTCAAGGGCAAGCGGCTGACCTATGCGACGCCTGACTGAGAAAGAGGCACCAAAGGAACCTATCATTGAACCGTACCAACTGCCGCTGCCGTTCGATGACTGAATCGGATATAGTGGGGCCATGGACAAAAAGCGCGAACCAAAGTCAGACGATCCGGCGCAATCAAAGCGATTCATCGAGGCCGCGCGCAAAGCCGAGGCGGATGAAACAGAGGAGGGCGCGGATAAGGCCTTCAAGCGAGCGGTTTCCCTTCCTCGTCGGCCCGAGAAGAAAGCTTCTTCATAAAACCGCGCACCGCAACGAAGACATGTTCGGCCTCGTCATCTGTATATTTGTTTTCGACGTGCATTGTAGGATTTCGCCACGCAACTCGTACTGCATCGAGTGACGCATAAAAGTCTTCAAAGTCTTCCTTATCCTTGCCCTTCCAGTTTTTCGCTGTCGATTTTCCATCCCTTGCGTCTTTAATTGTTCTGAGGATTGCCCCCCAATTGCGTTCGGCGGGCTTAAGCGGATCGGGGATCGAAAGACATCGTGCAACAGCGCGAATCCCAATTTCCATCATCCGCATCATATGAAATACACATGCGGTTCCCCGGCTAAGCGCCAGACATTTGCCAGCTTCATCCAATTCATAAATTGCGGACGGAAATTTTTTCTCGAAATCGTCGCCGAAGCTTGAGCCCGCGGTGGCAAAGAAGGACTCCTTCGCAGGCTCGACGCAAAACGATTTCATTAGCGAGAGTTCGCGTCTCAGCGTTACGTTCAATTGAACTAATCGGTTCGATATGTTGCCTGGCGTATAATTTTTGTTCTTCTTTATGTCCTCGATTACTTCGGCAATTCCGAATGCCGTCACCCGCGCACCGGCGGCAACTACCAGCGGTGCGACTTCTTGCAATGTGGCGATGGTGCGTTTGCGCGTTTCCTTGTTGGCGCGCCCCTCGTTCGCCTTCGGAAGCTGTTTTAGCTCGGCCTCTAGCCAACGGAGATCAGTCACCGCTCTGACGATCTTTCCAGCGTCGAAAATCAGCATGTCCCACTGGCTCCAAAGCCCGCGGGAGGGAAAACTGTCTTGCGGCGGGCGGCGCGGGCTGAAATGCCTCATCTTTCATACCCCAAATTGGTGGGTATGCGAAATGAAACATCGCCCAATAATATTCCATAATATATCTTATGCGAATCAGTCATCGACACGCGCTCGGGCATTTAAACCCCTTCGGGAACCGCGCCGGTCCAAGCGAATTATCAACGAGGCTACCTCGCCATTTCGGCACTCAGCCGCCCCATTCGAGGTTTCCCCGTGAGCAATAAAGTCAGAAAGTTTGAGCCCCGGCATAAACCGGCGTCCGCCCTCGATACGCCGACGGATCTCTCCGACGTCGCGGTACGGGACATTTCGAAGGCACTCAACGGTCTCTTGGCTGACGCCTTCGCGCTGTATCTGAAGACCAAGAATTTTCATTGGCATGTCAGCGGTCCACACTTCCGCGACTATCACCTCTTGCTCGACGAACAGGCTGAGCAGATTTTCGCCACCACCGACGAACTGGCCGAGCGCGTGCGCAAGATCGGCGGCGTGACGTTGCGCTCCATCGGCGACATTTCCAAGCACCAGAGCATCAAGGACAATGACGAGGATTTCGTGCCGCCGCGGGAGATGCTGCGCGAGCTTCTGGCCGACAACAAAGCCGTCGCCCAGGCGATGCGCGAGGCGCATGACTTGTGCGACAAGCACGAGGACGTCGCTACTGCGAGCCTCCTGGAAGTCTGGATCGACCAGACCGAGCGCCGCACCTGGTTTCTATTCGAGGCGAGCCGGAACGCGGAGCCGACCGGGCATTAACCTCGACGCTTGCATAGCCGAGGTTTCGCCTCATCCCCGACGGTCTGATACGGTCCCTGCCCTTATTGGGATCGCTTCATGACACCCTCGCGCGATATTGCCCGGCTGATCGAGATCATGGCGGCGCTGCGGACGCCGGGCAGCGGCTGTCCGTGGGATCTGCAGCAGGATTTCCGCAGCATCGCGCCCTACACGATCGAAGAAGCCTATGAGGTCGCCGACGCCATCGAGCGCGACGATTTCGACGACTTGCGCGACGAACTGGGCGACCTCCTGCTCCAGGTCGTCTATCACGCCCGCATGGCCGAGGAACAAAACCGCTTCGCCTTCGGCGATGTAGTTTCGGCTATCACCGAAAAGCTGCTGCGCCGGCATCCCCATGTGTTTGGCGACGCCCACGGGCTGAATGCCGAGGCGGTCGCCAAGCTTTGGCAGAAAATCAAGGCCGAGGAAAAGGCGGCGCGGCCGTCGGCAGGCCCAGACAAGGATAAAGGCGCCCTCGCCGGCATTCCTGTTGCGCTTCCCGCCCTCACCCGGGCGCTGAAGCTACAGACCAAAGCCAGCGCGGTCGGGTTCGATTGGAACGATCCCATGGCCGTACTCGCCAAAATCCGCGAGGAAGCCGACGAGATCGAGGCCGAGTTGATCGCGGGAAAGCAAAAAGATGCCGCGGCCGAAGTCGGCGACCTCCTGTTCGCCGTGGTCAACCTCGCGCGCCATCTGCATGCCGATCCCGAGGCCATGCTGCGCGCCACCAATGCAAAGTTCGAGCATCGATTTGAGGCCATCGAGCAGGCGCTGGCCGCGCGCGGCAAGAGTCCGCAAGAGTCCACGCTGACCGAGATGGATGCCTTGTGGGACGCGGCCAAGGCGGCGGAGAAATAGCGCGTCGCGCTTTGCCGAATTACTTAATGCCGGCCGCTTGCAGATATTGCAGATCAACAAAACGCTCCGGCGCTGGCAGCGGCGATTTGATCGTTCCCGCTTCGCCCATGAAGGCGATCACCTGGGCGAAGCCCTTGAGATCGATCTCGCCGCATTTGGGTAAAACCCCGCGTTCCGGCTCGAAATAAAGTGCCAGCGTTTGCCGGGCGCTGTCCTCGGATGCGCCCGTAGTGTCGACGATGGTGCGAACGACATCCTCACGTTTTGCCGGGTCGCGGATGAACTTGAACGCGGCGACCAGGGCGCGGACATAGCGCACGAGCGCGTCCTTATGGGCCTCAGCCCAGGGCCGCCTCGCAATCGTGACGGTGTAGAGAAAATCCGGCACCGCTTCCGACGAGAGCCCCAGCAATCGATAGCCGCGCCGTAGGGCGAAGAAATCCTGCGGCTGCCCAAGCGGGACCGCGTCGCATTCACCCTGGATCAGGCAATTGTAGCGGGTCGGCGTGCCCTCGATCTCCTTAGTCCGGAAATCGCCACTGTGAAGTCCGTGCAGCGCGAGCAGCTTGCGGATCGAGATCGTAATCGTGCCGGTCTCGGCGGCAAAGCCGAGCAGTTTTCCTTTGAGATCGGCGAAGCTCGTGATGTCGCGGCGCGCCACCAGGCTATAGATCGGGTTGTTGAACTCGGCCGCAATAGCTACCGCGTCGGAGCCTTTGAGCACCGCTTGGATCAAGAAGGCCGTCGCAATATGACCGACATCGACCGCACCCTCTTCCAGCGCCGCGATCATCTTCTCGCCGCCGGCATCAGCGATCGGCATCAGAGTGAAATTAAGACCTTCGCGGGCGAAGAAACCCTCGCGCTCCGCCACCAGAATCGGAAGTGCAAAGATGCTTTTAATTTCCGACGGGGCGGCGCCGTAGCGGAGCGGTATCGGCTCGGCGCAAGCGGCTTGGACAAGGCTTCCGCAGAGCAACGCTACCGTAGTGGCAAGTACTCGACAGTCCATGGCATCCCCGGTCGCGACCTAACCCGCCAATTCCTTGGCGAACTTGGCCCGCACCCGCTCCATGGCGGGAGCGTCAGCGCGTATGGTCATCGCAAGTTGGCCGCGTTCGTTCATCGCCTTAGACAATACCTCAGTGTGACGATGCAGCCAGCTCACCGCCGCTCCGTCCGCCGGATCAAGAACAAGATCGAGCGTCTTCCGGCTCGCTCCCAAGCGGGCTTCGATCGCTGCTTTCAGCAGATCGAGCCCCTCCCCCGTCACGGCTGAAACCAGGACCGGACGGCGCTCCGCGGGTTGGCGTTCGGCCTGATTGGAAAGCTCGCCGCGCCGCTCCGCACTCAGCCGATCGATCTTATTCCAGACTTCCACCAGCCGGCTGTCCTCGGGTTCGATTCCGAGTTCGCGCAACACCTCACTCACGTCGCGCGACTGGGCTTGCGCGTCCTCATGGGACACGTCGCGGACATGCAGGATGACGTCGGCTTCGATCACCTCCTCCAGGGTGGCGCGGAAGGCGGCGATCAGCATGATCGGCAAATCTGAAATAAAGCCGACCGTATCGGAGAGGATGATCCGGACGCCGTGCGGCAGGCTGACGGCGCGTAGTGTTGGATCAAGCGTGGCAAACAGCATGTCCGCGGAGAGCACGCTTGCCTTCGTCATATAGTTGAACAGGGTCGACTTTCCGGCATTGGTATAACCGACCAGCGCGACAATCGGATAAGGCACGCGCTTGCGGCTGTCGCGATGGAGCTTGCGTGTACGCTTGACCTTCGTGAGCTCGCCTTCGATACGGGAGATGCGCTCCTCGATCAGCCGCCGGTCGGTTTCGAGCTGGCTCTCACCGGGTCCGCCGAGAAAGCCGAAGCCGCCGCGCTGCCGCTCCAGATGCGTCCACGAGCGCACCAGGCGGCTTTTCTGGTACGTCAAATGCGCATGTTCGACCTGTAGCGAACCTTCGCGCGTGCGGGCGCGACGGCCGAAGATTTCCAGGATCAAGCCGGTACGATCGAGAACCTTGGCGTTCCAAGCCTTCTCAAGATTGCGCTGCTGCACGGGAGAAATCGCGCAATCCATGACGACCACCCCGGCTTCGAGGCTTTTCACCAACCCCGCGATCTCCTCGACCTTGCCCTTGCCGATAAAAGTCGCGGGCCGGATGGCGGACAAAGGCAAGACGCCGGCTTGCGCGACGTTGAGGTCGATGGCGCGCGCAAGACCAACCGCCTCATCCAGGCGGGTTGCCGGTGAACGGGTTTCTTCGTCCAGCCGGGCTCCGGCGGCGGGTGGCGTTGAGCGCTGGCGCAGGAAGGGCTCGATCACAATCGCGCGGGCGGTTTCCGAACCCGCCGTTGTCGGGCTCAGACGGTCCGCGCGTTTGTCAGGCCGGGGCCGCAATTATTCCTTTTCCCCGGCGGGCGCCTCCTCGGCGCCTTCGAATAGCTGGATCGGATGTCCCGGCATGATGGTCGAGATGGCATGTTTATAGACAAGCTGCGAATGACCATCTCGCCGCAGCAGCACGCAAAAATTATCAAACCAGGTCACGACGCCTTGCAGCTTGACGCCGTTGACCAAAAAGATGGTGAGCGGTGTCTTGGTCTTGCGGACGTGATTGAGGAAAGTGTCTTGGAGATTTTGGGCGCGTTCGGCCATTGCCGTGTTCCGTTCTATGCCCGTCTGTGATGCGGGCTGTTTTTGCCAAGTCGCTGCCCTTTTGCCAAACGTCGGCTCCCCGCAGCAACCCGGACCGAACCATTAGATGGTAGGTCAGGGGGCGGTGCAAGCCCAAGTTGGTGGGATGCCTGATAAAACTGCTTGGAAAGCTTTCAACCAAACTCGCTGTGGTGGTGAAAGTCGCGTCTCAGCGCGGTAGCCACAAGGCCGGGAGCGCCATTACCCACTGGCCTTCCGTTGATCCGCACCACCGGCATGACCGTCTGTGTCGACGAGGTAACAAAGGCCTCGCGGGCGGCATAGGCCTCGTCGACGGTGAACGGCCGCTCGTCGAGCTCCAGCCCCTGCGCCTTGATGACGCGGAGCAGGACCGTTCGGGTAACCCCGCGCAAGATGCCGTGGTCGGCGGACCGGGTGACCACTTTGCCTTCGCGGCTGACGATCCAGGCGTTGGTCGACGACCCTTCGGTGACGTAGCTGTCTTTGCCGACAAACCACGCTTCCTTGGCACCCTGCTCGCGCGCCGCCTGTTTGGCGAGCACGTTGGGCAGAAGCGACACGGACTTGATATCGACCCGTTCCCATCGGTTGTCGGGAACAGTGATGACCGAAATTCCTTCCGCCGCTATTTTTTTAGTGGCGGCAAAATCCAGGCTGCGGGCGGCGACAACGATGCTGGGAGTGGTGTTCGGCGGAAAGGCGTGGTCGCGCCGCGCGACGCCTCGGGTGATCTGCAGATAGAGGATGCCATCGCGCACGCGATTGCGCACAATCGTCTCGCGCAAGATTACGCCTAGCGCCGCCACCGGCATCGGCATCCGGATCCGAAGCTCGCGCAGCGAGCGTTGCAGGCGATCCATGTGCAGGCGCTCGTCGACAAGGCGGCCTCCCCTCACCTCGCACACTTCATAGACGCCGTCGGAGAATTGGTAACCGCGATCCTCGATATCGACCGCGGCTTCCCTGCGAGCCAGATAACGGCCGTTTACATAAGCGATGCGAGACATGGTGCCTCAGCCGATCCCAAGCGCCTTGAGCTTGCGATGCAGCGCGGACCGCTCCATGCCGACGAATTCCGAGGTGCGGGAAATATTGCCGCTGAAACGATTGATTTGGGCAACCAGGTATTCACGCTCGAAAACCTCGCGGGCGTCGCGCAATGGCAACCCCATGATCTGCTCGCCGCCGTTACCGGCGGGCATGGCGGGAATCATCGAGCCGACATCCTGCGGCAACATGTTGGCGCTGATGACCGCGTCGGGCTCGCCGCCGGCGAGGATCATCAGCCGCTCGATATTGTTGCGGAGCTGTCGCACGTTGCCGGGCCAATCATGCGATTGCAGAACGGCCATGGCATCGGCACCAATTTTGCGGATGGGAAGACCGGTGGCTTGAGAAATCTGCGTCATGAAATAGTCGACCAGATCGGGGATGTCTTCCCGCCGCTCCGCCAGCGGCGGCACGCGGACCGGCACCACGGAAAGACGGTGATAAAGATCCTCGCGAAACTTTCCGCTGGCGATATCCGCCTCGATATTGCGGGCCGTCGAAGATACGATCCGCACGTCGACCGAGACCTGGGCGTTGCTGCCGACGCGCTGGAAGTTTTGTTCGACAAGGACACGAAGGATCTTGTTCTGCGTCTCCCGCGGCATGTCCGCGATTTCATCGATGAACACGGTCCCGCCATGTGCCTCTTCGAGAGCGCCGATCCTGCGGCCCTGCGCGCCGTTCGAGTCCTCGATGCCAAATAGTTCGATTTCCATCCGCTCCGGCGTGATCGCGGCGGCATTGATGACCACAAACGGACCATCGGCGCGGCTCGACAACTGGTGCACCGTGCGGGCCGCGAGTTCCTTGCCCGATCCGGAGGGGCCGACGATCAGGATGCGGCTGTTGGTCGGAGCCACCTTCTCGATGGTCTGACGGAGCTGATTGAGCGATGCCGAGTGGCCGATCAGCGTCGATGGCAGCGGCGCCAACTGCTTAAGCGCTCTAACTTCCCGTTTCAGCCGCGATGTTTCCAACGCCCGATCGGCGACGAGAAGCAGACGATCCGCCTTGAACGGTTTTTCGATGAAATCGTAAGCACCGCGCTTAATGGCTGCGACCGCGGTTTCGATGTTGCCGTGACCGGAAATCATGACCACGGGAACTTCCGAATGCACCTGCTTGACGCTGTCCAGCAATTGCAGCCCATCGAGTCGGCTGCCTTGAAGCCAGATATCAAGAAAGACAAGGTTCGGCCGGCGCACGGCTATCGCGGCCAAGGCCTCGTCGCTGTCGCGCGCGGTGCGAGTGCTGTAGCCCTCGTCCTGCAAAATACCCGACACCAATTGCCGGATATCCGACTCGTCGTCGACGACAAGGATGTCGGATGCCATGATTATTGTCCGTTCGCGGCTGTGGCAGTTACGGGAGGAGTGCTCGCGGACATCTCTTTGCTCCCGAAGCGCAGCCGCACCCAGGCGCCGCGTTGTCCAGGTATTCGCTCGGAGGCATCCTTCAACTCAATGCGGCCTCCGTGCTCTTCCAGAATCCTTCCGACTATGGCGAGACCCAGGCCTGTACCTTTTTCTCGCGTCGTCACATAGGGCTCCAGCAGCCGGCTGCGGTTCTCTTTCGGCAGACCTATTCCGTTATCGACCACGTCGATCACGATGTCACCGCCGTCCCGTGATGCCGAAACCAGGATACGCCCGCGGCCAAGTTCAGCGGCCGGCACCGCGGCGACACCTTCCGCCGCGTTCTTGATGATGTTGGTCAAGGCCTGAGAAATAAGCCGGCGGTCAAACCGCGCCAACAGCGGATCCTCGGCAAGCTCTACGTCGATGTCGATATCGGAATGGCCTACCTTCATTAGGAATACGGCCTGGCGAACAGTATCTGCCACGTCGTCGGCGGCCATCACCGGCTTCGGCGTCCTGGCGAAGCGGGAGAATTCATCGACCATCCGTTTGATGTCTTCAACTTGCCGCACGATGGTATCGGTGCACTGCTCGAAAATATCGCGGTCTTCGGTGATGACCTTGCCGTATTTGCGCAGCAGGCGTTCGGCGGAAAGTTGGATCGGCGTCAGCGGATTTTTGATCTCATGGGCAATGCGGCGCGCCACATCAGCCCAGGCCGAGGTGCGCTGCGCGGAGACCAACTCGGTTATGTCGTCGAGAGTGACGACGTAACCGTGATCGGCTTCCGGCGACTGTTCGCTGGTAACCCGGACCGAGAGATTGCGCTCCTGACCCTTGCGGTTGATGGTCACCTGGCCCTGGATGAGCCGTTGGACACCCGAGAGGGCCGCCGTCATCATCTCGGCCAGTTCCGGCACGATCTCGACCAGTGGCCGGCCGAGCGTTTCCGCCTCCGAACTTCCGATCAGTCTTTCGGCGGAGCGATTGAGAATGCTGACCCGGCCCTCGGCATCGACGCCGATGACGCCGGCGCTGGCGCCGGCGAGGACGGCTTCCGTAAAACGCCGGCGGCTGTCGATCAGATCGCGCGCGCGCATGATGTCGTCGCGCTGCGTGCGCAATTCTTGCGTCATCTTGTTGAAGGTCTCGCCGAGATTGGCGATATCGCCCTCGGAGCGGCGGATCGGCACTTGAACATAAAAGTTTCCGGTGGAGACGAGATTGGCCGCGCTGATAAGCCTGCGGATCGGACCGACAAGATAGTTTGCAAAATTAAGTCCGATCCACACCGCCGACAGCAACACGATGAGCGCGATGACGGTGTAAACCAATCCAAATGCGATCTGGATGCCGAAACGGCGATCTTGCAGGGCGTTGTAGTCGCTGATGTTCTCTTCTGTTTCCCGCAACCGAGTAACTATGCCTGGATCAAACGTCCGAGCAACGTAGAGAAACGTATTGTCGAAATTACGCAGCTTAAGGATTGCCGCGACATAATTCGCATCGAGGAACAAGCCAACTTGCGGTTCGGTTTCATTGACGCTGGCCAGCGCCTCGCGCGGCAGCGTGATTTCCAGGTCGGCTTTGCTCCCCACCTTTTCGATGACGGAAAGATTGCCGTCGACCAACTCCGCCGCCGGAAGTCCGCGCCCCGTCGCTTGCGCGGTAAAGAATTGGCGGAAGCGATCGCGGTCTTGGTCGAATAGGGGCTTGGCGCGTGCAAGGTCGACGGCCATGGCTAAAGTTTCGCCGCGCAGCGCCTGACCTTGTTCGCTCAGATACGTGTCCGCCATGGCGATGGAATTTTCCATCATCGCGCGTGTGCGCGTGGAAAACAGACGATCCAAACCACGGTCCAGAGTGACGCTGGCGACAATCGCCACCAGGATGGCCGGGGCTGCGGCGATAATGGAGAACAGCGCGATGATGCGCACATGCAGCCGGGCCGCGGCGCGGCCCCGCCGCCGCGCCTGAACGATCCGCCACAGCTCGCGAGCGATGATGCCGATAAGCAAGAGCACGGTCGCCGCGTTGACGAGCAGGAGCGTGACGACGGCTTCGTGCGTCGGTGCAATAGGAATAAGGTCGGAAATGACCAGGAAGGTGAGGAGCGCAGAGAGCAGCGCCAGAACGATGGCGATCGGCCCAAGGATCCGATTTTCTACCCGGGCCGCGGTTGCTCCGACCATGGCCGCTTCGGCAGTCATGGCATTGTTCACGCTAGACATGAACGCGCTTTCAATTGGGATAGGCAGCCACCCTCCGCACCAGGAGGAGTCCTCTCAGGTGAGGCTTTTATACAACAATGTTGCCGAATTACGACAATTCCGCGGCGCGAACTGCGGGCCATTAGCTGCCGCTGCGGTAAACCTGGATATCCAGATCCCTGATTTTCTTACGCAGAGTGTTGCGGTTCACTCCCAGGAGGTCCGCGGCGCGGATCTGGTTGCCGCGCGTTGCGGCAAGCGCCGCCGATAGCAGCGGATACTCGATCTCCCGCAGAATCCGATGGTACAGCCCGGGTGGCGGCAGACCATTGCTGAAGGCGGCGAAGTAGTCGCCCAGATGCCGCTCAACGGCGGCAGCCAAGCCCTCTTCGGTCGTCGGCTCGCCACCTCCGGCCTGTAAGACAGGCTGAGACAGCTCGGCTTCGATCACCGCGGCCGAAATCATTTCCTGCGGATAAAGCGCTGCAAGCCGCCGGGCTAAATTCTCCAGTTCGCGAACATTGCCCGGCCAGCGGTGGCGTTTGAGCTGGTCGAGCGCCGCCTGGTCGAGCTGCTTGGCCGGCAGGCCTTCCCGCTCGGCTTGCGTGAAAAAATGCCGGATAAGGTCCGGAACATCTTCGACGCGCTCGCGTAAAGGCGGCAGCCGCAGCGGTACGACATTAATCCGGAAGAATAGATCCTCGCGGAATAGGCCCTGCTGAATCAGCAGCCGCAAATCCTTATTGGTGGCGGCGATGATGCGGACGTCGGCCTTGATCGGTGTACGTCCGCCGACGGTTGTGTATTCGCCCTGCTGCAGGACGCGCAGCAACCGTGTTTGCGCTTCCATCGGCATATCGCCGATCTCATCGAGGAAGAGCGTGCCGCCTTCCGCCTGCTCGAAGCGGCCCGAACTGCGGGTATTGGCACCGGTGAAGGCGCCCTTCTCGTGCCCGAACAACTCGGATTCGATCAACTCGCGCGGTATCGCCGCCATGTTGATGGCAACGAAGGGACCGGTCCGGCGCTTTCCGTAATCGTGCAACGCTCTGGCGACGAGTTCCTTTCCGGTACCGGATTCACCGCTGATCATGACCGTGAGATCGGTCTGCATGAGACGGGCGAGCAGGCGATAGATTTCCTGCATCGCAGGCGAACGGCCGATGAGCGGGATTGCTTCGAACTCCTCGACCTTTTCCTTCTCGCGCGGGCGCTCCTTCGGTTCCGACAGCGCGCGACCGACGATGGCGATGAGTTCTTTTAGGTCGAAAGGTTTGGGCAGATATTCGTAGGCTCCGCGTTCGGACGCGCGGATCGCGGTCATGAAGGTGTTTTGCGCGCTCATGACGATCACCGGCAAATCCGGCCGCGCCTTCTTGATCCGCGGCAGCAGATCGAACGCGTTCTCGTCCGGCATCACGACATCAGTGATGACAAGATCGCCATCACCCCGACTGACCCAGCGCCACAAAGTTGCAGCGGTCCCGGTTGACCGCACCTCGTAACCAGCGCGCGACAGCGCCTGGCTCAGAACCGTGCGTATCGCCGCATCGTCGTCGGCAACCAGGATGCTTCCCGTGTTCATGGGATTCCTCTTCAGCCCTTCAAAGCTGCGTTGGTTTTGTTTCGGAGGGGCTCACCTCGGCCGGCGCGCGCAGCCAGTTTCTTCGGTCTCATTGGCGCCGAACCAACTTTGGGCTGATCCGTAAAATTCGGAAGATCGGGGTCTTCCGAAGCGGCGCCCTCCCCCGCGTAGATCGGCAGCAAAACGCGAAACATCGTGCGCCGCGGCTGCGATTCACATTCGATGATGCCGCCGTGATCGCCGACGATTTTGGCGACGAGGGCCAGTCCAAGACCGGACCCGGTCGGCTTCGTCGTCACGAAGGGATCGAACAGATGCGGCAGCAATTCCTCCGGCACGCCCGGGCCATTGTCCTTGACGCAGAATTCCAGAGGCAGCGAAACGCGCACCTTGCTTCCCGGCAACGACAGTCGCACGCCCGGTCGGAATGCGGTCGTGAGCTGAATCTCGCCATCGCTATTTCCGTCGGAAATGGCCTCCGCGGCGTTCTTCACCAGATTTAGAAAGACCTGAACGAGCTGATCGCGATTGGCGAATACCGGCGGCAGCGATGGGTCATATTCCTCGACGAATTTGATGTTGCGCGCAAAGCCGGATTGCGCGAGCCGCTTCACATGTTCCAGCACCGCATGGATGTTGACCGGTTCGCGCTCGATCGGCCGTTCGTCGGTGAACACTTCCAAGCGCCCGACGAGCTTCACGATACGGTCGGCTTCGTCGCAGATGAGCCGGGTCAGCGTGCGATCATCGTCGCTGGCGGACTGCTCCAGAAGCTGCGCCGCGCCGCGAATGCCGGACAGCGGGTTCTTGATCTCATGAGCAAGCATGGCGGCAAGCGCGCTGACCGAACGTGCCGCGCCGCGATGCGTCAACTGCCGATCCATTTTATCGGCGATGCTACGTTCCTGCAGCATGACGACGACATAATCCGGACGCTCTGGAAGCGGCGCGACGTGCAAATCGACCAGCCGGTCACCGGGATTGCGCGGTGTGCCGAGGTCGACCTTGTACTCATTGACCGGGGCGCCGCGCGCCCGCACCTGGTCGACCAGCGTGAGCAGCGGACTTCCGAACGGCACCAATTCTCGCAACAGGTGGCGGCGCAACAGCGATACCGAAACCTCGAAAAAGACTTCGGCCGCCGTATTGGCGTCGGCGATCTTACCGTCGGCCGACACCATGATCACTGGATGCGGCAAAGCGTTAAGCACCGCGTCGGCGGTAACCGAGGGAAACGACGCCGGTGGGGATTCCATCACACTCATGCCGCAGCACTCCAACCGAATGCATCGTAAGCATCGACGAGATGACGTACTGCTTCGCCCGGCTTCTCCACCGTGAGAACCTGACCGCGCCATTTTTTCAGCAGATCAGCGGGAACACCGGCCGTTGCCGCCGCGGCGTCCAGCGCCCAGCCGAGGTGCTTGCGCGCGTGGCGCAAGCCGATTCGAAGGCCGTGATGGCGAAGCATCTCTGTGTAAAGGTCGATGATAAGGGCGAGCTGTTCAGCAAGAGGCGGAGCCGGCTCCCGGTGCCCGGTGTCCAGATAGCGCGCCATCTGTCCGGGAAACCACGGCCGCCCCTGTGCGGCGCGACCGACCATAACCGCATCCGCGCCGGAAGCCTTGAGCGCGACATCCGCATCGTCGAAGCTGTCGATGTCGCCGTTGACCACGAGAGGAATGGAAACGCTGTCCTTCACGGCGCGCACCGCGGACCAGTCTGCATCGCCTTTGTAGAATTGGCAGCGCGTGCGGCCATGCACGGTGATGAGGCACACGCCGGCCTGTTCGGCACGGTGGGCGAGTTCGGGCGCATTGATCGACTGCGCATCCCAGCCGAGCCGCATCTTCAGCGTCACCGGGACGGAGACGGCGTTCACGGTTGCTTCAATCAGTGTGAGCGCGTGGTCGAGATCGCGCATCAGCGCCGACCCGGACTGACCATTGGTCACGTGCTTGGCCGGGCACCCCATGTTGATGTCGATGATGGCGGCGCCATTTGCCTCGGCGATCCGCGCGCCCTCGCCCATCCAATGCGCCTCACAGCCGGCTAGCTGGACGACAGGGATACCGACCCCCTGCCCCTCGCTGCGCAAGCAGGCGTTTCGGTCGCCTTCGACTAAATCCTGGGAAGCGGTCATTTCAGAAACAACCAAGCCGGCGCCAAGCCGTGCCACAAGGCGGCGGAACGGCGCATCCGTTACCCCTGACATCGGCGCAAGGACCACCCGGTTAGGCAGCGGGATGTTGCCGATATTTAGGGTCGGTGAAGCCATAGGGTTGCCAATTAGGGTCATTCGCGGGTCTGCCCAAGAATTGGGCTGCTATGCATTGTGCATAGAGTTTAGCCATTTTTGTCTTCAGCGCAAGTGCTGCACTGCAACAAAAACGAAGAACGTCGGCGAAATCGATTTTTCCTTGTGCTGATAACCGCTAAGGCTAAGGCATTCGGCTTGTCGTCAGGGGTGAGTGGGTGGCAGGGTCGGTTGCAGCAGTCGTAGTCGCCGCAGGGCGGGGCAGCCGGGCGGGAGAAGGCTTGCCTAAGTCCTATAGGCAGCTCGCGGGCGAACCCTTGATCCGGATGAGCCTCCGCCTGTTTTCAGAGCACCACGAAATCGACCTGATCCAACCCGTCATCCATGCTGACGACGCCGCGTTCTATGAAACTGCCACCATGGGGATGGACGTGCTTGCGCCCGTTAACGGCGGGGCCGCGCGGCAGGCCTCGGTACGCGCGGGGCTAGAGGC
>JAXDOR010000244.1:0-9231 GCA_034668825.1 Alphaproteobacteria bacterium | reverse complement strand
GGCGCGGCGATTGGCGATGCCGGTCAACGAGTCGATCATGGCCTCCGTCTTGTGGCGGAATTCCGTACGCTCCTTTGCCATCGCAAGCAGGATGAAGGCGATTGCGATAGTGAACAGCAGCGCTTCGAAACTCAGCATCGTCAACCACACGCTACCGAATACCTGGTTCGTCGGCGGCGACGGCAACATCTCGACGAGCGGGTTACGCAGGGTAAACAGCGCGCCGTGGGCGAACAGCATGAAAATTGCGGGCCAGCGCGACACCAAAGGCTCGCTGCGCCCGCGCCAGAATTCGTACGCAGTGCACCACGTATAGGCCGTGACGATGGCGGAGCCGAGCAGGACACGGATGTCGTCGATGCCCGGCAAGCGGCAGAGCAAAAGCCACACGGCCGCGCCGGCGATAAGATACTGCGGCTGCACCTTGCGGCCGTCGAACACGCGAGCGCCCGTCCAGGTCACGGCAAACGACGTGAATAGGAAGGCGTTGGCGAAATCGACGGAGATCAGGTCGGGAACCGATCCATACATCGCGAACAGCACGACGGAGCCGGCTCTTAGCAGGTGAGCAAAACCCCACCAGGCGACCGCGCGAATGCTGGAATTTTGCATCCAAGCGAAAAGCAGAAGCAATCCGAGGATCGCCTCCACATAAATGGTCACCATAAAAAGGGTATTTACGTCGAGACTCATAAACCGCCACCCATAACGCCGCCCATCTATTCCGCTTGGGAATGCGCTCGCCCCGCGTATGTGGTGATAGCGGCGGGGCAGGAAAAAATGGATGAATCCGTTTACATAAACATGGAACTTGCCAGCCCATGGTTTCGGGCGCGTTGCTTTCTGCTGTCGCATTTTATCGATACCAAGACGCCTCGGGCACAGCCTTCCCTGAAGATCAGCGCCACGGCTGATTGCGCAGGCTTTTTCGGCGCAAAATTGCCTACGATCCTGAAGCCAGACGACCTTGTCGATCCGAAACCGGTCATCTAGGGTCGCCCATCCCTGAACCCGGATGGTTCCTAGTATGAAAATCTACGACGGCATCGTTGACGCCATCGGCCATACGCCGCTGCTCAAGCTTAATCGGGCGTCGGCGGCGACCGGGTGCACGATTCTGGGCAAAGCCGAATTCATGAATCCGGGTCAGTCGGTGAAGGACCGCGCCGCCTTGTTCATCATCGAGGATGCGGTCAAACGCGGCGCACTGAAGCCCGGCGGCGTCATCGTCGAGGGCACGGCGGGTAATACCGGGATCGGACTGGCGCTGGTCGGCAACGCGCTCGGTTTCCGCACGGTGATCGTCATTCCCGACACGCAGAGCCAAGAGAAAAAGGACATGCTCCGGCAATGCGGGGCTGAACTGGTGGAAGTCCCCGCCGTTCCCTACTCCAACCCAAACAATTACGTGAAGCTTTCCGGGCGGCTTGCCGAGCAACTGGCAAAATCCGAGAAGAACGGCGCCATATGGGCCAACCAGTTCGACAACGTAGCCAACCGCCGAGGCCATATGGAGACCACCGGGCCGGAAATCTGGGACGAAACCGACGGCAAAGTCGACGGTTTCATCTGCGCGGTCGGCACCGGCGGAACGCTCGCGGGCGTCGGCATGGCGTTGAAGGCGCGCAATCCCAAAATCCAGATCGGACTCGCCGACCCCTTTGGCGCCTCCCTCTTCAGTTATTACACCAGTGGAGAGCTGAAGGCGGAAGGTTCCTCCATCACCGAGGGCATCGGCCAGGGCCGCATCACCAGTAATCTTGAAGGCGCACCCGTCGACATCGCCTATCAAATTCCCGACGCCGAAGCGGTTGGCATCATCTTCGATCTGCTGCAGCACGAGGGCCTGTGCCTCGGCGGCTCCTCGGGCATCAACGTCGCCGGCGCCATCCGTCTCGCCAAGGACATGGGCCCCGGCCACATCATCGTCACCGTGCTCGCAGATTACGGCACGCGCTATCAGTCGAAGCTGTTCAATCCGGAATTCCTGCGCGAGAAGGGTTTGCCGGTGCCTGAATGGCTAGAACGCAAGTCACACATCAGCATTCCCTACGAATAACATTCGAACGCCCTGGGTCGCAGCGCGTTATCATAGATTAGCTCACGACAGAAAGGCCACTTGATGGACTCCGTTCGCGCTCCCGCCAGCCCGCATCTTGTCACGACCGAATGGCTCGCCGAGCGTGTCGGCAAACCCGGCATCGCGATCGTCGACGGCTCCTATTACCTGTCCACGGCGAAACGCGATGCGCGCGCCGAATACGCCGCAGAACACATTCCCGGCGCGGTGTTTTTCGACATCAACGCCGTTGCCGACAAGTCGACGGAGCTGCCGCATATGTTGCCGGGTCCGGATCAGTTCGGGCAGGCAGCGGGCGCACTCGGCATCGGCGACGGCGATACCGTCGTGGTCTATGACGGCGCCGGCATGTATTCGGCTGCACGGGTGTGGTGGACGTTTCGGATTTTCGGCGCCGAGAAGGTTTTCATCCTCGATGGCGGACTACCGAAGTGGAAAGCCGAGAAACGCCCGCTGGAATCCGACGAGGCCAAACCGAAGCCGCGCGAATTCACCGCAACCATGGATACCGGCGTGGTGGCCATGCTGACCGACGTGCAAATGGCCCTCCTTGGCGACGCCATCCAGGTCGTCGACGCGCGGCCTGCCGACCGCTTTCGCGGCGACGCGCCCGAGCCGCGCCCCGGCCTGCGTTCCGGCCACATGCCGGGATCGTTCAACGTGCCATCCGCTGCTCTGATCCAGGACGGCCGGCTGGCTCCACCCGAGCAACTGAGGAAGGCTTTCGCAGCCGGTGGCGTCGACCTCGACAAGCCGATAATCACCACCTGCGGATCCGGCGTTACCGCGGCGACTTTGTGGCTTGCGCTCGATGCACTCGGAAAAAAACCACAGGCGCTGTACGACGGCTCATGGGCGGAATGGGGGTCACGCCCGGATGTACCGGTCGAAAAGGGCTGACGGCGGCGAAAAGACGCCAGGGTAGCTTTCTACCACCGCGAGCAACCCACCGATCCGGCAGGCGTTTCCCGCGCGCAGAATCGATGCACGGCATTTAGCTAGTAAATATCGGCATTTTGTCGACGAAAAGCCCGAGTTCTCGCCGCTTGCTTGAGCCATTTAGTCTTAAAATTCATGACAAACAAAGCGAGCGTTTGCAACCAGGAATAGGCAATTCCAGGATCAACTCCGCATGTCGCGCCAGGGCAGTCCCCCGCGGCCAGGGAGATGAACCATGTGGAAACCAGCCATCCTTTTTTATCTGCTCGGCACGTCCGCCGTTCTGGCTGGGCAGAGCAGCGGACAATTCCAAGTCGGAATTACCATCACTGGCAGGGGCGGCTCGCCGACTTCGAGCGCCAGCAGCAATACGATGGGCGCCGCGGCCGCCTCGGCCTCGGCAGGACCGTTGTTCCGCGCCAAGATCGGGCCCCGACGTAGGGTCGGATATTGTTCCTGGATGTATCCTAGCTTCAATCCAGCAACCGGAACCTACGTCGGGAATGATGGACGGCCTCACTCCTGCGAATGAGGATCAAACGTCCCCTCACCCGCGGTAGGCTTCCGCGGCACTTGCGGTATCGAGGAATTCGCGGAACGCCGTGACCTTGCCGTCGCGGATCGTGAAAATGTGAATCCAGTCGCTGGCGAGCGGCTTGCCGGTCTTCTTCACCGTCATGGCGTAATGGCCGAGCACAAAAACTCTGTCATCCACACCGTAGAATTCCTTCGGGGAGAATTCGGAGAAGTCGAGGTTGGCACTAACGGTGTCGAAGAAAGTCTTCACCCCGGCCGGGCCCTTTCGCAACCCAAACGTCGGAAAATCGGCTGGCCGGCCGACCATTTCCCAGGTCGAATCCGGCGCCATCGCGTTGACAAGCGTGGCGATGTCGCCGCGGCCGAAAGCGGCATAAAGGCTTTGCGCGAGCGTCACATTGGCATTGGTCATGGCACCCTCCTTGATTGCAGATGTGCGTAATACGGTGAGAAATGCCCGGCGGTTTCAAAAAAATCCGAGCGGGCCGGCTTAATGCAAAATTTGGCTGAGAAAGAGCTTGGTCCGCTCGTGCTGCGGATGGGAGAAAAACGCTTCCGGCTCGTTGGCCTCGATGATCTGGCCCGCATCCATGAAAATCACCCGGTTCGCCACCTCGCGGGCAAAACCCATCTCATGACTGACCACCAGCATGGTCATGCCGTCCCGCGCCAGCTCGACCATCGTGTCGAGCACCTCTTTGACCATTTCCGGATCGAGCGCCGAGGTCGGCTCGTCGAACAGCATGATTTTCGGCTGCATGCAGAGCGCCCGCGCGATGGCAACGCGCTGCTGCTGACCGCCGGAAAGCTGGCCCGGATATTTATTAGCTTGCTCGGGGATTTTGACGCGATCGAGATAGCGCATCGCGATCTCCTCGGCGTCCTTCCTCGGCATATGCCGCACCCAGATCGGCGCCAGCGTGCAATTCTCCAGCACGGTGAGATGCGGGAACAGGTTGAAATGCTGGAAGACCATGCCGACTTCGCGGCGGATATCGTCGATCTTCTTCAGGTCGGCGGTGACCTCGACGCCATCGACGACGATGCGGCCTTGCTGATGTTCCTCCAGACGGTTGATGCAGCGGATCAAGGTCGATTTCCCCGAACCCGACGGCCCGCAGATAACGATGCGCTGGCCGCGCATGACTTTGAAGTTGATGTCCTTGAGCACGTGGAAATCGCCGTACCATTTGTTCACGCCGACCATCTCGATGGCGGTCTCGTTGCGCGTGGTGCGAATGTCCGCGCCGCCTGCGGCGCCATCTGCGGACAACGTGCTCATGCCTCGACGCCCCTTCTACCGCGGCCTAGTCGTGGCCCGTGCGCAGCCGCCGTTCCACAAACAGCGAATAACGCGACATGCTGAAGCAAAATACGAAATAGACCAGCCCAGCAAAGGCGAAGCCGGTGAACAGGGTGGACGGCGTCGCCCAATTCGTATCGGAGAAAGCAGCCCGTAGCTGTCCGAGAAAATCGAAGATCGCGACGATCAGCACCAGCGTCGTGTCTTTGAACAGGCCGATGAAGTTATTGACGATGCCGGGAATAACCAGCCGCAGCGCCTGCGGCAGCACCACGAAAGTCATCGTCGTCGTATAGCCCAGGCCAAGCGCCATCGCGCCTTCGAATTGCGCCTTGGGAATAGCCTGCAAGCCGCCGCGGATCACTTCCGCCATATAGGCAGACGCAAACAGGGACACGCCGACGAGCACGCGCAGCAGCGCGTCGATGGTCCAAGTCGGCGGCAGAAATAGCGGCAGCATGTAGGTGGCGAAGAACATGACCGCGATCAGCGGCACCCCACGCCAGAATTCGATGAAAATCACCGCTACGGTCCGCACCGCCGTCAATCGCGACATCCGCGCCAGCGCAAGCAGGATCCCAAGCGGCAGCGAGATAACAATGCCGGTGACGGCGACGACGAGCGTCACCAGAAGCCCGCCCCAGGACCGTGTCTCTACATGGGCAAGACCGAAGGTGCCGCCGACCAGAAGAAAAAAGGCGACGAACGGAAAAATTCCGAAGAACAGGACGGCATTCACACCTTTGTAGGGAACCCGCGGGATGAGGAGCGGCAGCAACAGGATCGCACCGAGCGCGAAGGTGAGGTCCACCCGCCAGCGTTCGCTCTCCGGGTAAAAGCCGTAAATGAACTGCGCGAATTTAGCGGTGATGAAAGGCCAGCAAGCGCCGACTTCGTGGCCGACGGTTTCCGCCAGGCAGTCGGTACGGCTGGACCCCACCCACACCGCGTCAATGATCAGGAATTTCGCCGCCGGCCAGACCACGAGCCAGATCAGCAGCAAGCTCAAGAGCGTCAAGGCTGTATTGAACCAGCCGGCGAAGAGATTCCACCGGAGTCCGGTGCGCGCATGCGGCGGCGGCATCGGCGCCACCAGATCGCGGCGGACAAAGGCGGCGTTGGCGGCTTCGGAATCCATGCTCAACGCTCCACCAGCCGCATGCGGGCGTTGTAAATGTTCATCAACAGACTGGTGGCAAGGGAGATCACCAGATAGGTCGCCATGGTGATGGCGATGATCTCGATGGATTGCCCGGTTTGGTTCAGCGCCGTCCCCGCGAATACAGCAAACAGGTCTGGATATCCGATGCCGACCGCGAGCGATGTGTTCTTTGTCAGATTGAGATATTGGCTCGCCAGCGGCGGAATAATGACGCGCAGCGCCTGCGGCATCACCACGAGGCGCATCGTCAAGCCGCGCGGCAGGCCGAGCGAATAGGCTGCCTCGGTCTGCCCGCGCGAGACCGCCTGGATTCCGGCGCGCACGACCTCGGCGATAAAGGAAGCGGTGTAAGTCCCAAGCGCGATAAGCAGCGCCACGAATTCGGGAAACAGCCGCATGCCGCCTACGAAATTGAACCCGACAAGTTTTGGGCGTTCGAAATCGATGGGAAAGCCGGTGGCGATCAATGCCACCAGCGGCAGTCCCAGGATGAGGCCGAGAGATGGCCACAGCAGGGGAAACGGCTGCCCGGTCGCCGCCTGCCGGCGTCTTGCCCAATACCTTAGAACCAGCGTGGCGAAAATGCCGAGCGCAAAAGCCGCGACCACGTAGCCGGTTCCTTCGCTAAAGACCGGGCGCGGCATCATGATGCCGCGGTTGTTGAGGAAAATCTCGTCGAAGATGGAAATGCTCTGACGGGTTCCGGGCAACGTGCCCAGCACGGCGAGATACCAGAACAGCAGTTGGAACAAGAGCGGCTGATTGCGGATCAACTCGACATAGAATGTCGCCAGCCGCGCGATCAGCCAATTGTTTGAAAGCCGCGCGATGCCGATGATAAAGCCGAGAATTGTCGCAATCACGATGCCAAGGGCCGACACCAGCAAGGTGTTGAGCAGCCCGATCAGGAATATGTGGCGGTAAGTATTGGTCTCCTGATGCGGAAGCAGCGAAAAGTTGACATCAAAGCCGGCGTTTTGGTCGAGAAACCCGAAGCCGGTGGCGATCTTCTGCGCCTGCAGATTGGTCCTGGCGTTGCCGGCGAATTCGTAGCCGAGCCACAGCACCACGAGAACCAGAATGACTTGAATGAAAATGCCGCGCGCGCGCGGATTTCGGTACAGCGCGACCCGCGGCGCCCGCGTCGATATTTCGTCTTCAATCGCGGTCATGTGACCTCACGCAGCATCACAGGACGGCACGCCACCGAGGTCAAGGGGTTGACGGCAAACGCCCTTGGCGGGGTATATGGCTTGACGTCGCACCGGGCGAGACGCTCGCGGCGCGGACGACACCGGCACATCACATGGCGAACAAGAGTGACGATAGTTCGGAGAAGCCGCAACTCAAGCCGGACACCCGCCTTGTCACCGGCGGCCGCGATCCGTTTTCCTATCATGGCTTCGTCAATCCGCCGGTCTATCACGCCTCCACGGTGCTCTATCCGACAGCCGAGGACCTCCTGGCCAGTCGTGGGCGCTACCATTACGGCCGTCGCGGCACGCCCACGTCCGACGCTCTCGAAACGGCAATGGCGGCGATTGAAGGACCGGCTTGCGCGGGCGTCGCGTTGGCGCCGTCGGGGCTTGCGGCGATCTCCTTAGCGCTTCTCGCTGCGGTCGGCTCCGGCGATCATCTTCTCGTCAGCGACAGCGTCTATCAGCCGACCCGCACCTTGTGTGACACGGTGCTCAAACGGCTCGGCGTCGAGACCACCTATTATGACCCGCTGATCGGCGGCGGCATCGACACTTTGTTCAAACCAAACACGCGCGCGGTCTTTGTCGAGGCTCCGGGATCGCAGTCCTTCGAAATGCAAGATATCCAAGCGATCGCCGCCAAGGCTCATACCCATGGCGCACTTGTGGTGATGGACAACACTTGGGCAACGCCGCTGTATTTCCGCGCTCTCGATTCCGGCGTCGATCTCTCGATCCAGGCAGGCACCAAATATATCGGCGGCCATGCCGACCTGATGATCGGCATGGTGTCAGCAAATGCCGCCGCCTGGCGGCGGCTGCGTGAGACGGTCGGCACGCTGGGACTTTGCGTCGGCCCGGACGACATGTTTCTCGCTTTGCGCGGATTGCGCACGCTCGGGGTGCGATTGGCGCGGCATCAGGAATCGGGCCTGCGGGTGGCGCGCTGGCTGGCCGAACGCCCGGAGGTCCTCCGCGTATTGTACCCGGCACTCGAAAGCGATCCAGGTCATGCCATCTGGCGCCGCGACTTCTCCGGCGCCTGCGGCCTGTTCGCCATCGTGCTGAAGCCGGCGGTCCCGGAAGCCGCCGTTCGTGCATTTCTCAACGCGTTGCGTCTATTCGGCCTGGGATATTCCTGGGGCGGCTTCGAGAGCCTCGTCATTCCCTTTGATTGTTCCGGCTACCGCACGGCGACCAAATGGGCGCCCGGCGGACCGGCGCTGCGCTTTCATGTCGGTTTGGAAGATGTCGACGATCTGATCGCCGATCTTGAACGCGGCTTCGCTGCTCTCGCCGCGGCGCCTCCGTAGCAGCGATCAGGCGGCGGCGCGGCGCTCGCGCAAGACGAATTGCAGGTTGCGCAGATAGACGAAGACGCCGAAGGCCTGGCCGGCAATGAAAACCGGATCGCGCCGGTACAGCGCATAAACCAGCAGCAGCAAGCCGCCGCCAATAGAGAAAAACCAGAAGGCGATCGGGATCACGCTCTTGCCCTTACGTTCGGACGCGATCCATTGGACCAGGAAGCGGGCGGTAAACAGCGCTTGCGCGGCGAATCCGAGCAGCACCCACCAATCCAAGCGGACGACGAAGACATCCCAGAGATAGGCGCCGACAGCATTCGAGAGATCAATGAGCATCGGGCACCTCCGAAATATCGGTCACGCGTTTGCGGCGGCGGATCAGCCACCAAACGCCGGCAAGATCGAGAATGCCAACCCACAAGCGGTCCCATAAGCCGTAGTTGGAGACGCCGTGGCCGCGCGGCCTATCGATGACATCGACGTAACCCACATCGTAGCCTTCCCGCTTGACCAACGCCGGCAGGAAGCGGTGCAGGCCGTCGAAATATGGAAGGTTGAGGAATATGTCGCGGCGGAATGCTTTCAACCCGCAGCCGGTGTCGCGCGTGCCGTCCTTGAGGATCGCGTTGCGCACTGCGTTGGCAACCCGCGATTGGAATTTCTTAAATCCGGTAGTGCGGCGTCCGACCCGCTGACCGGCAATC
>JAXDOR010000243.1:0-2607 GCA_034668825.1 Alphaproteobacteria bacterium | reverse complement strand
CCTGACGGCGCTGCTCGAACGCGAGCAATCGGGCGAGGGGCAATGGGTGCAGACCTCGCTGTTGCAGGCGCAGGTCTTCATGCTCGATTTCCAGGCCTCGCGCTGGCTCAACAACAAGGAAGTGCCGAAACAGGCCGGCAACAATCATCCCACCAGCATCCCCACCGGCGTGTTCAAGACCGCCGACGGCCATATCAATATCGCCGCGACGGGCCACAAAATGGGGGAGCGACTTTGCCACGCGCTCGACGCCGCGGCGCTGCTGCCCCGGGAGGAATTTGCCAACCCGGCGCTGCGCTCCAAGAATCGCGATGCGGTCAATGCCGAGATTGATAAAATTACGGCTTTGCGCCCGAGCGCCGAATGGCTGGAAAAGCTGAACAAGGCCGGCGTGCCCTGCGGGCCGATCTATTCCATCGATCAGATGTTCGCCGATCCGCAGGTCAAGCATCTCGGCCTCGCCCAGGCGGTGCCGACCGACGATGGCCGCCCGCTTCAGGTGGTCGGCCAGCCCTTTACCTTGTCGCGCACGCCCAGCCACATGGCCATCGCGCCGCCGGAAATCGGGCAGCATACCGACGAGGTGCTCGGGGAATTCGGCTTCGGCGCGGCGGAAATCGAAGGCTTGCGCAAGGCCAAGGCAATCTGATCCGGGCATGATGGCTATGGAAGGACGATGGACATGATCGACAAGATGCTCGCGCGCAAGGATGAGCGCGTCGGCTACGTGATCTTCAATAATCCCGACCGGCACAATGCGATGTCGCTGGAGATGTGGGAATCCACCGTGCGGTTTCTCGACGACTTTGCCGGCGACGCGGAGGTGCGCGTCGTCGTGCTGACCGGCGCCGGCGGCAAGGCCTTCGTCTCGGGCGCGGATATTTCCAAATTCGAGGACGAGCGCGCTACGAAGGAAGCGGTCACCCGCTATAACGCGGCGGTCGAACGCGGCTATGCCGCCGTGCATGCTTTCCCGAAGCCGACCATCGCCATGATCCGCGGTTATTGCATCGGCGGCGGCATGGGGCTGGCATCGTGCTGCGATTTGCGCGTCTGCTCGCCCAATTCGCGGTTTGCCGTGCCGGCGGCGAAGCTTGGCCTCGGCTACGACTTTCCCGGGCTGAAGCGTCTGATCGACATCGTGGGACCGGCTTTCACCAAGGAGATCTTCTTCACCGCGCGGCAGTTCGACTCAACGGAAGCGCGTGAGATGGGCTTGGTGAACCGGGTCGTGCCGGAGGACGAGTTGGAAGCCTATGTAAAGAATTACGCCGACACCATTGCCGGCAACGCGCCGCTCACGGTGAACTCGATCAAATACATCGTCGGCGAGGTGATGAAGGACGAATCCAAGCGCGACATCAAACGCTGCTCGGAACTCGTGGCGCAATGTTTCGCCAGCAAGGATTACATCGAAGGCCGCCAGGCCTTTATGGAAAAACGCAAGCCGGTCTTTACCGGTACTTGAGGCAAATGGCCGCCGAGCGTGCCCGCCGGGGCGCTGGCGTCTATGCTAAGATCGCAAAAAGCCGGGTAACGGCGCGTCGTTTAAGCGGGAGGATACGGGTGGCGTCGGTCGAGTTACGCGGTTTAACCAAGCACTATGACTCCGTCGCCGTTGTCGACGATGTGTCATTGCATATCGAGCATGGCCGCCTGGTTTGCCTGCTCGGACCTTCCGGCTGCGGAAAAACCACGACGTTGCGGTTGATTGCCGGTTTCGTCGAGCCTTCGGCGGGCGAAATCCATGTCGGCGACCGGCTGCTGTCCTCGGCGGCGCGGACCTTGCCGCCCGAACAGCGCTATATGTCGATGCTCTTCGAGAGCTACGCGCTCTGGCCGCACATGACGGTCGCCGAGAACGTGGCCTACGGACTCGAGCTGCGCAAGCTCGATCGCGATACGATCAAGCGCAAGCTGTCGGCAATCCTGGCGACCACGCATCTCGGTGAGCTCGCTGACCGTTATCCCGGCGAACTGTCGGGCGGCCAGCAACAGCGCGTCGCGCTGGCGCGCGCCCTCATCGTGGAGCCAGAGACGCTGCTGCTGGACGAGCCGCTGTCGAATCTCGACGCCAATCTGCGGGAGGAAATGCGCTTCGAGGTGCGCCGGCTGCATGACGAGTATCGCTACACCACGGTCTACGTCACTCACGACCAGTCGGAAGCGATGACCACCGCCGATGTGATAGCGGTGATGAACCTGGGCAAGATCGAGCAGGCGGGTTCGCCCGAAGACATCTACGAGCGCCCGCGCTCGGAATTCGTCGCGCGCTTCATCGGCTCGAGCAACGTCATCAAGGGGCAGGCGCTCGACGAATCCCACCTTTCATACGCGGGTTCCACGCTGCGATGCACAGGCGGCAGGTTCGTGGCGGGCAGCGCAGGTGCGGCGGCGGTCCGTCAGCACGTCGTCGGGCTGTGGGCGAAGAAGCCCGATACGACGGAGAATGTGGTGCCGGGAACGGTGGTGCGGCAGGTCTTTCTGGGATCGGGCCGCGACTACCTGGTGGAAATGCCGGACCGCACCCAATTGCGTGTGGTCACGTCGGCGGCCGAGAACAGTCCACAAGGAGCCGCCGTCTGGCTCCATCTGCCGCCGGAAAGC
>JAXDOR010000242.1:0-11328 GCA_034668825.1 Alphaproteobacteria bacterium | reverse complement strand
GCCAGTAGCGGAACATCTCCGGCACCGACACGGTGGTGAGCGCGGTCTCGCACAATTCGCTGTCGCCAATCGACAGCGGCAGTACGTCCGGCTTGGTAGCGATGGTGCCCGACTCGTAGATCAGCGTGATGTCCGGCGCATGCGTCAGCCGCGCGAGGTTCGACGCCGCCGACGGCAGCCCGATGCCGACAAAGCAGACGTCCTCGTTGCGCATCGCGCGCGCGGCGGCGACGGTCATCATTTCGTTGGAGGTGTAGCTCATCATACTCATTCCGCCGCTACCCTGTGCTTAGAGACATGCGCCGCGAAAACATCCGGCCTCTGCTCCAGGACATTTGCCTGCATCCAAGCGAGAAAACCCTCTCGCTCGCGCGCAATCGCATCCCATTCTTTATAGAAGGCATTGTCGCGTCCGTAATAGCCCTGAGCGTATGACGGGTATGCGCCGCCAGGAACCTCCGCGATGGCGGCGACCGTCCAGCTGGGAAGGATGGTCGCGTTGAGGCTGCGCAGGCCGAGATCGTCAACGATTTCCTCTACCGTCACGATGGCGCGTTTGGCGGCGAGCACCGCTTCCTTTTGCACGCCGACGATGCCCTCGATCAGCACGTTGCCGGCACGGTCGGCCTTTTGCGCATGAATGACGGCGACGTCCGGCCGATGCGCGGGCACCGATGCAAGTTTTTCGCCGGTGAAGGGACACTCGATATATTTGATCTTAGAATTCACCTTGGGCAGATCGCCGCCGATGTAGCCGCGGAACACCGCACACGGCAAACCCGCCGCGCCGGCTTCATAGGCATTCGCCATGGCAGCGTGAGAATGTTCCTCGATCTCCAGCGCATGCGGCCAGCCATTTTCCACCGCATCGCGCAACCGGTGCAGCGAGCCGACGCCGGGATTGCCGCCCCAGGAGAACACCAGCTTCTTCGCGCAGCCCATGCCAATCATTTGGTCGTAGATCAGGTCCGGCGTCATCCGGATCAGCGTCAGGTTCTTGCGCCCCTGGCGGATGATCTCGTGACCCGCGGCATGAGGAATGAGGTGAGTGAAGCCCTCCATCGCCACGGTATCGCCGTCGTGGATATTGGCCTTCACCGCCTCGGCGAGGGTCGTTATGCGCGGCATTCCCGGGCTTCCTTCAGGCGTCGTAGGTCTCATTTAGGGGCGATCCCCCCAGGCGGTCAAATGGCAGTGCCCCGCACCTTACCTCCTTATAATCTCTTGCTTTTCATTGAGCGCCAAGTTCGCATAGCGCACCTGTATTGAGCCTCGCGGTCACGGGCGGGGAGACTTGACCCTGCGCCATCAGGAAGGCATCTGACCCTGTCGCCGGCCCGGAGAAGACGCCCATGCTGACCAATAGCCGCACGCACCGGATTGAATGGAGCGAATGCGATCCCGCCGGCATCGTCTTCTATCCGCGCTATTTCGAGCTATTCGACACCTCGACCACGCGACTGTTCGAAAAAGCGACGGGCATGAGCGCCGCGCAGCTCTTCAAGCACTACGATGTGATCGGCTATCCGCTGGTCGACGCGCGCGCGCGTTTTGTCCTCCCGCTCGCCTTCAGCGACGACATCACCATCGAAACCGAGGTAGCTGAGTTTCGCCGCTCGAGCTTCGAGATGCGGCACAGGCTGATGAAGGGTGGCGAGCTTGCGGTGGAGGGTTTCGAAACCCGCGTATGGGTCGGCCGGCATCCCGACGACCCCGGGCGGATGAAATCGCAACCGATTCCCCAAGATATCATCGCAAAATTTTCCGCAGGCTAACCCTGTGGTTTTCTCTGATGCCGCATGAAAGCGCGGATGGCATCTGCTAGCGTCCACTCATGGACCTCGCCCGCGCCATCATCCCGCCCGACCCCACGCCTGCCGCCGATGCAAGCGCGCGCGCGACGCCGGTGATGGAGCAATATATCGAGATCAAGGCCGCCAATCCGGACTGCCTGTTGTTCTACCGGATGGGCGACTTCTACGAGCTATTCTTCGAAGACGCGGAGACAGCCTCGCGCGCGCTGGGCATCATGCTGACCAAGCGCGGCAAGCATCTCGGCCGCGATATTCCCATGTGCGGCGTGCCGGTGCATCGCGCGGACGATTATCTGCACCGCCTGATCGTGCTCGGCCACCGAGTCGCCGTCTGCGAGCAGTTGGAAGACCCGGCGGAAGCGAAAAAGCGCGGCGGCAAGAGCGTCGTGCGCCGCGACGTCGTCCGGCTGGTGACGCCGGGCACACTTACCGAAGACACGCTGCTCGACGCCAAGCGAAACAACTATCTGCTCGCGTTGGCGCGGGCGCGGCCTTCGTCTGCGGAACAGCAGGATCGCTTCGCGCTGGCCTGGATCGATATCTCAACCGGCGAGTTTCGCATCGCCGAATGCGAACGCCTGACGCTCGCCGCCGAGATCGCGCGGCTGGAACCGGGTGAAATCGTCGTCTCCGACGCGCTTTATTCCGACCCCGATCTCGCCGCCTATTTCCGCTCTTTGTCAGCGGTGACGCCACTGGCGCGGGACGTGTTCGACGGCGCCACCGCCGAGCGTCGGGTCGCCGATTATTTCGCCGTGGCTACGACGGATGCCTTCGGCGCGCTGTCGCGGCTCGAACTCACAGCGGCGGCGGCCTGCCTTACCTATGTGGAGCGCACACAGATCGGCAAGCGCCCGCCGCTATCGCCGCCGCTACGCGAAGTCGCCGGGGCTACGCTCGCTATTGATCAGGCCACGCGCGCCAATCTCGAACTCATGCGGACGCTTGGCGGCGAGCGTAATGGATCGCTGTTGGCAGCCATCGACCGCACGGTGACGGCCGCCGGCTCGCGGCTTTTGGCACAACGCCTCTCCGCGCCGCTGACCAGCGCCGAGACGATCGCGCGGCGGCTGGATTGCGTCGGGGCTTTTGTCACCGACGCTGGCCTGTGCGCCGAATTGCGCCAGCGCTTGCAGGCGGCGCCCGACCTTGCGCGTGCGCTCAGCCGCATTGTGGTCGAGCGCGGCGGGCCGCGCGACCTTGCCGCGATCCGCGACGGCATTGAAGCGGCGACGGCGCTGGCCGCTCGCCTCGAAGGGCTCAAGGACATACCCGCCGACATCGCCGAGGCGGTCGGCGCACTGCGCCGGCTGGATCCGTCGATCGCGGAAGGCCTCCATGCCGCGCTCGCTGAAGACTTGCCGGCATTCAAGCGCGACGGCGGCTTCATTCGGCCCGGCTACAATGCATCGCTCGATGAAGCACGCGCGCTACGTGATGAATCCCGCCGTGTCATCGCCGGACTGCAGGCGCGTTACGCCGACGGCACCGGCATTCGCGGCCTGAAAATCCGGCACAACAACGTCTTGGGTTATTTCGTCGAGGTGACGGCGCAGCACGGCGACAAGCTGATGACGCCGCCGCACAACCAAGCCTTCATCCATCGGCAGACGCTCGCGGGGCAAGTCCGCTTCACCACCACCGACCTTGGCGAACTGGAGGCGAAGATCGCCAACGCCGCTACGCGCGCGCTCGGTATCGAGCTTGAAAGCTTCGAGCAACTTGCCGGCACGGTCATTGCCGCGAGCAAAGCGATCAAGGCCGCCGCCGAGGCGCTCGCCGTGCTCGACGTCTCCGTTGCACTGGCGCAGATCGCAAGCGAGCGCAATTACACGCGGCCGGAAGTCGATGACAGCCTGCATTTCGTCATCGAGGGTGGCCGTCATCCGGTCGTGGAGCAAGCGCTGTCGCGCGACGGCGCACCCTTCGTCGCCAACGACTGCGATCTCTCGCCTTCGGAGGATATGCAAGCGGGCCGTATCTGGCTGCTCACCGGCCCGAACATGGGTGGCAAATCCACTTTCCTGCGGCAGAATGCGCTGATCGCGATCCTCGCGCAGATGGGCAGCTTCGTGCCTGCCCGCCGCGCGCATATCGGCATCGTCGACCGGCTATTCTCCCGCGTCGGCGCCGCCGACGATCTGGCGCGCGGGCGCTCTACCTTCATGGTCGAGATGGTGGAGACCGCCGCCATCCTCAATCAGGCGCGCGAGCGCTCGCTGGTGATCCTCGACGAGATCGGCCGCGGCACCTCGACATTCGATGGGCTCTCCATCGCCTGGGCAACGATCGAGCATCTGCATGAGGCCAACCGCTGCCGGGCCCTGTTCGCCACTCACTTCCATGAGCTAACCGCGCTGTCGGCGAAGCTGCCGCGGCTGTTCAACGCCACCGTGCGGGTGAAGGAATGGCATGGCGATGTCGTGTTTCTGCAT
Organism: Alphaproteobacteria bacterium; assembly: GCA_034668825.1. Classification (GTDB taxonomy): domain Bacteria; phylum Pseudomonadota; class Alphaproteobacteria; order Rhizobiales; family Xanthobacteraceae; genus CANKHA01. Next base: position 7,079 of record JAXDOR010000242.1, on the reverse strand, counting down.
GAGGTGGTACCCGGCGCCGCCGACCGCTCCTATGGCATCCAGGTGGCGAAGCTTGCCGGCCTTCCCGCCGCCGTGATCGAGCGCGCGAAGCTGGTGCTGGCCGGGCTTGAGGCGGAGAACCGTGTCTCGCCGGTGCGCGGCTTTGAGGATTTGCCGCTGTTCGCCGCTGCGCCGCGGCCGTCTGCTGCTTCTGCTGCCGACACCGCGCTCGATGCATTGGTAGCCTCGCTGACCGCGTTGCACCCGGACGAGATGTCGCCGCGCGATGCGCTGGAAGCGCTGTATGCGCTGAAGGCCAAAGCGGCCGCGAAGGAGAAAAACTAGACGCGATTCATGCTGACCGCGACCGGCGGGCCGGATTTGATGGTCTGATAGACCACGCAATAGCGCTCGGTAAGTTTCAACAACTGATCGAGCTTATCCTGCGGCGCGGCGGTATCGACCTCGAAGCGCAGGCGGATTTGCGCGAAGCCAACCGGCGCGTCCTTGGCAACGCCGAGCGTGCCGCGGAAATCGAGGTCGCCCTCGGCGGATACGGTGCCGGATTTGAGCGGAATGTCGATCACGGTGGCCACCGCTTTGAGCGTGACGCCGGCGCAAGCGACAAGCGCTTCCAGCAGCATGTCGCCGGAGCAAAGCTCCATTCCCGAGCCGCCGGTCGCCGGATGCAAGCCCGCCACCGCAAGCGCGCGTCCGGTTTCCACCTTGCAGGCGATGTTGCTGTCGTCGAGCGTGCCCTTGGCTTTCAGGGTGATCAGACCCGCCTTGGGATCGCTCTTGTAACGCTCCTTGATCGGCGCCTGCATCGCACGAAGTTCGACGGCATCCATGAAACATCTCCTGTAATTCTAGGTGTGTGCCTATCGCGTTTTCTCTGCGCCGTCACCCTGAGTGGCCGCGAAGCGGCCCTCGGAGGACCACGGTCACATCACCACCACAAAGCTGCGCCGGCCTCGCTCTTGGTCTCGCCGTCGTTCACGGTCGCGGCGCGGTCGAGCGAACGGTCGAGCGCCGCCAGGATGCGTCGCTTGGCGAAGTCGAAAGCCGCCGACTGACGGTCCCGCGGGCGCGGCAGATCGGTTTCGATCTCCTCGAAGATGCGGCCGGGTCGCGAGCGCATCACTAGCACGCGGTCGGCGAGCACAATGGCTTCGTCGACGTCATGGGTGACGAGCACCAGCGTCGGCTTCAGGTCGGCCCACAGATCGAGCAAATGATCCTGAAGATCGATGCGGGTGAAAGCGTCCAGCGCGGAAAACGGCTCGTCCAGCAACAGCACTTCCGGGCGCGGCACCAGCGCCCGCGCAATGGCGACGCGTTGCGCCTGGCCGCCGGACAATTCCCGCGGCCACATCTTGGCCTTTTCCGTCAAGCCGACGCGCTCCAGCGCGGTGGCGACCCGCGCGTTGCGCTCCGACGCCGGTATACCCGCGAGCCCGAAGCCGACGTTGTCGGCCACGGTAAGCCACGGCAGCAGCCGCGGCTCCTGGAAAATGACGCCGATCTTTTCATGCGGTGCCAGGATCGGAATGCCGTTCAGCGTCACCGTGCCCTGGGTCGGGGGATCAAGTCCGGCAGCCGCGCGCAGCAACGTCGACTTGCCGCAACCAGATCCGCCGACCACCGCGACGATCTCCCCCAGCTCGACGTTCAGCGAAATGCCGTCGATCGCTCGCACGCCATTGGGATAGATTTTGCCGATACGATCGAGGACAAGCATGCCGTTTCCTAAGGCGGCGCAGCCACGTCTTCCCAGCGCAGGAAGGGCGCGGCGACAGCGGCTAAAAGGGCATCGGATGCCTTGCCGAGAACGGCGAAAGTGAGAATCGCGGCGACGATCTCCGCCGGCTTGCCAAGCTGTTGGCCATCGATGAGCAAATAACCAAGGCCCTCGGACGCGCCCATGAATTCCGCGGCGATGACAAACATCCAGCCGAGTCCAAGCCCCGCGCGCAACGAGACCACATAGGTTGGCAGTACCGCGGGAAGCAGGATGCGCCGGACCATGGCCGGACCGGAGAGGCGAAATACCCGGCCGACTTCGACGATCTTCCGATCGACCGACAGGATCGCGCCCATCACGCCGAGATAGACCGGAAAGAACACGCCAACCGCGATGAGTACGACCTTCGAGGTTTCGAAGATGCCAAGCCAAAGGATGAACAGGGGAATCCAGGCGATGGAAGGCACCGCGCGCAGCCCTTGCAGGGCCGGATCGATCAGCCGGTGTGTCAGCCGCGAATAGCCGGCGATGGCACCGAGCACGGTTCCGGCGGCCGTCCCTAGGCCAAATCCCACCGCGACCCGCAGCAATGTCGCAACGACGTGACGCTGCAACTCGCCGGTGCGGGCAAGGTCGGCGAGTTCTTGATAGATGCGCGACGGCGGTGGCATCAGGCGGCCATCGGACAGCCCCGCCCGGACGGCGATTTCCCACAGCACCGCAAGCCCGACGGGCAAGACAAGCCCGAGCGCCGGCCGCGCAAACCTTGCGAGCATCGATTTCGACTTTGTCCGGTCCGCAGTGGCCGGTTCGGCAGTCACCGTCATGGGGACAACAGACATGGCACGGTCGCGAATTGCAATATTTACACTCACTCGGCGAAGCCCGGAGGCGGCTCCCTCTCCCTTGGAGGAGAGGAAGCACAGAGCGCCCCTAGTTCGTCAGCGGAACACGGTCGTCGATCAGATCATCGACCATCTTCTTCATATCGACATCGGCGGGGACGACGCCTGCCTGCTGCAACGCGATGCCGGCGGCGAGGATCGACTCGCGCTGCGGCGCGCCGATCTTGCTGTGGGTAAGTTCGGTGCGTTCCTTGAGCTGCTTGTCGACCACGGCTTCCGGCAGCTTGGTGGCGGCGATGAAGACCTGCTTCAACTCGTCGTAGTGCGACAGCGAATATTTCCGCGCGTCTTCGTAGACGGCGAGCACGCGCTTCACCAGGTCGGGATGATCCTTGAGGAATTCCTCGCGCACATTGAGGATGCCCCAGGTATTGGCGTCCTTGTTGCGATAGAACAGCTTCGCGCCATCCTCGATCTCGGCCTGCGCCATCATCGGATCGAGGCCGGCCCAGGCCTGCACGTCGCCCCGGATCAACGCGGTCTTGCCATCCGGATGCTGCAACAGCACCGGCGTGATGTCTTTCTCTGTCAGGCCAACGCTCTGCAACGCGCGCACCAGGAAGATGTGCGGGTCGGTGCCGCGCGTCACCGCGACGCTCTTGCCCTTGAGGTCGGCGATCTTGGTGATCTTGCTGTCCTTGGCTGTGACCAGCGCCGTCCATTCCGGCCGCGAATAAACGTAGATCGATTTGATCGGATTGCCGTTGATCTTGCCGATGAGCGCCGCCGCGCCTGCCGTGGATCCGAGATCGATCGACCCGGCGCTGAGGAATTCGAGCGCCTTGTTTGAACCGAGCGTCTGCACCCAGCGGATGGAGATGCCGTCCTTCTGGAATTCTTTTTCCAAGAGGCCTTTTTCCTTCAGCAGCATCGACACCGGATTGTAGGTGGCCCAATCAATGCGGATTTCCTTCGGATTGTCCGCGGCCACAGCGCTCGTCGCCGGCGCGATGCTGGCAAGGACCGCGAAGGCAACAAACAAACGGCGAGACAGGAAACTCATGGCATCCTCCACACGCATTGATCCTTCGCGCCTGCGGACGCGAGAGGTTTCCGGCCTATCGTCGAGAGGCCCCCGGAATACTTAGCTGCATTCCGCCACCGGCTGCAAGCAGCCCGCTCGCGGTGGCGATAGTTTTATTCTCGTAAAGCGCGAATATCCCCGAGTGAAAGGAAATTCTTTCCTAAATTACTATCAATCTGAGGAAAGTTATACTTACACCGGGGCGCGGAGAACTGGCGTGATAAGCTTCGCTTTTGGTGACACCTCCGACCGGCTCGGCTATCCCGAAGCATCATGCCCCTGACGCCTCTTCACTCCGGCGAAGTTTTCGACGCCGCGGAGATTTCCGCCGATCTTGACCGCATTGCCGCGGCGCATACCGGCCGCGACCGCGAGCTGAGAGCGGCGGTCGCCCAGCGTCTCAAGGCCGCGTTGATCGAAGGACGCGCAAGCGCCGAACAGCTTCTGCTCAAAGACCGGCACGGCCGGCGTTGCGCCGAGCGCCTGTGTTTCATGCAGGACGGGATCATCCGCGTGATCTTCGAATTCGTCGGCAGGCATCTTTATCGCTCGCAGAATCCTTCCGAAGCCGAGCGCATGGTCATTATTGCCACCGGCGGCTACGGCCGCGGCTTGATGGCGCCGGGTTCCGACATCGATCTGCTCTTTCTGCTGCCTTACAAGCAGACCGCTTGGGGAGAATCCGTCGCGGAGGCGATCCTCTATTGCCTTTGGGACATGGGACTGAAGGTGGGACACGCCACCCGTTCAGTCGATGAATGCATCCGCCAGGCCAAGGCGGACATGACGATCCGCACCGCCGTCCTCGAGGCGCGCTTTCTCCTTGGTGATCGCAAGCTCTACGACGAACTGATCGCGCGCTTCGACAAGGAGATCGTGCAGGGCACGGCGTCCGAGTTCGTCATCGCCAAGCTCGCTGAGCGCGAGGAGCGCCATCGCCGCGCCGGGCAATCGCGCTATCTGGTCGAGCCGAACGTCAAGGACGGCAAAGGCGGCTTACGCGATCTGCACACACTGTTCTGGATCGCGAAATATGTCTATCGCGTGCGCGAGCCCGCGGAATTGATCGAGCGCGGCGTGTTCGATCATCAGGAGTTCGCGCTGTTCCGCCGCTGCGAGGATTTTCTCTGGTCGGTGCGCTGTCACATCCACTTCGTCACCGGACATACGGAAGAACGGCTTTCCTTCGACATCCAGCGCGAGATCGCCGTCCGGCTTGGCTATACCGAGCATCCAGGGATGCAGGACGTCGAGCGTTTCATGAAGCATTACTTCTTGATCGCTAAGGACGTCGGCGACCTGACTGCCATTCTCTGCGCGGAGCTGGAGGAAAGCCAAGCCAAGCCGACACCGGTGCTGAGCCGGATGATGGCGAAGTTCCGGCCCAGCGGGCGTCGCACGCTGACGGAAACCGAGGATTTCGTCGTCGACAACAATCGTATCAACATCGCCGACCCTCAGGTGTTTCAGCGCGACCCGATCAATTTCATCCGCATCTTCCATCTGGCGCAAAAGCACAATCTGGCGTTCCACCCGGACGCCACGCGCGTCATCACGCGCTCGTTGAAGCTGATCGATGCCGATCTGCGCCGGAATGAAGAGGCGAACCGGCTGTTCCTGGAAATTCTGACTTCGCAGGACGCGGAAATCGTGCTGCGACGGATGAACGAGGCCGGCGTGCTCGGCCGATTTTTTCATGCCTTCGGCCGCATCGTCGCGATGATGCAGTTCAATATGTATCACCACTACACAGTGGACGAGCATCTCTTGCGCTGTATCGGCGTGCTGACGGAAATCGAGCGCGGCAATAATGAGGAATTTGCGCTGGCCAATGACCTGATGCGCAAGATCCAGCCGCAGAACCGGCCCGTGCTTTACGTTGCGCTTTTCCTGCATGACATCGCCAAAGGGCGCACCGAGGATCATTCCATCGCCGGTGCCCGCGTCGCCCGCCGCGTCTGTCCGCGGCTTGGCTTCTCGTCCGCCGAAACCGAGACGATTGCCTGGCTGATCGAGCAGCATCTCGTGATGTCCACGATCGCGCAATCGCGCGACCTTTCCGACCGCAAGACCATCGAGAATTTCGCCGCCATCGTGCAATCGCTGGAACGGTTGAAGCTTTTGACCATTCTCACCACCGCCGACATCAGGGCGGTCGGACCGGGCGTCTGGAACGGGTGGAAGGCGCAATTGCTGCGCACGCTCTATTACGAGACCGAGCCGGTGCTCACCGGTGGCTTCTCCGAGGTCAACCGGGCGCAGCGCGTGGCCATCGCGCAGGCCGAGTTCAGGGCGGAGATGAAGGATTGGCCGGCGGCGAAGCTCGACGCCTATATCGCCCGGCACTATCCGGCTTATTGGCTCAAGGTCGATCTGCCGCACAAGATCGCGCATGCCCGCTTCTTGCGCGACGCGGAAGAAACCGGAAAGTCGCTGGCCACTTCCGTTGGCTTCGATGCGGCGCGTGGCGTCACTGAGCTGACCGTACTGGCGCCGGATCATCCGTGGCTGTTGTCGATCATCGCCGGCGCCTGCGCGATAACCGGCGCCAACATCGTTGACGCGCAGATCTATACGACGACCGACGGGCTGGCGCTTGACACCATCACCGTGTCACGCGAGTTCGATCGCGAAGAAGACGAGATGCGCCGCGCCGCGCGCATCGCCACGTCGATCGAAAAAGCATTACGCGGCGACCTGAGGCTGCCGGACGTGGTGCCGAAACGCACCGCGCCGAAGGGACGGCTCAAAGCGTTCGCCGTGGAACCCGAGGTGACCATCAACAACCAATGGTCCCATCGCTATACGGTGGTGGAAGTCACCGGCCTCGACCGGCCGGGCTTGCTGTATGAGGTGACGGCGACACTATCGAAGCTCAACCTCAATATCGCCTCGGCTCATGTGGCGACCTTTGGCGAACGCGTCGTCGACGTCTTCTACGTCACCGACCTCTTGGGCGCGAAGCTGTCGTCGCCAACCCGGCATGCGGCGATCAAACGCGCGCTGCTCCAGCTGTTCGCGCCGGGGCCTGACCTCCAACTGCAAAAGAGCGCGGCCCTCGGGTGATGGCCCGAGGCGCGCACGTCAGCCGCGAAGCTCGGCAGCTTAAGACTTCTTCGATTTCTTGGCGGCGGTCTTCTTCGCCGGCTCGGCGCTCTTTTGCGCACCGGCCGCCATCGACTCGAAAGGCACGACCCACTGATGCATGGCGTCTTTGAAGAATTTAGAGTTATCGACCGGGCCCTTGTCCTCGGCAGCGGCGGGTTTTGCCGCAGGTTTTTTCTTGGCGGCCGCGGCCAAGGCCAGTGACGGCGCGGCAACAAGCGTGGCGGCGGCAATCAGAAGAATGGCTTTTCGCATGCAATACCTCGGGTGTTGTCTGCCGGTTCCTCCCCGGCGGCGGCATTATGCAGGAAAAACGCCGGCA
>JAXDOR010000241.1:0-30738 GCA_034668825.1 Alphaproteobacteria bacterium | reverse complement strand
AGGAAAAGGGCCATCCGATCATTCAGCAACTGCTGCGCGATTTCCTCGGCGCCGAGGCCCCGGACGATGCGACCGTCATCGTGCGCTTTGCGCCGAAGCGTGGACGCGATGTCCCGCTCTTTGTCTCGGCGCTGCCGATCTTCTCGCGCGCCTACTACTCGACGAAAAATTTCGACGAATCCACGCTCGATATTCCGCTCGGTTCAGGTCCCTACAAAGTGGGACATTTCGAGGTGGGTCACTTCATCGAATATGAGCGGGTGAAGGACTGGTGGGGCGCCGAGCTTCCTATGTGGCGCGGCCAGAACAATTTCGACATCGTCCGTTATGAATTCTACCGCGACCGGGAGGCCGGCTTTCAAGCATTCACCGCAAAAAATTATCTATTCCGCGAAGAATTCACCTCCCGCGTCTGGGCCACGCGATACGATTTTCCCGCTTTCAAGGATGGACGTGTCAAGCGCGAGGAATTGCCCGATCAGACACCCTCGGGCGCGCAAGGCTGGTTCATCAATACCCGGCGCGAGAAGTTCAAGGACCCGCGCGTGCGCGAGGCGCTGATCTGCGCCTTTGATTTCGAATGGACCAACAAGACCATCATGTATGGGTCTTACAAGCGCACGCATTCCGTGTTCCAGAATTCCGACATGGTAGCGCTCGGTAAGCCGAGCGCGGAGGAACTCGCGCTGCTCGAACCTTTCCGCGGCAAGGTTGCTGACGAGGTATTCGGCGATGCATATGTGCCGCCGGTTTCCGACGGTTCCGGCCAGGATCGCACGCTGCTGCGCAAAGCTACGCAATTGCTGCAAGACGCAGGCTGCGTCATCAAGGACGGCAAGCGGGTGACGCCGAAGGGCGAACGCATCACCATCGAATTCCTGATCGACGATCCGACGTTCGAGCCGCATCATGGCCCATTCATCAAGAACCTGGCGACGCTAGGCATCGACGCCTCGTTGCGCCTTGTCGATGCGACGCAGTACCGCGCGCGGCTTGACGATTTTGATTTCGATCTGACGCCGGAGCGCTTCCAATTTTCTTCGACTCCCGGCGACGGTCTGCGCGCGTTCTTTTCCGCGCAATCGGCGTCTACCAAGGGTTCGCACAATCTCGCCGGCGTAGCCGATCCGGTGATCGATGAAATGATCGAACACATTATCGCCGCGCAAACCCGGGACAAACTCACCACCGCCTGTCGCGCGCTCGACCGCGTCTTTCGCGCCGGCCGCTACTGGGTGCCGCACTGGTTCCAAGCCGTGCACAAGATCGCCTATTGGGATGTGTTCGCGCGGCCTGCGACAAAACCGCGCTATGGCCGCGGCGCGCCGGAGACCTGGTGGTACGACGCCGCCAAGGCGGCGAAACTCGACAAGCAATGACCTCCTATATCATCCGCCGTCTTCTATTCATGGTGCCGACGTTGTTCGGCATCCTCTTGGTGTCGTTCCTCGTGGTGCAGTTCGCGCCCGGCGGCCCGGTCGAAAAAGTCATCGCGCAGCTCAGCGGGCGCGATACCGGCGCCACCTCGCGGGTTTCCGGATCGCCGGGCGGCGACTTCGGCGCTCGCAATCAGCTGCCAGGCGCGTCGGTGGATGCGGTGAATTCCAAATATCGCGGCGCGCAAGGTCTCGATCCGGAATTCATCAAGAGCCTGGAAAAACAGTTCGGCTTCGACAAGCCGGCGCATGAGCGATTTTTCCTCATGCTGTGGAATTACGCGAGGTTCGATTTCGGCAAGAGCTACTTCCGCGATGTCAGCGTGCTGCAGCTGATCAAGGAAAAGCTGCCGGTGTCCATGTCGCTCGGGATTTGGATGACGCTTCTGACCTATCTCATCTCGATCCCGCTCGGCATCCGCAAAGCGGTCAGCGACGGCTCGCGTTTCGACACCTGGACCTCGGCCGTGGTCATCGTCGGCTATGCCATTCCCGGGTTTCTCATCGCCATCCTGCTGATCATCTTGTTCGCCGGCGGGTCGTTCTGGGATGTGTTTCCGCTGCGCGGGCTGACCTCCGATAACTGGGCGCAATTGTCGTGGTGGCAGAAGATCATCGATTATTTCTGGCACCTGACGTTGCCCATCATCTCCATGGCGCTGGCGGCCTTCGCCACGATGACGTTGCTCACCAAAAATTCATTCCTCGACGAAATCCGCAAGCAATATGTGCTCACTGCCCGCGCCAAGGGCTGCACTGAGAACCAGGTGCTGTACGGCCACGTTTTTCGCAACGCCATGCTGATCGTGGTCGCGGGATTTCCCGGCGCCTTCGTGCACGCATTTTTTTCCGGATCGTTGCTGATCGAAACCATTTTCTCGCTGGACGGTCTTGGCCTGCTCGGCTTCGAGAGCGTGCTCAACCGCGATTATCCGGTGGTATTCGCGACGCTGTTTATCTTTTCGCTGGTCGGACTGGTGGTGAATCTCATTTCCGACCTCACTTATACCTGGATCGATCCCCGTATCGACTTCGAGACGCGGGAGGTTTGAGTGAAGTCGCACGCGCGCGCCTCTTCTTACGTCATGGCCGGGCTCGTCCCGGCCATCCACGTTTTTCTTTTGCAAGAAAGAAAGACGTGGACCCCCGGGACAAGCCCGGGGGTGACAAATGATGGGGAGGTCTGAGTGGACGCCCGCATTGGCGCCAAAGCTGCCGATACCGTGGCTGTTGGGCCGATGGGCCTGGCGGTTCCACCGGAGCGCCGCCGCGTTGCCTTGTCGCCGATCAACAAACGACGCTGGCAGAATTTCAAAGCCAACCGGCGCGGCTATTGGTCGTTGTGGGTTTTCCTGGTGCTGTTCGTCCTTACCTTGTTTTCCGAATTCATCGCCAACGATAAGCCATTTTACATTCGCTATGAGGGCAAGTCGTATTTCCCGGTTTTCGTCACCTACGCCGAAACCACGTTCGGTGGCGACTTCGAAACGGCGGCCGACTATCGGGACCCCTATCTGCAAAAACTTATCGCGGAAAAAGGCGGCACCACGATCTGGCCGCTGATCCGCTATTCCTACGACACGCATAACCTCGACCTGCCGACGCCGGCGCCCTCAAAGCCGACCTGGATGCTGACGGAAAAGGAATGCCAACCGGTCGTGGAGCGCAAGGGCCTCAAGAGCTGCCGCGATCTGGAATATAATTGGCTCGGCACCGACGACCAGGGCCGCGATGTGGTCGCGCGCCTGTTCTACGGTTTTCGCATTTCTGTGTTGTTTGGTCTCGCGCTAACAATCGTCTCGTCGATCATCGGCGTGGCCGCGGGAGCGGTGCAAGGCTATTTCGGCGGCTGGGTCGATCTCCTGTTCCAGCGTTTTATCGAAATCTGGACCACGATTCCCGAACTCTATCTTTTGCTCATCATATCTTCGGTATTGGTGCCCGGCTTCTTCACGCTGCTGGGAATCATGCTGCTGTTTTCCTGGGTGTCGCTGGTAGGGCTGGTGCGCGCCGAATTCCTGCGTGGCCGCAACTTCGAATATATCCAGGCCGCGCGCGCGCTGGGCGTTTCCAACACCGTCATCATCTTTCGGCATTTGCTGCCGAACGCCATGGTGGCGACCATGACCTTCCTGCCTTTCATCCTGTCATCGTCGGTGATGACGCTGACCGGACTCGACTTCCTGGGCTTCGGCTTACCGCCTGGATCGCCATCGCTCGGCGAGATGCTGTCGCAGGGCAAAGCCAACGTGCAGGCGCCGTGGCTCGGCCTCGCCGGCTTCTTCTCCATCGCCACCATGCTCTCGCTCGTCATCTTTATTGGCGAAGGAGTCCGCGACGCCTTTGATCCGAGGAAGACCTTCGCATGAGCGCGATCCAGGCTACGGAAGAAAAGCTGCTTGAGGTGAAGGACCTTTCCGTCGCCTTCCGGCAGGGCGGGAAGGAAGTTCTGGCGGTCGACCGCATTTCCTTCGACGTCGCCAAGGGTGAGACGGTGGCCATCGTCGGTGAATCCGGCTCGGGCAAATCGGTCACCGCGCTCTCGGTGATGAAGCTTCTGCCCTATCCGTCGGCGTCGCATCCCTCCGGCTCGGTGCGGTTCAAAGGCCAGGAACTGCTGCACCTGCCGGAGGAGAAAATCCGCCGCGTGCGCGGCGACGACATCACCATCATCTTCCAGGAGCCGATGACTTCGCTCAATCCGCTGCATACGATCGAAAAGCAGATCGGCGAGATTCTCTTGTTGCACCGGGGCCTCACCGGCGCCATGGCGCGTAAACGCATTGTCGAGTTGTTGACCCAGGTCGGCATTCCGGATCCGGCAACCCGGCTCGGTAGTTATCCGCATCAGCTCTCCGGCGGCCAGCGCCAGCGCGTGATGATCGCAATGGCGCTTGCCAACGAGCCAGACCTCCTGATCGCCGACGAGCCGACCACCGCGCTCGATGTGACGGTTCAGGCGCAAATCCTGACACTGCTGAAGGAAATCCAAGGCCGGCTCGGAATGGCCATGCTGTTCATCACCCATGACCTCGGCATCGTGCGCAAGGTCGCGGATCGGGTCTGCGTCATGAGCAAGGGAAAGATTGTCGAACAAGGTCTCGTCGAGCGCATCTTCACCGCCGCCGAGCACCCTTATACGAAGGCGCTGCTCGCCGCCGAGCCGAAACCCGATCCGGCGCCGTTGCAACCGGACGCCCCGGTGGTGATGCAGACCACCGATTTGAAAGTGTGGTTCCCGCTCAAGCGCGGCGTGCTGCGCAAGACCGTCGGCCACATCAAGGCGGTCGACGGCGTCAGCATCGAGGTGCGCAAGGGCGAGACGCTGGGCGTCGTCGGCGAGTCCGGCTCCGGCAAGACCACTTTGGGCCTTGCCATTCTCCGGCTTATTTCGTCCGAAGGCCCCGTGGTGTTCATGGGCCACCAGCTCCAGGGCCTTAAATTCAAGCAGATGCGGCCGTTCCGCCGCGACATGCAGATCGTGTTTCAGGACCCCTTCGGCTCACTCAGCCCGCGAATGTCGATCGCGGATATCGTTGCCGAGGGCCTCGGCGTGCAACAACCCAAGCTCACCGCGCAGGAACGCGAGGAACGCGTTATCCGCGCGCTTACCGATGTGGGGCTCGATCCGGAATCGCGCTTTCGCTATCCGCACGAATATTCCGGCGGCCAGCGCCAGCGCATCGCGGTCGCACGGACGCTCGCGCTAGAGCCGACCTTCATCGTTCTCGACGAGCCGACGAGCGCGCTCGACATGCTGATCCAGGCGCAGATTGTCGACCTGCTGCGCGACCTGCAGAAACGGCGCAACCTCACTTATCTCTTCATCTCCCACGACCTGCGCGTGGTGGCGGCGTTGGCCAGCCGGCTGCTGGTCATGCGTCACGGCAAGGTGGTGGAGGAAGGTCCCGCGGGCGAATTATTCAAAAATCCGAAGAGCGACTACACGCGCGCGCTGTTCGCGGCCGCGTTCAAGATCGAGACGGCGGCGGAAAACGTCGTGGCGCAATAGACTGCCGTTCGTCATGGCCGGGCCTGTCCCGGCCATCTCGATATGGGAGGAATATGCCTCCCTAAGCGGGATGCCCGGCACAAGGCCGGGCATGACTACAGTTTCTAAATCCGCCGCACGCTGGTTACTTCGCTCTCGGCCTTGCGAATGCGCGCGATGGTTTCCGCAATCGGCTCGATCGTGACCGCCATGTAGTGGCCATTGGCATGGACAACAGTCGTATGATCGCGGGCGATGGCGGCGTGGCCCTTCCAGAACACCAGGTCACCGCGCTGCAAATCCGACAAGCTGGCAGGCGTCCCCAACGCTTCCTCCTGCATGTCGCTGTCGCGGGGGCAGGGGACGCCGCAGGCGTTCAACGCCACCTGAATCAGACCGGAGCAATCGATGCCGAGACTGGTCTTGCCGCACCAGAGATAAGGGACACCGACGAAGCGCTCGGCGACCGCGACAAAATCGGATTCCCTCTCGGCAATCGGAACCAGGTGGATGGCTGGGACATACCCTGCCGACGTTACGGCCATATCATTCTCAATGCGTTCGACCCTGAGACGAGCGCCGAACGGAATTCCGCATAGCGGCAGCACTTTGATTGACGTTCCGGGAAAGGCCAGCGTGCGGAGCGCATTTACTTTGTGGGTTCGGGTTACGGGCGGAGCCAGCGCGCTGGCGGCGATCCAGCCGACATAGCCGTCGTTCTCTAGTTGGCCCCAAGCCCAACCCTCATCGTTACTTTCATAAACCATCATGCGCTCTCCCATCAGCGCTTCGGTTTCCACGGGAGCATCCGGTGTGGGATCGCGCCAAAGCGACGCCTGCGGGACATGGATGTCGTAAGTGACGCCTTCCACGTACCGCGCGGCGGCGACTTTGCCTTCGAGGTGTTTTGCGGCCAGATCAGGCCGCGCCGGCGTCAGGCGAGGGTCCAGCGACGGATGAAAGACCTTACCCATATCGCTCCTTCAGCAGCGCATAGAGCGCCCGCGCTGCTTGGCATTCACCGCCTTGGGGCCGGCCAGGCTTGGCGGTTGGCGTCCAGGCGTAGATATCGAGATGCAGCCAAGCGGTTGCCGCTTCGACGAAGCGGTTGAGAAACAAGGCGCAGATGATGGATCCGGCAAAGCCGCCGGTGGAGACATTGTTCATGTCGGCGACTTTGGAATCGAGCATGGCGTCGTAAGGCCGCCACAACGGCATCCGCCACAGTGGATCGTTCTCGGCAGCGGCATGCTCGGCTACTTTGAGCGCCAGTTTTTCGTCATGGGTATAGAACGGCGGCAGCTCAGGTCCAAGCGCGACACGCGCGGCGCCAGTCAGCGTGCCCATATCGACGAGAAGCTCAGGCGCTTCCTCGTCGGCAAGCGCCAGCGCGTCGGCCAGGATGAGGCGGCCTTCCGCATCGGTATTGCCGATCTCAACGGTAAGGCCCTTGCGCGAGCGATAGACATCGAGGGGCCGGAAGGCAGAACCGGAAATCGCATTCTCCACCGCGGGAATCAGCACCCGCAGCCGCACTTTGAGTCCGCGATCCATCACCATATGCGCGAGCGCGAGGACGTTGGCGGCGCCGCCCATGTCCTTTTTCATGATGAGCATGGCATTGTCCGGCTTGATATTGAGACCGCCGGAATCAAACGAGACACCCTTACCCACCAGCGTAATCTTAGGAGCCTTGGGGTCGCCCCAGGTTATGTCAATGAGACGCGGCGCGACTGCCGCCGCGCGACCCACCGCATGGATCAGAGGAAAGTTTTCGGCAAGCAGATCGTCACCGACGATGGTCCGCAAAGTAGCGCCATGCCGCTTGGCCAGCCCACGCGCCGCCTCCTCAAGTTCGGCCGGGCCCATGTCGTTGGCCGGCGTGTTGACGAGGTCGCGGGCCAGCGTCACGCCCTCGACGATGCGCGTCAGGTCGGCGCCATCAGTCCCTTCGGGCAGTTGGAGCTGAATTTTTATCTCTTCAGCCTTGCGGTAGCGCGAAAAACGGTAGCAGCCGAGCGCGAGGGCAAGCGCCGCCAAACGCGTATCATGCGGCGAATTGGCAAAATGATAGCTACCCGGTGGGAGCAATTCCGGCAGGCCTCCGGCCCGAAACAAATCCGGCGCCGGGGCGTCGGCGTCCTCGATGGCAAAGAGCACGCCGCCCAGGCGGTCACCCTTGCCAGGCAGAAGCAGATGCCGGCCGGGCTTCGGCTTAAAATCCGAGGCGTCGGCGAAGGCGCGGGCGGCGGCATCGAGGTGCTCGCGGATGCCGTTCCAGGTGGCCGTGGTGACGAACCAGATCGGCACCGAATCCGCTGCCTTGCCCGTAATAAACACCGGATGCATTGAGACCGATCCAAGGGGGATTTTACGCGTCGCTAGCACGAAGCCTGCCGTGCGGATACCATGCTCAGACATGGAAGGGAATCCGGCATGGACGAGCGCGAGGATAAAAAATCAAATTCTTTGCATGCCTTCAAAAACGTCCAGGTTTCCAGGTTGCCGCCATTGCCGGAGCCGCTGGACCCGATCATTGAGCAGCTGTTTGAGGACACGACGAGCCGCGGCGGGCACATCCTCAATCTGCATCTGACCAAGGCACATGCTCCTAAGCTTTCTCAGGCCGGGCGTGGCTTCAGCGGCGCCTTGCGCAGCGAATGCGTATCGCCACGCCTCCTGCGCGAAATTACCATTGTCCGCGTGAGCATGATCGTCGGCTGTGCCTATGAGATGCATCATCATCGTCCGCTGCTGCTGCAAGCCGGCGCCAGCGAAGCGCAGTTCCAGGCACTGAAAGATTGGCGGGCGCAGAGCCATCTGTTCGACGAGGCCCAACGCGCGCTGTTGGCGTATGTGGACTGCCTTGGGCTGAACAAGGGCGAGGTCGATGACGCGACCTTTGCCGCCATGGAACAACATTTCAGTCCGCGGGAAATCCTCGAGCTGACGCTTTGCGCCACCTATTATTACGGCTCCGGTCTTTGCATGAAGGCCCTGAAGATCCAGATCGACGAGGATCACAAGAAGGCGGCGCCGGGGAAGTTCTGATTGGTCGATCGGTTCCTCCCTCCCTTGTGGGAGAGGGGGAAGGGCGCATCCCTGTTAACTTCTCATTAGGGTTAACGTTCTATTGCTGAAGGCCGGTCGGGCGGCATCCGGAGCCGGCCCGGCGCAACGGCCGATGGGCATGCGTTTCACCCACACAAGCACCACGCGCCTCCTCGCTTCGACTGCGCTCGCCGTCCTGCTTACGGCGGCCCTGACTGGCTGCCAGACCACCCAGAAACAGGAAACGACGGGTTCGCTACCCGCGTCATCGGCGGCGAATTCCGAAGCCGATTGGCGGCGCGAGGTCGATACCTGGGCCGCGCTTTACCGCTCGCATCCGGAAGACCCGGTAAACGCCATGCAATATGCGCAGGCTTTGCGGGCGACCGGCCAGCGCTCGCAAGCCGTCGCCGTCCTGGAACAAGCATCGATTCAAAACTCGACGAACAAGGCGCTGCTCGGCGCTTATGGCCGCGCGCTGGCCGACGTCGGCAACTATAGTCAAGCGCTCGACGTTCTCAGCCGCGCGCACACGCCCGAACAGCCGGATTGGCGCATTCTTTCCGCTCAAGGAGCGGTCCTCGATCAGCTGGGACGCTACGAGGAAGCGCGGGGTTACTATGCCAGCGCGCTGAAAATCATCCCCGACGAACCCACCATTCTTTCCAACCTTGGCCTCTCCTATGCCTTGTCCAAGGATCTAGTGAAGGCCGAGACGACGCTGAAGCGGGCCACGGCGCAGCCCGGCGTCGGCCCTCGCGCCAGGCAAAACCTGGCCCTCGTGGTCGGCTTGCAGGGCCGCTTTGCCGAAGCCGAGAAAATCGCGCGCGCGGATTTACCGCCCGAAGAGGCGGCGGCCAACGTGGTCTATCTGCGGCAAATGCTGTCGCAACAACAGAAGCTGGACGACAAGAAATCGGCTCCGGGCAAGCCGGCCGCGCCGCCGGCGCGCAGCGCAACTTCACCCGCGGCACGGAGCTGAACGCGGCAGGCTAAGTGCCGCGCGTATCCGCTTCACACCTATCTTAGATTAGTGATCGCGTTGTAACGATGAACCACTTCGTCGGACAATGCTCTAGATCACGGCATCGACGTGACCCGGATCGCCGCCGGACCAAGAATGACAATGAACAGCACCGGCAGGAAGAACACGATCATTGGGACGGTGAGCTTCGGCGGCAGACCCGCGGCTTTCTTCTCGGCTTCGGACATGCGCATGTCGCGATTTTCCTGCGCCATGATGCGCAAGGTCTGGGCAAGCGGCGTCCCATAGCGCTCCGCCTGCTGCAGCGCCACGCAGACCGATTTCACGCCTTCGAGGCCGGTGCGTTTGGCGAGATTTTCATAGGCTTGCCGACGGTCCGGGAGATACGACAGTTCCGCCGTCGTCAGCGTGAACTCTTCCGCCAGCGGGACGGATTGCGTGCCGATCTCCTCGCTGACCTTGCGAAACGCCGTTTCGATCGACATACCGGACTCGACGCAGATCAGCAGCAGATCGAGCGCGTCGGGAAAAGCGCGTTTGATGGCGGTCTGCCGGTGCTGAATCTTATTCTTGAGAAAAAGATAGGGCAGGTGCATTCCGCAATAGGTGGCGATCAGGCAGATGCCGATCTTGACCGTCAGCGGCTGATCCATCTCGCTCACGACGAACAGATAGAAGACCGTTAATAGAACCGTGAGTGCCGGCGTCACCATGCGGAAAAATAGAAACGTCACATAGGGCGCATTGCCGCGGTAGCCCGCCTGAACCAGCTTTGTCCGCGCCTGCTCCTGGCCCAGCCACTTCGCCAGATTGAACTTGCTGACGATGGTTTGCATGTATTGCTTCGGCGAGGTCCGCAGATTGACCTTGTCGCCCCGTGACAGCCGCTCGCGCTCACGTTGGCGAATTTTCTCGCGCTCCAGCGCCGCGGACTTCATGCGTTTCTGCAATGGGTCGGTTGCCAGGAGCGGCATCGCCAGCGTCAGCACGGTGGCGCCCGCAGCAATGGCGGCAAACAGCATCGCCATCAACCGGGTATTCTGAAACGTCTCAATGATCAGTTCGAGCATGGGGCTACTCAGAAGTCGAAATTTATCATCTTGCGCATGACCAGTACGCCCAGCGACATCCATATAGCGCAGCCGGTCAATAATACGTGTCCGAGCGGGGTGATAAACAACAGCGAGATGTAGTCAGGACTGGTGAGGTAGACGAGCGTACCCACTACGGGCGGCAGCGCCGCGATAATCATGCCGGAAGCCTTGGCTTCCATCGACATGGATTGGATCTTGGCTTTCATGCGCTTGCGGTCACGCAGCACGCGCGACAGGTTGCCTAGCGCCTCGGACAGATTGCCGCCAGCTTTCTGTTGAATCAAAATAACGATGCCGAAGAAGTTGGCCTCGGCAACCGGCATCCGCTCATAAAGCTTCACGCAGGCGTCGCCGAGCGGCAGGCCGATAGTCTGGCTTTCTATGATAGTGCGGAACTCCGTCTTGACAGGCTCTGGCGCGTCGGAGGCGACGATTTTGAGACAATCCATCAACGGTAATCCCGACTTGATGCCGCGCACGATAACGTCGACGGCGTCGGGAAAGCCGTTGAGGAATTTTGCCTCGCGCCGCTTTTTCAAAAATGAAAGAATCCAGAATGGCAGTCCGCATGCCGCCGCGAAGGCAACACCAAGCGCCGGTAACATGCCGGTGCCGGTGAACAGAAACAGCAGGAACGCCGCCACGCCGAGGGCGGCGCCGGTCAAGATGAATCGCTGTTTGGACCACGTGAGCCCGGCTTGCGCAATTCGGATGGCGAGTGGAAGCCGCCGGCGGGACCTTTGGCGGTCCTCCATCTCCTTTAGTGTTTCTTCGACCTGATCGCGCCGTGGTTTTCCGGCAGTGCGCACGCCGCGGCGCGCGGCCGGATCGAACTTCACGGCGATTGCTTTGCGCTTTTCGGCCCGTCTTTCGCCGGACAGGATCGGGTAGACGAAAACCCATCCAACGCCGCCCATGGCGACGGTTACCAGGAAAAATAGGGCGATCGTCTGCATCTTAATTCTTGTTGGCTATTTCGGCCGCATCAAGCGCGGCGGCGAGATTTTGCTCTTCTCCATAGTAGCGGGCGCGATCCCAGAACCGCGGCCGGCCAATTCCGGTGGACCGGTGTCGCCCGACTATATTGCCCTTGGCATCCTCACCGAGCATTTCGTAGACAAATAGGTCCTGAGTGATGATGACGTCGCCTTCCATTCCCATGACTTCGGTGATGTGGGTGATGCGCCGGGAGCCGTCGCGCAAGCGTGCCGCTTGGATGACAACGTCGACCGAGGCGCAAATCATTTCGCGAATAGTACGGGACGGCAAAGTGAAGCCGCCCATCGTGATCATGGATTCGAGACGGGACAGCCCCTCGCGTGGATTGTTGGCGTGCAGCGTGCCCATCGAGCCATCATGACCGGTATTCATAGCCTGAAGCAGATCGAACGCCTCGGGTCCGCGCACCTCGCCGACGATGATGCGTTCAGGCCGCATGCGCAGGCAGTTGCGAACGAGGTCACGCATCGTAACCTGGCCTTCCCCTTCGAGATTGGGAGGGCGGGTTTCCAAACGGACGACGTGCGGCTGCTGTAATTGCAATTCGGCGGCGTCTTCACAGGTGATGATACGCTCGTCGTCGTCGATGAACTGGGTCAAGCAGTTGAGCAGCGTGGTTTTGCCCGAACCGGTGCCGCCCGAAACAATCGTATTGACCCGGGATCGGCCGATAATTTTGAGGATTTGTGCGCCTTCCGGCGTGATCGTGCCGTATTTGACCAACTGGTCGAGCGTCAGCTTGTCCTTCTTGAACTTGCGGATCGTCAGTGCGGGCCCGTCGATCGACAGTGGCGGCACAATCGCGTTGACGCGAGAGCCATCGGCAAGACGCGCGTCGCAAATTGGGGATGACTCATCGACACGGCGGCCGACCTGACTGACGATGCGCTGGCAGATGTTGAGGAGCTGCTGGTTATCGCGAAAGCGGATGCTGGTGCGCTGGATTTTGCCGGCAACTTCGATGTAGACCGTGCCTGAACCGTTGACCATGATGTCGGCGATATCATCGCGTGCGAGCAACGGCTCCAAGGGGCCATAGCCGAGCACGTCGTTGCAGATGTCGTCGAGCAGTTCTTCCTGCTCGGAAATCGACATCACGACATTTTTGATCGCGATGATCTCGTTGACAATATCCCGGATCTCTTCGCGCGCGGCATCGGCGTCGAGGCGAGCCAGTTGACCGAGATCGATGGCTTCGATCAGCGCGCCGAAGATCGTGCCTTTGACTTCGTAGTAGCTTTCCGAGCGCCGAGTATCTACGGCCGCCGGCACCAGAGGAGCACGCGAGGCCATCCCCATCCCCGGCACGTTGGTTGCTGGCCCTGGAGGGGCTAGGAGCGGTGCGCCGAGACCGGCGGACGGAAACGGTGCTCGGCCGCCATCGGAAGCCGAAGCCGGCGGACTTGCGGCCGGCGCGGCTGCGGGCAGCGGCGCCAGAGCCGGCCGAGGTGCTTCGACCGTCTGGCTACGTTCTTCGCTGCCGGAGCTGCTGCGTTTTCCGAACAAAATTTGATCTCCCGCCGGCTCAGGCTTGCCGCTGACGAAGCTTTTCGAACAGGGGAGTTAACAGATTCTTCCTCTGCCGCTTTGTCTCGGCCCGCCCGGTCAAAAGCTGCGCGAGTTGGCGAAACGTTTCCGCCGTCCGGTGACCGGAAGAAATCTCGGCGATCATCTGGCCGTTGTTGGCGGCCGTGCCGAACATCTGGGGTTCGAAGGGAATGACCGCGACCGGCTCGTCTTCCAGCGCCTTGGCGAAATCCGCAGCCTTGATTTCCGGGCGCTTTGGAACGCCGACCTGATTGAGGCAGTAGTAGGGACGATGGTCATTGGGGCGCGATGCGCGCAACAGGTCGACGAGATTCTTGGCGTTCCGCAGATTGGCCAGATCGGGCCCGGCCACGACCAAGATATCGTCGGCCCCTATCAGCGTTCGCTTGGTCCAGCCGGTCCACTGGTGCGGGACATCGAGCACGATGCAAGGGATCGTCGCCCGCAGCGAATCGAAGATGGACTCGAAGGCCTCGGCACCAAAATCATAGACGCGCTCTAGCGTTGCGGGAGCCGCGAACAAGCTTAGATGGTCGGTGCATTTCGACAGCAGGCGATCGATGAAGGCATTGTCGATGCGATCGGGCGAGAATACCGCGTCGGCAATGCCTTGCGGCGGGTCCTGGTTGTAGTCGAGGCCGGCCGTTCCGAAGGCCAAGTCCAGATCGGCAACCACCGCGTCTATATTCAGATCGCGCGCGATCGCCCAACCGACGTTGTGGGCGATGGTGGAAGCACCAACGCCGCCCTTGGCGCCAACAACAGCGATGATGCGGCCGACCGGCTTCGCGTCCGGCGCCGAGAACAGCCCACAGATCGCGCGAACGACGTCTAGCGTGCCCAGCGGTGAGATTAGATAGTCGCTGACGCCCCGGCGGATCAGTTCGCGATAGAGGACAACGTCGTTTATCCGCCCGATGACAAGCAGGCGTGTGCCGGCATCGCAGACTTCCGCAAGCTGGTCGAGACCGGCGAGGATGTCGTTCCCGCGGGTTTCGGTTTCCAGGATAATGACGTTTGGCGTCGGCGACGTGCGATAGGCCTCAACGGCGGCGGTGATTCCGCCCATTTGAATCTTTAGATGCGCCTTCACCAACCGGCGGTCTTCACCGGCGGTTTGTATCGAGGCAGCCGTCTCCACGGTTTCGCAGAAGGCCTGGATCGAAATCCGCGGCGCCGGCGCGATATGCTCGCCGTCGGCGATAGGCTCGGTCGGTGCGAGCTCGGTTTCGGCGGGATGGAGGGCTTCCTTGATCATTTGCCAACGTTGCCGATTTTGCCTTGATCGCTAGTCGTCGAAATCGCGCCCGTCGGTTCGCCCTTGCGGTATTTGTCAAGCACGACTGTCCGGCGAGCGGTATAGGCGGGGGTCTCGCCGCGCGGCTGCACCAAATCGGCGGGATTCTCCACCATGGCCGCCAGGTTACGCTGGGTCGCGCAGCCAAAGTTCCAATACGGCTTATTGTCGTTATACGACGCGTGATAGGTGGGACCGAGATCGCCAGGCCACAGGCCGCAGGGGCCAGTCTCGGCAGTGATCTTCGCATAGTTAAGCTTGATGGTCGCGACGGCGTTGCGATTTTCGGGCTGATAAGATCGCGTATTGACCGCGTAAAGCGGGATTTCCGAGGCGGCGAGGATCGATCTTATCTCGCGGGCAGCGTCTGCGGCCGCGATTTCGTTTGCCGTGCCGGATGGCAGGTCGATGAGAACGCCTCCGGTCGATTCACGCTTCCAGGCTTGCGCGAAGGCCAGCACATCGGCGCGTTGAAATGGCGTCAAGCCCCCGCGGCTCGCACCTATGAAGACTTCAACCGTGTGATCGGTTTCCTTGACCGTAATCGGATGGCGCGCGCGATAAGCCACCGGGATGCTATCCGTGGTGTCATGCGCGCCGTAACAGCCGGTGAGAACCATCGCGCAGCCCGCGACCACCAATCCGCGCGTGATCGCGCGTTTTGGACCGCGCCGGCCGGCTAACGAAGGATGAAAGCGGGTCATCAATGTTTTCCTTGTCGCGACGGTGGTCAGTTGAGGTCGAAGCCAGGGCTGCCGTGGTAGACTTGGTTTGGATCCACGCGGCCTGGAATTCCATAGATGCGGTTAAGGCGGCCGAGCAGCACGGCAGACGGATCGCTGGGATCGGCAAAGCCATCGTCGGGACGCGACAGATTCTTTTGTGCAACCGCGCGCACGATGTAGGGCGTCACGATGATCGCGAGCTCGGTCTGGTGATTAACGAAGTCGCGGCTCTTAAATAGGGCGCCGAGGACGGGCACCTGCATGAGGCCGGGAAGGCCGTTGATCTGCTGCTTGGTCTGCTCCTGAATCAGTCCTGCCAATGCGAGTGAACCGCCGGACGGAATCTCCACGGTGGTGTCGGTACGCCGCACTTTCAGGGAGGGAACGGTGGTCCCTAGGATCGTCACGCCACCATCACCCGAAAGTTCCGACACTTCCGTCAATACCTTCAGGCTGATGCGGCCTTCCGACAGCACGATGGGGGTGAAGGTCAGGCTCACACCGAATTTCTTGAAGTCAATCGTAGCCGTACAGCCCGCGCAGTCTGCCGGTTTCGGGAACGGGAACTCGCCACCGGCCAGAAAGCTCGCGTTTTCGCCAGAGATCGCCGTCAGGGTCGGTTCGGCGAGCGTGCGGGTGACGCCGGCACGTTCCATTGCACGAAGTGTTGCGTTGATCGATTTAACGGTGCCGGCGATCTGGTTTGTGGCGACGAGGGGCTGCCCGCTCGCCCCGAACGGGTTGGCGTTGTTGAAGTTGAGTACCGCCGTGCCATAGCCAATGCTGCCGTTGAGGTCGATTCCGAGCTGTTTGATAATGTCGCGCTGAACTTCGGCTACGGTCACCTTGAGCATGACCTGGTCACGGCCGCGGATGCTGATGCCGTTGACCACTCTTGTGTCGGAGCCGGCAAGCCGCGCCGCGAGATCAAAAGCCTGCTGCGATTCACCTGGGCTGGCGGCGCTGCCGGTGAGCACGACGCCGTCGCCAACGCCTTCGATATGGATGTCCGCTTCAGGCAGCGCCTGCTTGAGAGCTGCGCGGACGCCGTTAAGGTCGCGGGTGACCGCGATGTCGAAGCCGGCGATCTGCTGGCCGTCGGCATCGAAGAAAAACACGTTGGTTTGTCCGACAGTAACGCCGATCATGTAGGCCCGGCGAGAGGAACGGACTACCGCATTGGCGATTTTGGGATCGGCGACCAGCACGTCCTTGACGTCGCGAGGCAAGTCGATCACCACGGATTTCCCCACCCCGAGGGCAACGAAACGGGAGGTATTATCGCTTCCGGCTACTTGAGCTCCGAGGGGAGCTACCGGCGCCGGCTGCGGCACGGCTTTCGCCATTCGGACGTCGGCCGGGGTGGCGGGAGTGAGCAATCCACCCACCAGCACCGCCGTCAGCGCCACTATTGATGCCGAGCGGATCAATCTGCTTTGCCGCATGGCGCCTATCCCTCTGGTGCAGTTCATTTCGTGGTCGTGCTCACGCCGAAACGCACGGTATTGATGCCGCCCCGGCTTTTGTCGGGCTTCTCGTCATTAGATATTGCTTTGCCATCTGCTAGACTGCGCAAGACCAACGACAGCGTTCCCATCTGACGGGCGACTGCCAACGTTTCCGCTTGGCGTGGGGTAAGCTCAAGCGTCGCCGTCTTGCCGACAGCGACTCTCTGTCCGTTCTTTTCTTCAACAGCCTGATCGATCGCCAACACACGGACGTTATTGAGGATCGTCTCACTGATATAAGTGTCGACGCCAAGAGATTTTTCCGCTTCCTTGTCGCGGCGAGACAGGATTACGTCGACGCGGTCTTGCGGTAAGATAAATCCGCCCGCACCGCTCTCGGCGGAGATCTCAGTCGAGATCGCACGCATGCCAGGCGGCAAGATCGCCGCCATATATCCGCCGGTGCCCTTGATCAGCTTGACTTCGTTGATCGGTTCGCCGGCAGCGAACGGCGCGCGGGCGGTCAATCCGGACAACTGCTCGACGGCGTCAGGGCGGTTGTTTTTGCGAATAAAGCTCGGGCCGGCCGCCGAGGTCGGCCAAGTCTGCCATTGCAGCTCTTGCGCGGAAACGGCGTGCCCAATGCCGATATCGGATTTGGCGGTCAGAACCTCGACGGTATCGAGCTTGGCGACCGGTTCGGGCGGTGGAGGAGCTTCGGGGACCTCTTGGCGTCCAGCCAGCAAAGCGGCGACGCCACCCGCGGCGACGGCGACGACGAGCACAACAATACGCGCGGCTTTCATACGCTTACTTTCCGACTGGGCGCTGCGAACCGTACGGACCGCCTGGAGGTGATTTCACCACCCAAAGGTCAAAGTATGGTTAATCAGGCGTATCTAAATCGAGTTAATGATGCATTGATCGCGAGCTGGCGCACGCGTCGCGTGCCCGGGAGCTACATCCCGACGGCCTGCATCCACGACGTATGGGGATATACAGCGAGCGCCGCCGCGGCGAGAGCAATCCCGTAGGGTACGCCGCCGTTCGGTTTATGCAGTCGCTCAGCCCACTCCTGCCCGAGAAGAATGCCGGGCATCGGCGTTGCGCGAAATCGCAGAATAACAAGGGTCAGCACGCCACCGAATAGCGAGCCATAGAGGGCATAATCCATCAAGTGATCGAAGCCGAACCAAAGCGCGGTAGCTGCGGCGAGTTTGGCATCGCCGCCGCCGATCCATCCTTGTGCGAAGAAAGCAAAGGCGAAGACGAGAACGATACAGGCGGCGCCGGCATGGGAGGCAACGTCGGTTGCGGCCATCCCCGTCGCCAGCGCCAGGAGGAAGAAGCCGCCGATTACCACCAACGACACGCGATTGGGAATGGTCATGGTGAGGAGATCGCTTGAGGCGGCAAAAGCCATCATAGCGGGGAACAGCAAAAGCTTGATCGCCTCGATCATGGGGATCGTGCCGTCGATGGGAGATCCGGGGTGCAATACATGGGCGATACGCTACGCCCGCTGACATTGCCGTTTCGTTAGCGCTGCGGCGTAAACGAAAAGGCTCCGGCGATGGGCCGGAGCCTTTGGCGTTAAGTATACGCCTGTCTTACTTGAGGCCGAGCGACACCAGGGTAAAGGTTGACACCAGCTTGGTGCCGAGACCTTGGACTACGGCGATGATCGCGACCGAGATGCCCGCGGCGATGAGACCATATTCGATGGCGGTCGCACCCGACTCGTCCTGCGCAAAACGCTTAATCAGCTTGTTCATCGGTAACTCCTTGGATCCACGTGGCTGTCTGAGCGTGACCCCCATGCCGGGTTTGCAACCGATCCGGGATCATGGTTGGAAGGTATCGGCCTTGTCTTGCACTGAGGTTAAAATCAGAAACTAATATCAAGGTATTGGCCCACTCTCGTGTCGTAGTTAACGATGAGTTGACAGTGATTACTTCAGTTAAAACGAAATTTAATAAAATAGATGCGCCGTGTGCATCAAAGTAAGTCAGGCTTGCCCCGCAAGTCTATCTGATTACTTGCTTGGAAAAGACAGATTCATTGTTCAATCTTCTCAAAGGCTATCGTCACGCACACGGAGGCCAGGCTTGGCCTGATCTGCCCCATCCAGGACATTCACGGCGCTTTAACCGGCTAAGACCAATACAAGGGTTGCCCGGTGCATCACGAACTTCGCTGGCACCTTTCCAGTTCGATATGCTGTTCGGCACCTTCTATATGCCCCAGCATGAGGTTCCCGGGCATTACGGCGTCGCCGATCCTCGATTTCCTCCGAGTTTCGGCGAGCAACTCCTTTATCCATTCAAGTGACGGCAGGTAACGGGCCAGGCTATTTGCACTTCGTTCACCATTTTGCCGTCAACTCTCCTAAGTCCTGTCCGTCCGGCCTTTAATGTCGAGGCCGTGTGTAATGCGTAGCGTACGGGAGAGTTGCATGTCGCGTGTGTTCGGACGTAACGGCCGGCGAGGCCGGCGCAGCGCGGTTGCCGCTGCGTGCTGGCTCGCGGTGGCCGCCGCGGGATCTCAGGTATCAGCTGACACCGTCCGTCCGGTCGCTTCCGCCGATGTGCTCACCGTCTTCCTTGACCAAGCCCAGGTGATAAAGCTTCCCGAGGGGGTGGCTACACTCGTTGTCGGGAATCCGTTGATCGCCGACGTAGCCATCCAGCCCGGAAGCATGATGGTCGTCACCGGCAAAGGCTACGGGTCCACCAACCTTGTCGCTCTTAATCGGTCGGGCGACGTGCTGGCGCAGAAAATGATCCAGGTCCAAGCACCGCGCGATAACCTTGTAATCGTTTATCGCGGCGTGGAAAGAGAGTCCTATAGCTGCACGCCGAATTGCGAACGGCGCATCATGTTAGGCGATAGTCCTGCATTTTTTGACTCGGCGATCGGTCAAACCGCCAGCCGCACGGGGCAGGCACAAGGCGGAGGGGCGGCGAAGTGATAAGACGCCGTCCCCTGCAGCCGCGCGCTGCGAAATGATCCGCTAGCGAACGATCCCAGCCCCGTGGTTAGCGCATCGTGAATGCCGATGCCGCGGTTTTGCGTCGTATGCACAACATTTCAACAACGCCTCTTTGGTAATAAGTGCTGTAGGCGTTCAACGCCGTGGAAACCGGGTGTCTCGCCCATGTTTAGAAAGATAATCAGCAATCTGAAGAGCCGCGTGGACAGGATCTTCCAGTCCTATGTCGCGCATCGGCTTCGGCTTCTGCAACGCGAGGATGGTACCGCGGCGGTTGAGTTCGCTCTCGTCGCCGCGCCGTTTTTCGCGTTGCTGTTTGCGATCATGGAAACGGCTTTGGTATTCTTTTCCAGCCAGGTACTTGAAACCGCCGCTGTCGACTCGGCGCGCCTGATCCTAACCGGGCAAGCGCAGGGTTATGACGAGGGTGCCTTTAAGACAGCGGTATGCGGCAAGATCCAGGGGTTGTTCGACTGCGTTAATGGCGTCAGTGTCGATGTTAGGAAATACGCGTCGTTCGCGTCAGCGGATATGTCGAAGCCGGTCGACGCTAACGGAAATGTCGTCAAAAACTATCAGAACACCAGCCCATGCGACATCGTCGTGGCTCGTCTGATTTATCAGTTTCCCGTCTACGTCTCGCTGCTTGGTTTCAATCTCGCCGACATGGCGGGAGGAAAACGGCTCGTTGTTGCCACTTCTGTCTTCCGCAATGAGCCCTATTCGGGGCCTCCTTGTACACCATGAACGCTGGAATTTCGATGTCACGCCTCATGCGCCGCTTCGTCCGCGAGACGGGCGGCGTCTCTGCCGTCGAATTCGCACTGGTGCTGCCGCTGATGCTGACTCTTTATCTCGGTAGTGTCGAAGTCTCGCAGGCGATCAGCGCTAGCCGCAAAGTTACACTAGTGTCACGTGCCGTCGCGGATCTCACGTCTCAGGCTTCTACCAACATCACCAGTGCGGATATGACCAATATGCTCAATGCGTCATCCGCGATCGTCTCACCTCTTGCCGCCGCCAATCTGAAGGTGACCGTGTCCTGCGTCGGCGTCAATGCGACAGGGGCAGCGACCGTGAAATGGAGCGAAACCCTCAACGGCACCAAGCGACCGACGGGTTCGGCAGTCACTCTCCCGGTCGACGATAAGGGCCAAGCGATATGGAAGAACACGCAACTGCTCTGGAGCGAAGCGCAGTATTCTTATACGCCGGCGATCGGCTATGTCATTACCGGGACAATGACTCTTAAAGACCAGATGTACATGAGCCCGCGCAGCACTACTCCGACATACAACAATATCGCCTGTACTTGAGGCCGCTTTACCTGCTTTAGGGAATCGGCAGCGCCGTCGTCGATTTGATCTTTTCCATGGCGAAGCGCGAAGTCACGTTCTTCAGCGGCACGGACGCGATTAGCCGCTTATAGAACGCATCGTATCCCGGAATACCGGGAACGATGACGCGCAGCATGTAATCCACGTCGCCGGCCATGCGATAGAACTCCATCACCTCAGGCATGGCGCCGACCATTTCCGCAAAGCGCCCGAGCCACTCTTGCGAATGGTCGCCGGTTTCGATCGAAACGAAGACGGTGATGCCCAGGCCGATCTTGTCCTGGTCGACCAGCGCCACCCGCTTGAGGATCACCCCATCGGCTTCCAGCCGCTGAATGCGTTTCCAGCAGGGCGTGGAGGACAGGCCAACGCGCTGACCGATCTCCGCCACTGAGAGCGAGGCGTCCTCCTGGAGTACGGCCAGGATCTTGCGGTCGATGGCGTCCATGGGCAGTCCTGATTTGCGCGCTTGCGCGCCGCACGAGAAATTTAATTCTTTTTGCGCGGGTCTGGAAATCTTATATAGAAGAATATTCTATATTCAAGTGGATTCATCGACTGGTGCGCTCCGGGGACGCGGCGGGCCGTCTAACCCGATCTCACGGCGCAGCGACGCCAGGAATTTTGCCAGTTCTGCTTCGCCATAGGCTCGCGCCGGCACCGCTCCCCAGACCGGATTTTGTCCGGCCGGGTCGGTCACAAAACGCGCGATGACATGAATATGCAACTGCCGCACTGCATTGCCCAGGGCGGCGACATTGAGCTTATCGCATGTCGTCACCGCGTTGAGCGCGCGGCTAACGCGCGCAATCTCCTGCATCAGCGCGATCTGGCCTTCGTCATCGAGATCGATGATTTCGACCAGATGCGGGCGCCTTGGTACCAAGATCAGCCAGGGATAATTCGCATCCTTGCTGACCAGCACCCGCGATAGCGGCAACTCGCCAAGCGCGACGGTGTCGGCCGCCAGGCGAGGGTCTAGAGTCCAGACGGGCGGGGGTTCAGGAGGCATTGAAAATCCTGGCATGAATAGCCGCCCGGAGGAAAGCTACGCCGCGCAGCCGCTGCCCCCGTGCTTGCTTTCTCCTTTTGTCCGCCCGATATAGGAACGGGAGGTTGGCAGTGGACGAACCACTCGCCAACCGGGTCAGATCCGGAAGGAAGCAGCCCTAACGAGCCCCGGTTCGGGTCGCTCGTCAGCCTCCCACCTTTTCTTTTCACGTTCGCACCTGAGGACGCGCATCGCGCGGCGGCGGACCGGAAGCATGGCAGACGCCAAGAATCCCAGCCCCTCCGAAGAGCCCGGTTTCGACCTGGGCGGCGCGCGTGCGGCGGAAGGGCCCGCAGCGTCCTATCGCGTGCTGGCGCGCAAATATCGCCCCGGCACCTTCGACGACCTCATCGGTCAGGAAGCCATGGTGCGGACGATCTCGAACGCGTTCGAGACCGGCCGCATTCCGCAGGCCTGGATTCTCACTGGCGTGCGTGGCGTGGGCAAGACCACGACCGCGCGCATTCTAGCGCGCGCGCTGAATTACGAGCTGCCGGACGGCTCCATCACGGGGCCGACGATCAAGATGCCGGCGCTCGGCGTGCACGACCAGGCGATCATGGAAAGCCGGCACATCGATGTGCTGGAAATGGACGCGGCCTCGCACAACAGCGTCGACGACGTGCGGCAGATCAACGACGCGGTGCGCTATGCGCCGGTCAGCGCGCGCTACAAGGTTTATATCCTCGACGAAGTGCACATGCTGTCGCCGCAGGCGTTCAATGCGCTGCTGAAGACTCTGGAAGAGCCGCCGCCGCACGCCAAATTCATTTTCGCCACAACGGAAATTCGCAAGGTGCCGGTGACGATATTGTCTCGCTGCCAGCGCTTCGACCTGCGCCGCGTCGACGCGGCGATGCTGGTGCAACATCTCCAGAACATCGCGGCGAAGGAAAAGATCGAAGCGGAGCCGGAGGCGCTGGCGCTGATCGCGCGGGCGGCGGATGGCTCGGTCCGGGATTCGCTATCGCTGTTCGATCAAGCCATTGCTCACGCCGCCGGGATTGTGCGCGCCGAGGACGTGCGGCAGATGCTCGGTCTCGCCGACCGGGCGCGCACAGTCGATCTGTTCGAGGCATTGATGCGCGGTGACATCGCCGCGGCGCTGAAGGAACTGCGCGAGCAATACGAGATCGGCGCCGATCCCGCGGTGGTGCTGACCGACCTCGCCGACTTCACCCATTTCGTCACCCGGGTGAAAGTGGTGCCCGCCGTCGCGGAAGATATTTCGCTCAGCGAAGTCGAGCGCACGCGCGGCCGCGCCTTCGCGACCCAGCTTTCCATGCGCGTGCTGTCGCGCACTTGGCAGATGCTGCTCAAGGGCCTGGCCGATCTGAAAGACGCCGCGCGCCCGTTGTCCGCCGCGGAAATGGTGCTGGTGCGTATCGCTTATGCCGCCGATCTGCCCACGCCCGACGAGGTGATGCGGTCGCTGGGCGAGGAGCAGGGCTCCGGCCACGACCGGCCGCAAGGTAACGGCGGTGCAGGCTCGCCGGGCGCGACAAATGCGATGGCGCCGCGCTACGAAACCTCGCGGGGGGCATCCCCACGCGCCGCCACGGCTCCCGCCGCCGCGCCGCTCGGCGATCCTGTAGCCCGTCTGAGCGAAGCGGCGGCACCGGCGCTCACGATCAGCAGCTTTGAGGATTTGATCGCGCTCGCGGCGGAAAAACGCGATCTCTCCATCAAGATGGCGCTGGAGCGCGACGTGCGGCTGGTGCGTTTTGAGGATGGTCAGCTCGAAATCAGCCTGCAGCCCAGCGCGGCAAAGACTTTGGTGGGCGATCTGTCCCGCAAGCTGACGGCGTGGACCGGCCGGCGCTGGATGATCGCGGTTTCCTCGGAACAGGGGGCACCGACCGTCCGTTCGCAGATGGAAGCGGAAAAGGCCGAGCTGTTGCGCGGGGTGCGCGCCGATCCGCTGGTGCAGTCGGTGCTGGCGCGATTTCCCGGCGCCGAAATCGTCGACGTGCGGCGCCCCGGCGCCGAGGGGAATGTGCCGGAGGCATTGCCGGCCGACCTGCCTTCCGATCACGAGCATGAGGATTGAAGATGGCGGACTTCATGGGCCTGATGAAACAGGCGACCGAACTCAAATCAAAAATGGAAGCGATGCAGGCCGAGCTCGACCGCATTGAGGTGGAGGGCACGGCGGGCGGCGGGCTGGTCAAGGTCAAGCTCACCGCCAAGGGCGAGATGAAGGGCGTCAGCATCGACGCCTCGGTGCTCAAGCCGGAGGAAAAGGAAATCCTGGAGGATCTTCTTGTCGCGGCGCATGCCGACGCGCGCCGCAAGGCCGAAGCGGTGATGCAGGAGAAAATGCAGGGCCTCACCGGCGGGCTGCCGCTGCCACCGGGCATGAAGTTGTTTTAATGCGCCACCTTGTCATTCCGGGGCGCGAGCACAGCGAGCGAACCCGGAATCCAGAACCGCGCGGTCATTTCGCTCTGGATTCCGGGTCCGCGCCGTCGGCGCGTCCCGGAATGACGGAGTAGCCATGCCCACCGCCGTTGCCGGACCTGAAATCGAGCGCCTGATCCAGCTGCTCGCGCGCCTGCCGGGTCTTGGCCCGCGCTCGGCGCGCCGCGCCGCCTTACATCTGATCAAGAAGCGCGAGCAGTTGATGGCGCCGCTGGCCGCCGCGCTGGCGACAGCGATGGAGAAAATCGAGATTTGCCGCGTCTGCGGCAATATCGACACGCAGAACCCTTGCACGGTCTGCACCGATCCGCGGCGCGATACCTCCATCATCGTCGCCGTCGCCGATGTCGCCGATCTTTGGGCATTGGAGCGCGCGCATGCGATCAACGCCCGCTACCACGTACTCGGCGGCACGCTGTCGCCGCTCGATGGTGTCGGCCCGCAAGACCTCTCCATCGATGCGCTGGTCTCGCGCGCGCATGCGGAGGGCGTGAAGGAAATTATCCTCGCCGTCGATGCTACCGTCGACGGCCAGACCACGGCGCATTACATCACCGACCTTCTGCACGACGCGAATGTGAAGGTGACGCGGCTCGCCCACGGCGTCCCCGTCGGCGGCGAACTCGATTACCTCGATGAGGGCACGCTGTCGGCGGCGATGCGGCAGCGGACGTTGTTTTAACACTGTCATTCCGGGGCGCTCCGCTGGAGCGAACCCGGAATCCAGGGGCGGTACGGTAGGTAGCTCTGGATTCCGGGTCCGGCGCTACGCGCCGTCCCGGAATGACGTATTATTCTTCGTCTCCAGCCTCTCGAAATGCCCGCTTTTCTGCAGCCACCACAGCAGCACGAGGCTCGGGATACCGGCGAGCGCGCAGATCACGAAAAACCAGGTCCATCCGGTCGCGGCGGCGATGAAACCCGCGCCTGACGAAAGATAGGTGCGCCCCACTGCGGCCAGCGCGGTGAGCAACGCATATTGTGTCGCCGTATGCAGCGGGTTGCGGCAAAGCGCCGACAGGTAAGCGACAAAGATCACCGTCCCGATGGCGCTGGTGAAATTCTCAACGGTGATGGCAAAGGTAAGCCACGCGGCATTGACGCCGACGACCGCCTGCCAGGAGAAGGCGAGATTGGCGAGCGCCTGCAAAACGCCGCCGATCCACAAACTCGTCGCCAGCGGATAGGCGCGCGCCACGAAGCCGCCGGCAAAGCCGCCCAGCAGCAGCGCGGCCAAGCCGACGCCCTTGATGATCGCGGCATATTCGTTGCGCGAAAAACCAAGATCGATGACGAAGGGTGCCGTCATCGTGCCGGATAGTGCGTCGGTGAACTTGAACAAGATGACGAAGGCGAGCGCGACCAGCGCCAGCTTGTAGCTGAGAAATTCGGATAATGCGCCGATGGCGGCTTTCGCCACGCGGGTCAGCGCGTCCTGGCCTTTGTGCGCGGCCATGGCGACGGCGGAACGCTCCGGCTCGGTGGCGATCAGCGCGGCGGCGGTTCCGATCAGCACCAGGAGGCCCATCGCCAGATAGCCCCACATCCAGGCGGTGGATTTCGACACGCCGACGCTCTGCTCGAAATAACTCACCAGGAATAGCGCGCCGGCGGTGGAGACCAGCATGCCGATGCGGTAGGCGGCGACATAGCCGGCCATGCCGGCGGCCTGTTCACGCTCGGGCAGGCTCTCGACCCGGAAGGCATCGACCACGATATCCTGCGTCGCCGAAGCGGTGGCGACGAGCAGCGCCCCCAAGGCAATCGTGAACGGCGCGGAACGCGGATCGCCCAGCGCGAGAAATACGATCGCGGCCATCAGCAAGAGTTGGCTGAACACCAGCCAGCCGCGCCGCCGTCCGAGCCAGCGCGAGAGATAGGGCACGTCGATGGCGTCGGCCACCGGCGCCCAGAGGAATTTCAATGTGTAGGGCGTGCCGACGAGGGCAAAGAGGCCGATGGTGCCGAGATTGACGCCGGATTCGGTCATCCACACCAAGAGCGTCGAACCGGAAAGCGCTAGCGGCAGGCCGGAAGAAAAGCCAAGCAGCAGGACGATCAGCACCCGCGGCCGCAGATAGACCGCGAAGGCGTCGGCGAACGACGGGCGGGCGGCCGATTCGGTTTCAGGCGTGGCGGTCATGTTCTCTCTGATCGTCATCCCCGGGCTTGACCCTGGGGTCCATCACAACGGTACGCGTTGCATTCTATGATGGATTGCCGGGTCAAGCCCGGCAATGACGAAAAGGACAAGAGCGCGAGAATCACTCCGCCGCACCAAGCTTGCGCATCGGAGCGGAGATGACGACGGCGCTTGCCGCTGGCGCCTCATCACCGCCGAATTCCACTTCCCTGATGCGCTCGCCGCGCTTCTCGATCTTGCCCGTAGAGGTCAGGATGTCCTTCATGTCCTCGGTCGTCTGGCCGAAGTGAGTCTGCAACTTGCGCACGCGATCGCCCAGCAGCCTGACATCCTTCATCATGTGACCGACTTCGGTATGAATCTGGTCCGCGGCTTCGCGCATGCGCGCATCTTTTTGGATCTGCTGGATCACCTGGATGGCGAGCATCAGCAGGGAAGGGGAAACAATGACGACTTTGGCGCGGTAGGCTTTTTGAAAAATATCGTCGAAGCCGTCGTATAATTCGGCATAGACAGACTCCGAGGGAACAAACATCAGCGCGAGATCCTGAGTTTCACCCGGGATCAGATATTTCTGCGCAATGTCCGCGACGTGCTTGCCGATATCGCTTCGCACCTGACGGGCGCTGAGCGTGCGTTCGTCCTCGCTTTTGGCCTCGCGGTAGGCGGTGACCGATTCCAACGGAAACTTCGCGTCGACCACGAGCGGCCGCTTGTCCGG
Source organism: Alphaproteobacteria bacterium (assembly GCA_034668825.1). GTDB lineage: Bacteria > Pseudomonadota > Alphaproteobacteria > Rhizobiales > Xanthobacteraceae > CANKHA01. Next base: position 3,498 of record JAXDOR010000241.1, on the reverse strand, counting down.
CATGTGAATGCAGCAATCCGGCCGCAACCGGTTCGACAGCGTGAACTGGAAGTCGTAGCAAGTCTTCGGCAATCCATCTTGCACAATCGTTTCCATCCGCCCCTGGCCGAAAGCGCCGCGCGACTGCTTGTTGGCGAAGACCTCGCGCAGCGAGGTCACTTGCGAGGTGAGGTCGGTGAGATTCTTCTGCGCACTGTCGATGACGGCGATGCGCTCGTTGAGTTTTTGTAGACTCTCCACTGTTTGCTGCGTGGAGCTTTGCATCGACTGGCCGAGCCGCTGGGTGACGGCATCAAGTCGCTCGTTGACCGCGCGGCCAAGCTCGGCCTGCCGTCCCGCGAGCATGTCGCCCATGGCTTGCAGGCGAACGGCTGTTTCCGCTTGCAGCCGGGCTAGGTCGGCCATGCCGTCATCGGCGGCGCCGGTCTGACGGCGGCTTAGGACAGCGAAAAGCGCGGCGGCCAGTCCGGCACCGACGAGCAGGCAAGCGACGGCGATGAGCAGCGTTTCGATCATGCGGCTATTTCTATCCTGATTCGCTCTTTATGCGCGAACGAAGAGGGAACGGCAAGGCGTCCCGCGCTGGTAAAGCGCGCACCAGCGCGTTGCATTGACCCCATCCTGCTTACCGCTTACATCGCCGCTCATGGCGCTGCGCGACATCATCACATTGCCCGATCCGCGGCTGCGGCTTGTCTCGAAACCGGTCAAGACTGTCGACGCCGACATCCGCCGGCTGATCGATGACATGTTCGAGACCATGTATGCCGCGCCAGGAATCGGGCTTGCCGCCATTCAGGTCGGCGAGCCGCAGCGCGTCATCACCATGGATTTGGCGAAGAAAGACGACCCACCGGAGCCGCAGGTCTTCATCAATCCGGAACTGCTTTGGACGTCGGATGACAAGTCCACTTACGAGGAAGGCTGCCTATCGATCCCGGAATATTACGCCGAGGTTGAGCGGCCCGCGCAGGTGAAGGTGAAATATGTCGACGACAACGGAAAGCCGCAGGAGATTGAAGCCGCCGGCCTGCTCGCCACTTGTCTGCAACACGAGATCGACCACCTCAACGGCGTGCTCTTCATCGATCACATTTCCAAGCTTAAGCGCGACCGGGTCATCAAGAAATTCATCAAGGCGGCGAAGCGCGGCGATGAGGATAAGCCTATTCCGCGCAAGACCGATCGGCGCTCCGCGCGTGCCGACAAGGATCATCCGCGCGCGGAGTAATTGCTCTAACCCTCTCCCCTTGTGGGAGAGGGTGCCCGAGTGAAACGAGGGCGGGTGAGGGGTCCGGCCTCACTGCGTGCTGATAGAGAGACCCCTCACCCGGCTTGTTGTTCGCTTACGCTCTCAACTCGCCACCCTCTCCCACAAGGGGAGAGGGAAGAAAGATGCCATGCCCCTTCGCCTGATCTTCATGGGCACCCCGGATTTCGCGGTGCCGACGTTGCTCGAACTCGCCAGGCACGGCTACGACATCACGGCGGTCTATACCCGCGCGCCGAAGCCGGCAGGGCGCGGCATGGACCTGCAGCCGACGCCGGTGGAGCGGGAAGCGCGCCGTTTAAATATTCCCGTGTTGACGCCTTCCACACTGAAGACCGCCGAAGCTCAGGCGGCATTTCGCGCCCACAATGCTGATGCTGCCGTGGTCGTGGCTTATGGATTGATTCTGCCGAAACCCATCCTCGAAAGCGTGCCGCTCGGCTGCTTCAACTTGCATGCTTCGCTGCTGCCTCGCTGGCGCGGCGCCGCCCCGATCAACCGCGCGGTGATGTCCGGTGACACAGAGAGCGGCGTGACGGTAATGAAGATGAACGAGGGCCTCGATACCGGCGACATGGCGATGACCGAGCGCGTGCCGATCGGCGCCGACATGACCGCGGGGGAATTGCACGACAGGCTAGCACCGCTCGGCGCTGGCCTGATGCCGCGCGCATTGGGTACGCTCGAACGGGGCGCTCTCGCGCTCACGCCGCAGCCGGACACCGGCGTCACCTATGCGGCGAAAATCGCCAAGGACGAAACGCGGATCGATTGGACGCGTCCGTGGAAACAAGTACACGACCATGTTCGCGGGCTGTCGCCGTTTCCGGGCACTTGGTTTGAATCCGCGGAAGGCATACGTGTCAAAGTCCTGCGCACGACGCGCGGCGAGGGCTCGGGCGCGCCGGGCACGGTGCTCGACGACAAGCTCACGATTGCTTGTGGTGAAGGCGCTATCCGTCTGCTCGAATTGCAGCGCGCCGGACGGCAGGCGATGCAGGCGGAGGAATTTTTACGTGGTGCGGCCATTCCGCGCGGCACCCGGCTCGGATGAACGCGTCGCTCACCACCGTTATCCGTCTGGAGACGCCGCGCGATGCGACGAAAGTGCGCGCAGTGCTGGAGGCGGCCTTCGCGCGCCCGGCCGAAGCCGATTTGGTCGAACGGCTGCGCGAGCGCGGCGATCTCGTTCTGGCGCTCGTGAGTGAGCGTTCGGAAGGTCTCGCGGGATACGTCGCATTTCCGAGGCTTACGTTAGTCGCGGACGGCCGGACGATTCCCGTGGTCGGTCTCGCGCCTGTCGGTGTCATTCCGGCGATGCAACGGCACGGAATCGGCAGCGCCTTGATCCGAGCCGGGCTTGCGCGATTGAAGGATCGCGGTGAAGGCATCGTCTTCGTTCTTGGCGCGCCGGACTATTACGGACGTTTCGGGTTCGAGGTGAGAGCGGAATACACTTCACGCTACACCGGCCCTCATTTTCAGGCGCTGCGGCTTTCGCCGTTTGCGCCGCCATCGGGTACGGTATCCTACCCGCCGCCGTTCGCAGAGCTCGAGTAGATCGCTCATGCCCCGCTACAAACTCCTGATCGAATACGACGGCACGCCGTTCGTCGGCTGGCAGATGCAAGCCGGCGGGCTGACCGTGCAAGGCGTGCTTACGGCGGCGGTCGAAGGCTTCGCCGGCGAACAGGTCATGGTGCAGGGAGCGGGGCGGACCGATTCCGGCGTGCATGCGCTCGGTCAGGTCGCCCATATCGATCTGGCGAAAGAATGGGACACTGACACCGTGCGCGACGCGCTCACCGCGCGGCTGCGGCCGCATCCGGTGGCGGTGCTTGCCGCTGAGAAAGTGGCGGATGGTTTCAATGCCCGCACCTCGGCCAAGGCGCGGCATTACGTCTATCGCATCGTCAATCGCCGCGGCGATCTGGCCCTCGACCGCAACCGCGCCTGGCGCGTGGCGCGCCCGCTCGATGCCGCGGCAATGCACGAAGCGGCGCAACGCCTCATCGGCAAGCACGACTTCACCACCTTCCGCGCCGCCGAGTGTCAGGCCAATTCGCCACTGAAGACGCTGGATCAGCTCGATGTCACCCGCGAGGGCGCGGAAATCCGCGTCAGCGCCTCGGCGCGCTCATTTTTGCATCATCAGGTGCGCTCGATGGTGGGCTCGCTGGTGCTGGTCGGGGAGGGGCGCTGGAGCGGCGACGATTTAGCGGCGGCGC
>JAXDOR010000240.1:0-11296 GCA_034668825.1 Alphaproteobacteria bacterium | reverse complement strand
TCGGAGTGCTCCTTCACCGCGTTGATGCGGATGATGTCGCGGACGATCTTGACGTCGAACGGGTCGTCCTTGCCCTTGCGGACGATCGTCAGCGTAATCGGCGTGTTGACGGGGCCGCGCATCTTCTCGACCGCCTGCTCGAGCGTCAGGCCCGAGATCTGCTCGTTGTCGAGCTGGGTGATTAGGTCGTTGGCCTGGATGCCCGCCTTGGCGGCCGGCGTGTCGTCGATGGGCGAGACGACCTTGACGATGCCGTTCTCCATCGTCACCTCAATGCCCAGGCCGCCGAACTCGCCGCGGGTCTGCACCTGCATGTCGCGGTAGCTCTTTCCATCCATATAGCTGGAGTGAGGATCGAGTCCGGCGAGCATGCCGTTGATCGCCGATTCGACAAGCTTGGCATCGTCCGGCTTCTCGACGTAATCGGCGCGCACCCGCTCGAACACGTCGCCGAACAAGTTGAGCTGCTTATAGGTATCCGCAACCGCCGCTCTGGCGCTCGAGCCGAGTAAAATCATGCGCGGCTGGGTTGCAGCCAGGGTCAATGCCACGCCCGCCGCGGCACCGAGAAGAATGAGAGAAGTTTTGCGTATCATCCGCGAACCTTTTCGCCTTCGTTTGTCGCCCACCATGGGCTGGGATCAATCGGAGTTCCGTCCTTACGGAACTCTACGTATAGAACCGGCTGGCTGGAGCCAGTCGCGGCGGTAATCTGCGGTCCGGCGCCCATGGCCGCCACGGGCTCTCCGGTTAGCACGAATTGGCCCGGGTCGACGGAAATCCGTTCCATCCCCATCAGCAACACATGATACCCGCCCCCGGCATCCAGTATCAAGAGTTGTCCGTAAGAACGGAAGGAACCGGCATAAACTACCCAGCCGTCGCAGGGAGCAGTGACCTGCGCGCCGGCGCGGGTGGCGACGGATAATCCTTTTTCTATGCCGCCTCGGCCGTCGGAAGCGCCGAAATCGCGGATTTTAACCCCGTTTACAGGTAGTGGCAGCACGCCTCGGGTGGCGGCGAAGGCTATCGCCGGCCCCAGCCGTCCCGGGTCATGAAGATTGGCCAATGCCGGGCGCCCCTCCAGGGCCGCGCGGGCCGTAGCACGAGCCGAGCGGGTCGCGCTGTCGAGACCCTGTTCCAGCTTGACGATCAGGTCCTTGAGATTGTCGACCTCGCGCGCCAGCGTGGCCGCCCGCTGGCGTTCGGCATCGAGTTCTTTCTCTACGACCGCTTGTTTTTTCTGCCGTTCGTCGACGAGAAGCGCCAGCCGCTGCCGGTCCTCGAACTGGGCGGCAAGGTCGCGCGAGAGTTCTTCGCGTTCGGCTGCTATGTCCTTGCGCAGGCGCACGAGTTCGGCCAGATCGGTGGCAAGGCTCTCGGCTTCTTGCCGCATCTCGGGAAGCACCGCGCCGAGCATAATCGCGGTCCGCACCGACTGCAAAGCATCTTCAGGCCTGACCATGATGGCGGGAAGCGGTCGCCGCCCGATCCGCTGCAAGGCCGCCAAGACTTCGGCGATGATGGCGCGGCGGCCATCCAGCGACTTGCGTATGGCAGCCTCGTTGTCATCCAGCGGCTTCAGACGCGCTTCCGTCGCGGTGACGCGGCCTTCAACGGCCTGGACGCGGGAGGCGGTATCGATGAGCTGCTGATTCAGCTTGCGCCGGTCTTCGCCGATGGCGTCAATTTCTTCGCGCAGCTTGCCTTGAATCTCCGCGGCTTTTTTCCGCTCGGCCTGAATGGCTTCCAGTTCCTGATCGCGCTGCTTCAGCGCATCGACATCGACGGCGCCGCGCAAGGCCGGGCGGTCGGCCTGGGCGAGCAAATAGGGGCGCAGATGCCGCGCCGGCGAGCCGGCAAATGCGCTGGCAGCCAGCCCGAGAGGCAAAGCAAATCCCATCGCCGCAGCAAGCGCCCGGCGGGAATCGACACCATTATTCCGTGTAAGGATCATCCGTGCTCGTATGCACTCGGCTGGCAATGGCGACAATAGCCATGCTGATTTGTACGGGAATAAGACCGAAGTCGGTAAACGGCGTCACGAAATAGTGACGAGGCTGCGGCGCCGGGGTTAGGCGCGATGATAGGGATGTCCGGCGAGCAAGGTCACGGCGCGATAGAGCTGTTCCAGCAGCATGATGCGTACCAGTTGATGCGGCCAGGTGGCGCGGCCGAAGGCGAGGCGTAACTCGGCTTTGTCGCGTAAGCCCGCGGTCACGCCGTCGGCGCCGCCGATCAGGAAAGACGCCGCCGGTCGTCCTTGATCCCGCCAGCGGCCGATAAAGGCACTAAAGGCAACGCTATCGAGGCTGTCACCGCGTTCGTCCAGAACGACGGTGGCGGCGCCGTCGGGGATCACATTCGCCAAGGCGATCGATTCCTCAATCACGCGCTTGTCGACTTCCTGCGCGCGGCTCTCCCGGATTTCGATGATCTCCAAGCCGCGAAGTCCGATGCCGCGTCCCGCATCCGCCGCACGCTTGCGGTAGCGCTCGGCAAGCTCGCGTTCGGGTCCCTGCTTGAGCCGGCCCACGGCGGCAACGGCGATACGCATGGCTATCGCCTGCGGCCGGCTGCGTCAGCTCGCCCGCTGCCCGTCCGGCCGCGCGCCCGTCCACATCTTTTCGAGATTATAGAAGGCGCGCACTTCCGGCCGGAAGACGTGGACAATGACGTCACCCGCATCAATCAGCACCCAGTCGCAATTGGGCATGCCCTCGACGCGGACACCGCGGACGCGGCTTTCGGTGAGATCTTTAACGACATTATCCGCGACGGCGCCAACATGGCGGTTTGACCTCCCAGAGGTCACGACCATGTAATCGCCGATCGAGGTTTTGCCGTGCAGATCGATGGTGACGGTTTCCTCGGCCTTCATGTCTTCAAGCGAGGCGAGGATGAGGCGCAGCGTCTCGTCGGCGTCAGGACGCGCCTTCAAGACGGGTTCGGGAGCACGACGCGTGCGAGCCCGAGAAATTGCAGGGGTGGACAGTGGTCCTTTTCCTTTCACTGCGGTTGCCCGGATTCGTGCCGGGACAAGGCTAAGATACGCGTAGCTTAAGCACTTTCAACCGTCGTCTGTGCATTTTTTCGCCGCAGCGCCGTCGATGACAGCGGCGATTTCAGGCCGTGAAGATAGACCCAGGCCGGGGGTTTGCGCAGCGGCAGGGATTTTGCAGCCGATTCAGGCACGCGCCACCGCGCCAGGGCCTGCCCGGCGACGCCGGCGGTGGCATAGAGGCTCGGACCTAGGCGGTCGACCACGGCAATCGGAACCAGCTTCGCGATCTCTCGCCATTTCTGCCATCGATGGAAGCTCCGCAGATTATCGGCGCCCATGATCCAGACGAAGTGCACGCCTGGGCAACGAGTGCGCACAAAGGAAATGGTGTCGAACGTGTAACGGGTTCCAATCACGGCCTCGAAACCGGTGACGTCGATGCGGGGATGATGCGCGAAGGCCTGAATTGCCAGGATGCGCTGGTCGACCGGCGTTAGTCCGCGGGTGTCCTTTAGCGGATTGGCGGGCGTCACCAGCCACCACACGCGGTCGAGGGCGAGCCGTTTCATCGCCAGCAGGCAGGCGCCGAAATGAGCGCGGTGCGGCGGGTCGAAGGTGCCGCCGAAGAGACCGATCCGCAGCCCACGCGAGTGCGGCGGCAGGACGAGACGGGGAACGGCTCCCTCCCCCCGTGTGGGGGAGGGTCGGGGAGGGGGTTTTTTGTTTGCCATCGATTTTGTTGAAGACCCCACCCGGCGCTTCGCGCCGACCTCCCCACAAGGGGGTGGTGAAGAAAAAATCACGGCCGCGTCTGCCCCGATCCGCGCACGCGGTATTTGAAACTCGTGAGTTGCTCGACGCCGACGGGCCCCCGCGCGTGGAAGCGCCCGGTGGCGATCCCGATCTCGGCGCCGAAGCCGAATTCGCCGCCGTCGGCGAACTGGGTCGAAGCATTATGCAAAACGATGGCGGAATCGACTTCGTTCAAGAATTTCTCGGCGGCCTGTTTGTCCTCGGTTACGATGGCGTCAGTGTGGTGCGAGCCATAACGCTCGATATGCGCAATCGCCGCGTCCACGCCATCGACCACTTTCGCCGCGATGACGGCGTCGAGATATTCGGTCGACCAATCGTCCTCGCTCGCGGGCTTCACCCGCGCATCGGCGCCACGCATCGCTTCGTCGCCGCGCACCTCGCAACCGGCTTCGATCAGCATCGTCACCAGCGGCTTGAGATGGGTCGCCGCCGCGGCGCGATCCACCAGCAAAGTCTCGGCGGCGCCGCAGACGCCGGTGCGCCGCATCTTCGCGTTGAGCACGATGGATTTTGCCATATCGAGCGATGCGGCCTTGTCCACATAGACATGGCAGACGCCTTCGAGGTGGGCGAAGACCGGTACGCGCGCTTCCGCCTGCACGCGGGCGACGAGGCTCTTGCCGCCGCGCGGCACGATGACGTCGATCATGCCGTCGAGACCTTGCAGCATCATTCCCACCGCGGCGCGGTCGCGCGTCGGCACCAACTGGATCGCCGCCTCGGGAAGTCCGGCTTGGCGCAGCCCCTCGGCAAGCGCCGCGTGAATGGCGCGCGTCGAACGGAAGCTTTCCGATCCACCGCGCAGGATCACGGCGTTGCCGGCCTTGAGGCAAAGCACAGCGGCATCCACCGTCACATTCGGCCGGCTCTCGTAGATGACGCCGATGACGCCGAGCGGCACCCGCACCCGCTCGATCCGCATGCCGTTCGGGCGGGTCCAGGCTTCGGTCACGGTGCCGATCGGGTCGGCGAGCCCGCCCACCACCTCGACTCCATCGGCCATGGCGGCCACTGCGGCAGCGTCAAGTCCGAGGCGGTCGAGGAAGGCGGCATTGGCCCCGCCGGATTTCGCCTCGGCGATGTCTTCCGCATTCGCTGCCAGGATCGCGGAAGCCTGCGCGCGCAAGGCCTTAGCCATTGCGGCGAGGCCGGCATTCTTGCGGGCGGAGGGTGCCAAGGCGAGCGCATGCGCGGCCGCCTTGGCGCGATGGCCAATGGCGCGCATGACCTCGGCGATGTCGCCGGAACCCTCGATCGTCTTCAGCGGTGCCGTCATAAAAGGTCCATCTCGGAAGGCTATTTTCCTATCACGTTCGATTTCTGTGGGCGAGGCCGCGCCGGCCGGAACCGGAAGGCGGATCGCGCATTGGTTATCAGTTTTATTGGGCGGTGGAGGGGTGTCATGCGGGCAGGTCGTCTCCCGAAACGTTTTCCGGCCGGCACTAAATACGTGGTCGAAGGCAAAAGCGCCGGCGAAGGCCAGGTCCATATCTTCTCGCGCTACCTCGTCTTTCCGGACGGGACTTGCCTCGATCTGCCCCCGGATTCGCAAGAATTATCATCGCCTCCCGCTGCTAGGGGCAATCACCGGCCGGGTACGGCGGCGGCGAAGAGTGCCGGGCGGCCAGAAATGCTGAAACACGTTCGAAAGCTTTTCGCCGCGGCCGGCAGACGCCGGGCCCGCCGGTTCGGAGTTCCTAACGGAAGCCGAATTCTAACCCACTAGCCCGCTGCTTAATGAATGACGCAAAGAAAAAAGGGGCCGCCGGCCCCTTTTCCATGATCACTCCGGTCGACGTTCATTCAATCAGAACCGTGACCGGGGGAATTCCCACCTATTTTTTCTTCTTTTTGACGACCGCTACTTTAGACTTTCCTGCCGGCGCCACGGCGATAGCACCCCGGTTTTGCGCAGCCGCTTGCGCCGCGACTGCCGTGACGACGACGGCGGCAATAATGACTGGAATGACCCACGGAGCAGCGGCCCGCGCCGGAGTAGGAGCAGCAATAGCCGCGGTGCCGATGATGGCGGCGGCTGCAAGCGTTGTGAGCGTTTTCATCTGACCTCCCGTTTTTGATAGGTAAAAAGATTAATGGGTGGCCCGGCATCCGAGCAAGACACCTCGACGCGCCACTTCGCCGCACGTCATTCGGTGGGCATTCGTAGCCGCAAACAAAAACCCCAGCCTCCGGTGGGCTGGGGTTGATGGGCGATCTGTCGATCGCCTTCTGACTCATATTTGTGTCGCGTCGCATAATATAACGCCGAAGCTGCCTCAGAGTTCCGCCGACACCAACGTTATGGAGCGGCAGTCACTCGCCGCCGATGACCATGTCGTCGCGGTGGATGACTTCGGCGCGGCCGCCAAAGCCGAGGATCAATAGGATGTCGCCCGACGATTTTCCTCTGATCTTCTCTGCCTCGTCGGCGTCGTAGGCGACAAGACCGCGGCCGATCTCGGCCCCGTCGGGGCCGCGGATGACCACGGCGTCGCCGCGCTCGAAGGCGCCGTCGATCCGGGTAATGCCGGCGGGCAGCAGGCTCTTGCCGCGCCGCAGCGCGGCCACGGCGCCGGCGTCGATGGTGAGCGTGCCCTTCGGCTCCAGCGAGCCGGCGACCCATTTCTTCCGCGCCGTCACCGGATTGGCCGGGGTGAGAAACCAGCTGCAGTTACCGCCCTTGGCGACGGCCTGCAACGGATGTTCGATGCGGCCGGATGCGATGACCATGTGCGTGCCCGCGGTGGTCGCGATCTTGCCGGCTTCGATTTTAGTCACCATGCCGCCGCGCGACAGCTCGGAGCCGGAAGCGCCGGCCATGGCTTCGATTTCCACGGTGATGCGCGGCACGATGGGAACCAGCTTGGCGTCGCGGCCGCCGCCGGGCGGCGCATCGTAAAGACCGTCGACATCGGACAACAAGATCAGGAGATCGGCGCTCGCCATGGTGGCGACCCGCGCCGCCAGGCGGTCGTTGTCGCCATAGCGGATCTCGTTGGTCGCTACCGTGTCGTTCTCGTTGATCACCGGCACGGCTTTCCATTCGAGCAATTTGGCAATAGTCGAGCGGGCATTGAGATAGCGCCGGCGTTCCTCGGTATCGCCGAGCGTCACCAGGACTTGTCCCGCGGTGATGCCGTGGCGGGCCAGCACCTCGGCCCACGTGCGCGCCAGCGCAATCTGACCAACGGCGGCGGCGGCTTGGCTATCCTCAAGCTTGAGCGCGCCCGTTGGCAGCTTCAGCACGCTGCGCCCGAGCGCGATGGCGCCGGAGGAGACCACGATAATGTCCCGGCCTTGCTTGTGCAGCGCCGCGATGTCCTCCGCCAGCGCCTCCAGCCAGGCGTGCTGCAGCCGTCCGGCCTCGGCATCCACCAGGAGCGAGGAGCCGACTTTGACCACGATGCGGCGGAAATCCGCGAGGGCAGGGGCTTTGGGGGACATAAAAGGGCTCGAACAAAGAGGCGCGGTGCGGGTTGTCTAGCACGTGAATCTCACAGTCGTCATGGCCGGGCCTGACCCGGCCATCTCGCTAAGGGACGCAGTGCCTACCTGATGGGGATCACCGGGTCGCGCCGCTTCGCGGCGGCCCGGTGATGACGAGTCAAACCCGTGAGTTGCGTCTATGTCCAAGATTTATATCGGCACGTCCGGCTGGAGCTACAAATCCTGGCGCGGGCCATTCTTCCCCCCGGAAATCAAGATCAAGGATCACCTGCGCTATTACACCACCCAGTTTCCCACCACGGAATTGAACGGCGTCTTTTACCGGACGCCGACCGAGAAAGCGGTGGAAGGCTGGCGCGATCAAACGCCGCCGGACTTCATCTTTGCCTGGAAGGCCTCGAAATTCATCACCCATTGGAAGCGTCTGACGAATTCCGAGAACAGCATCGAGTTAATGGTTTCAAGGCTCAAGATATTGTCGCCGAAGGCCGGGCCCGTGCTGTTTCAACTGCCGCCGCAGTTTAAGGCCAATCGCGAACGTTTGGCGTCGTTTCTCAAGCTGTTGCCGAAATGCTGGCCCTATGCTTTCGAATTCCGCGACGCGAGTTGGTATGAGAAAGACATCCTCGATCTCTTGCGCGACAACGATATCTCGCTGTGTCTGTCGGACCATCATGACGCGCCGTCGCCGTGGGAAGTCACGGCGCGGCATGTCTATGTACGCGGCCATGGGCCCGGCGGCACCTACAAGGATCACTATCCCGACAAGACTTTGCGCGCCTGGGCGCGCGACATCGCCAAATGGAAACGCCAGCGGCGCACGGTATTCGTTTATTTCGACAACGACCAGAAAAGTGCCGCGCCGAAGGACGCGCAGCGGCTGCTGGAGTTGATCAAGTAGCTCAATAGATCACCACCGAGCGGATCGACTTGCCTTCATGCATCAGATCGAAGGCGGTGTTGATCTCGTCGAGCGGCATGGTGTGGGTGATGAGATCGTCGATGTTGATCTTGCCGTCCATGTACCAATCGACGATTTTCGGCACATCGGTGCGGCCTCTGGCGCCGCCGAAGGCGGTGCCTTTCCACACCCGGCCGGTGACCAGTTGAAACGGCCGCGTCGCAATCTCCTGTCCCGAGGCGGCGACGCCGATGATGATGCTCTCGCCCCAGCCGCGGTGGCAGCATTCCAGCGCCTGGCGCATCACGTTCACGTTGCCGATGCATTCGAAGGAGAAATCCGCTCCGCCTCTGGTGAGATCGATGATCGCCTGCACCACCTTGTCGTGCCCGACTTCGTCCGGGTTGATGAAATGCGTCATGCCGAATTTCTCGGCGATGGCGCGCTTTCCCGGATTGGTGTCGATGCCGACGATCTTGTCGGCGCCGATCATGCGGGCGCCCTGGATGACGTTGAGGCCGATGCCGCCGAGCCCGAACACGGCGACATTCGCTCCAGGCCAAACTTTCGCGGTGTTGATGACGGCGCCGATGCCGGTGGTGACGCCGCAGCCGATGTAGCAAATCTTGTCGAAGGGCGCGTCCTCTCGCACTTTGGCCAAAGCAATTTCCGGCAGCACGGTGAAATTGGCGAAGGTCGAGCAGCCCATATAGTGGAACACCGTGTCGCCGTCGCAGCGGAAGCGGCTGCTGCCGTCGGGCATTACGCCTTTGCCCTGGGTCGCGCGGATCGCCGTGCAGAGGTTTGACCTCCGAGACAGGCAGGTTTTGCACTGCCGGCATTCCGGCGTGTAGAGCGGGATGACGTGGTCGCCAACTTTCAGTGTCGTGACGCCGGCGCCGACTTCGCGGACGATGCCGGCCCCTTCATGGCCGAGGATGGCGGGAAACAAACCCTCCGGGTCGGCACCCGACAGCGTATAGGCGTCGGTATGGCAGACGCCGGTCGCCATGATCTCGACCAGCACCTCGCCGGCTTGCGGACCTTCAATGTCGATGGTTTCGATGGTCAGCGGCTCGCCTGCTTTCCAGGCGACCGCGGCGCGCGTCTGCATCACGGCCGCCATCCGGCCACGCCGGCGTCTGCATGCGGCTTCTCGCCCGCCGCCGTGCGCGCGCCGTCGATTACGGCGAGCAGCTCGCGCAAGACTTCCGGCACGCCTTGGCGGCTCGCCGATGACAATAGCAGCGGGGTCTTCTTCGCCGCACGCTTGAGCCGCGTGAGTTGCTCCTTCAGCATTTCCGGTGTCAGTGCGTCCACCTTGGACAGCGCCACGATCTCCGGCTTTTCCATCAGTCCGTGACCATAGGCGGCGAGTTCACCGCGCACGGTCTTGTAGGCTGCGCCGGCGTCTTCGCCGGTGCCGTCGACAAGGTGCAGCAAGACACGACAGCGCTCCGTATGGCTGAGGAAACGGTCGCCGAGGCCGACGCCTTCATGCGCGCCTTCGATCAGTCCGGGCAAATCCGCCAGCACGAATTCGCGCCCATCCACGGCGAAGACGCCAAGCTGCGGATGCAATGTGGTGAAGGGATAATCCGCGATCTTCGGCCGCGCCGCGCTTACCGAGGCGAGGAAGGTCGACTTGCCGGCATTCGGCAGCCCGATGATGCCGGCATCGGCGATCAGCTTCAGCCGCAGGCGAATGGTGCGTTCCTCGCCCGGCTGGCCGGGATTGGCATGGCGCGGCGCTTGATTGGTCGAGGACTTGAAATAGGCGTTGCCGAAGCCGCCGTTGCCGCCCTTCGCCAGCACCACGCGCTGGCCGAGCGCGGTGAGGTCGGCAAGCAGCGTCTCGCCGTCTTCCTCGTAGATTTGCGTGCCGAGTGGGACCTTCAGGATCATGTCGGCGCCGTTGGCGCCGTGGCGATCCTTGCCCATGCCGCCGCCGCCGGACTTGGCTTTGAAATGCTGCTGGAAGCGATAATCGATCAGCGTGTTGAGGCCATCGACGCATTCGGCGATCACGCTGCCGCCGCGCCCGCCGTCGCCGCCATTCGGCCCGCCAAACTCGATGAACTTCTCGCGCCGGAACGAAATGCAGCCGTTGCCGCCGGCGCCGGACTGGATGTAGATCTTGGCTTCGTCGAGGAATTTCATGGCCCTTATGTAGTGGCTGCGGGCTGTTTTGGGGACTCTTTCTTCCCTGTCATTGGCCTCACGCCGAAGAGCGTCGCGTGAGCGACGCCTCTCGAACCACGGGCTGCATTATCGGCTATCCTTCGAGACGCGCATTGCGTGCGTTCCTCAGGATGAGGGAGCCAAACTCGCCCGTTATTTGGTATTGCGCGCGCCGACGATGCGCCGGCCTCAATCGCGATCAGCGGAATTTTTCGAGCTGAGCATATAGTCCCGCGTCGGCTTATAGTCGGGAATGGGATGAGAGAAGCTCTCCAGCGCCTCGGCCCAGAGCTCCACGCGGTCAATATCCTGCCGCAGGCGGGCAAGGGATTCTTGCAGCCTTCTGGAAATCTGTTCTCCGGCGGCGGGGCCGACGGCCATTGTTCTCTCCGCGATAGGATGTGTCGGGCTACTCACATAGCCCCATAGGTCAAGCCCTGCGGACCGGCTTTGTTCCGGGCCGGTCGATACCCAATTCACTCATTGCTACAATGGCTTGATTATATTTGCTGAGATTTGCCCGGCCTTTACGTCGAATATTTGCGCCCGCGCCGCAATCTCGGCGAAGGTGACGGGGTCGGCGCCGGTCATCCACACCTGAGAACCAAGCCCGGAAAGTGCGTCATAAAGCGCAACTCGCCGCGCCGGATCGAGATGAGCGACGACCTCGTCGAGGAGAAGCAGCGGCGCGAAGCCGGTCATGTCGGCAACGAGCCCGGCATGAGCCAAGACCAGGCCGATCAGCAGCGCTTTCTGTTCGCCGGTCGACGCCTTCGCCGCCGTGATGTTTTTCGCCGTATAGGTCACGGTCAGGTCGGTCAGATGCGGACCGTCGAGCGTACGCCCGGCCTGGGCATCGCGTCCGCGATTATCCTTGAGCACGCGCCGGTAACGGTCCTCCACCTCGACGGCGGGCAGTTCGCTGAGCGCCTGCTCCATCCAGCCTT
>JAXDOR010000239.1:0-2818 GCA_034668825.1 Alphaproteobacteria bacterium | reverse complement strand
AAGCAGCATGCGCTCCAGCAACGCCGAGCCGACGCCGTAGCTCTGCCAGGGCTTCTCCACGCTCAAGGCTGCGTCCGCTCTTTTCGCCAGGCTCGACCCGATCGGCCGCAACTCGGCCGCGCCGCGCAATATGCCGTCGACGAAAAAGCCGTGGATGATGGCGTTGAGACCGGGCCAGGCGTCGACATAGACCTGCACAAATTCGTCAGTGACGGCATGGCCGAAGCGGTTGCACTGGCTCTCGACATCGAGGCGCAGCAAGTGTTCGCGGTAGGTATCGGATTCGCCGACCCACAATTTGCGGATGAGGCCGCCACCGGGAAGAGGATCGTGCATGACATAGACTCCGTAACCTCGATGCTGGCGAAGCCTCGCCAACATACGAGCGCAGTTATTATTGCATCGCAATATATCTTTAGCTCATGCCGCGGCAAGTGTATCATATTGATGATAAACGTAATTATAGCATGGCAACCATGCTTTTATGGAAATAGCTGCTGATATTTTAGCGCAATTGCTGCAATGCACATCAAAGTTGAAGCGGCCCGCGGACGATCCGCCACCCATGCCTTGCCCCCGTGGGGTGGTACGGCTATGCCTCGCGCGACCACTTCCTCACCCCTTGCCCCATCCGTCCATGCACGGCTCCGTCACTGCGCATTATGCGGCCCGCGTCGCCGCAGGCGAGATCGAACGCGATCCCGCGCAGGAAGCTGTTGTCTACAAACTCGCGCGGTTGGAATCGCGGATCGCCGAGCACCGGCTGGCGCGAAAATCCTCGTCACTGGGCTGGTTGTTCGGCAGCCGGGAGATGGTGGCGGTCAAGGGGCTTTATCTGTTCGGCGAGGTCGGCCGCGGCAAGACCATGCTGATGGACCTGTTCTTCGCGGCGAGCCCTGTTGTCCGTAAAAGGCGCATCCATTTCCATGAGTTCATGACCGAGGTTCATGAACGCATCCATGCCTACCGGCAGAAACTGAAAACCGGCGAAATTGTCGGCGACGACCCGATCGCCCCCGTCGCGGCGGCCATAGCGGCGGAGGCGTGGCTTTTGTGCTTTGACGAATTTCACGTCACCGACATTGCCGACGCCATGATCCTCGGCCGCCTGTTCACGCAGCTGTTCGAACAGCGGGTTGTGGTCGTAGCGACTTCGAATGTCGCGCCGCACGACCTCTACCGCGATGGTCTAAACCGCGCATTGTTCCTGCCCTTCATCGCTCTTCTTACCGAGCGGATGGAGGTGGTGCGGGTCGAGGCGCGGGCGGATTTCCGCCTGGAGAAACTGGCCGGGGCGCCGGTCTGGCATGTCCCCGCCGATGCTGCGGCCGATGCAGCCCTGGATCAAGCCTGGCGGCGGCTGACGGGCGGGCATGTCGGAGCCGAGCATGCACTCGTGGTCAAGGGTCACGTCGCGCGGGTGCCGCATGCCGCCATGGGAGTGGCGCGCTTTTCCTTCGCCGACCTATGCGGCGTGCCGCTCGGCGCCGCCGATTACTTAAAGATCGCGCACGAATTCCATACGATCATCATCGATCACATCCCGGTCATGGATTTCGACCGGCGCAACGAAGCCAAGCGTTTCATCGTCCTCATCGACACGCTCTACGACCACGCGGTGAAACTCGTGGCCTCGGCTGCCGCCGAGCCCCCTGCGCTTTATCGCGCCACGGACGGGTTCGAGGCGCAGGAATTCAAGCGGACCGCTTCGCGCTTGATCGAAATGCGCTCGCAGCCCTATCTGGCGCTCCCCCACGGACGCCCCAGCTCCTTGGCAGCCGGCGTGCCGGAAGGAATTGTGGACACTTGACCGATTGCCGAGCCGGCAGATAATGACCGCGGTACCGCGTTTTAATTCAGGGACTTTTCTCAACATGATGCGAAATAAGATTGCACTGATCGGCTCAGGCCAGATCGGCGGGACGCTCGCTCACTTGATCGGGCTCAAGCATTTGGGCGATGTGGTGATGTTCGACATCGCCGAAGGCGTTCCCCAGGGCAAATCCCTGGATCTGGCTCAGTCGTCTCCGGTCGATGGCTTCGACGCGCGCTTTACCGGCGTCAATTCCTACGAGGCGATCGAAGGCGCGAATGTCTGCATTGTCACCGCCGGAGTGCCGCGCAAGCCAGGCATGAGTCGCGACGATCTTCTCAGCATCAATCTCAAGGTGATGGAGCAGGTCGGCGCCGGCATCAAGAAATACGCGCCCGATGCCTTCGTCATCTGCATCACCAATCCGCTCGACGCGATGGTCTGGGCGCTGCAAAAGACCTGCGGGTTGCCGAAGCCGATGGTGGTCGGCATGGCGGGCGTGCTTGATTCCTCGCGCTTTCGCTATTTCCTCGCCGATGAGTTCAACGTGTCGGTCGAAGACGTCACCGCCTTCGTGCTCGGCGGTCATGGCGATAGCATGGTTCCTTTGCCACGCTATTCCACCGTCGCCGGCATTCCCTTGCCCGATCTGGTCAAGATGGGCTGGACCACGCAGGCGCATATCGACGAAATCGTCGAGCGGACCCGCAATGGTGGGGCTGAGATCGTCAATCTGATGAAGACCGGATCGGCCTTCTACGCGCCTGCGGCCTCCGCCATCGCCATGGCTGAGAGCTATTTGCGCGACAAGAAACGGGTTCTGCCCTGCGCCGCCTGGCTCAACGGGGAATATGGGATCAAGGACCTCTATGTCGGCGTTCCCGTGGTGATCGGGGCCAAGGGCGTCGAGCGCATCGTGGAAATCGAGTTGAGCAGCGCCGAGCGCGACATGTTTGAAAAATCCGCCGTCGCGGAGCAGACCCTCGTCGACGCCAGCAAAAAGAT
>JAXDOR010000238.1:0-18950 GCA_034668825.1 Alphaproteobacteria bacterium | reverse complement strand
AAACATGTCTATGACGAAGACATCGAGGCATTGGTGGACGAGGAATTGGCTCACTCGCAGGACCGCGTGAAGCTGGTTTCGCTGTCGGTGATCGCCGGAACGCATGGGCCGCAGCGCGCGACCATGAAGCTCGACGTCGACGGCAAGATGATGCTGGAGGAACGCGACGGCAACGGTCCGGTCGATGCCATCTTCAACTGCATCAAGGCGCTGATCCCGCATGAGAGCAAGCTGGACCTGTATCAGGTCCATGCCGTCACCGAGGGCACCGACGCGCAGGCCGAAGTGTCCGTGCGGCTCTCTGAGCACGGCCGCTCGGTGACGTCGCGCGGCGCCGACCCCGACACGCTGGTGGCCTCGGCAAAAGCCTATGTCGGCGCGCTCAACAAGCTGATGGTGCGGGGGCAGCGCGGCCAGCCGGAAGCGCTCGTGATCGGCGGCCAGCGCCTGCATTCGACCGACAGGGTTTGATCCGATAATCCGATGCTATTGCCCTCTCCCGATTTGGGAGAGGGGTACCTTAACGCTTTCGTGCCGATTTTGTTTCACTGCCTCGAAATGGCCCAGGTTTCGCCGGGCGGTTGCCAGACCTTCATCCTGCCGCTGGCAAGGTTAACCGCTACTTCTTGTCTTGCACGGGGCGTTTCGACTTGAGAACGGTCACCGTTCCAGTACTTTCGCTCAAATGAATAGACACAGAACGGAGGCCTGCATGTTGAAAGCAGCGCTCGTGGGCGTCGTTGCGCTCGCGACAATCGGTACATCGTCGGTTTGGGCTGACGACATGGGAGACGTAGGACGGCCGAGCAGGTCGGCGGTGCAAACGGGAATGATGCTGACCCACGCACAAATCGCTCGCTTCAAGTCCGTGTTGAAACTAACTGCCCTGCAGGAACAATATTGGCCGGCCGTCGAGCAGGCCTTCCGCGAAATGGGCCGGCAACACTCCAGTGACGAAACCTCTCGCGGATTCATTCAAGGCATCAGCAACCGGGCCGTAGCCGTCGCCGTGAGCGCGGTGGCGCTTCAGCGTTTGGCTTCTGCCGCCTATCCGCTCATCCGCAGCCTGGATGATGGACAGAAACAGAGCGCGCTTGCACTGGCGCGGTCGATGGGTCTGGAAAGCGTGGCGTCGGCTTTTTGAGCCGCCGTCGACTGCGGCAGAGGCAATCTAACCAATGTTTAACTTGAACCGGCCGCCCGCCGTTCTTCTATGATGGTCATGACCAACCTCGATTGGAGAATGACTATGTGGAAAGCAGTCCTCGCCGGAACGACAGCGGTTGCTATCACCGGCACTTCCGTCGTCTACGCCCAGCAACAGGTGCGTGGTCAGCAGGAGCAGACGCGTGATTCCGAGACCGGCCGGCACTGGCATCCGGCGCAGGAAGACCTTGCTGCCTTTGCCGATGCGCGCCTCGCCGCGTTGAAAGCGGGCCTGCGGCTCACGCCGGAACAAGCGAATAATTGGCCTGCCTTCGAGACGGCTTTGCGGGAGTTTGCCAAATCGCGGCACGATCGCGCTACGGCGCGGCCGGATGAGCAGCCCACGGGCGATCCGGTCGAGCGCCTCCGCCGGCAAGCCGACGCCCTGAGCAATGCCGGGGCTACACTCAAGCGCTTGGCCGATGCGGAAGAGCCTCTCTACAAAAGTCTGGACGACAGTCAGAAGCGCCGGTTCCACATTCTGGCGCGCATGCTGGCGCCTCGTCAGGCGCATATGACTATGCGCGAGGGCAGGGGACAGAATTGGCGCGGCGGCGATCGCGATCATGGACGCGGTGGGTCCGAAGGATCAGCCCAGCGCCGTCCGGACCGGCGTGATGGCGGACAAGAAGGGCAGCAACGGCAAGGCCGAGAACGGCAAGACCGGCAAGACCAGAACCTGTAACCTTCGCTGCTCCGCAGTCATCGTTCTCCTGCGTCTATCGAATCTAGGAAAGCTGCCGATTCCCGGCAGCTTTTCGTTTTTTCGGGAAGGCAGGCGGAGCCACGCTTGCTGGACTCCCTAGCAGCCCTTTGCTAAACGAGCCGTGCCACGGGGGAAATCTCCGCAAGGCAATCCGGGCGCATAGCTCAGTTGGTAGAGCAGCTGACTCTTAATCAGCGGGTCCCAGGTTCGAGCCCTGGTGCGCCCACCATTCCCTTAAGCGGACTGGTGACCCGGAAGTCTTGCCGTGAGGCCTGAAGCATTCCCGCTGTCACTGCGTCATCGATCCATCCTCACATTAAAAGAATGTAATGCGGACCGGCATTTTATTGCACCCAGTTGATTGATGTTGCAACAACTCGACCGGCTTTGCCTTCGCAACTGCATGTTCAGCGACGCGCGTCTTAGCCAAAAATCGAAACCCTTGTTGAATTTTCGAAAACGATAATCTATCGTGGTCTCAGGGAGATTTGGGACCCAAGACGCACCGCCGCGCAGACTTCCTCGTCATTAATCTCGGCTTGGCGTGCGCAGGAGAAGCCTGATCAACAACAGTTGTTAGTAGGGAGAAGAACAGATGCGGAGCAGGCTCGGAATTTTCATATCGGCATTCGTCGGCCTTTTGATTGCCGCGTCTTCCGCTTCCGCGCAGACCGCCGCCCTGCCGCCGGAGGTGCTCGCTTATGCGGACATCGTATTTTACAACGGCAGCGTCGTCACGGTGGACGAGAAGTTCTCCATCGCCCAGGCGATCGCCGTGCGCGACGGCAAAGTTCTGAAGGTCGGCGACAGCGCGGACATCCTTAAGCTTGCTGGACCAACGACGCGCAAAATCGATTTGAAAGGCCGCAGCGTCATCCCCGGCCTGATCGACAGCCACAGCCACGCCCATGCGACCGCCACAGACCGTTATGGCCAGGCTCTTGCCGAATTGCCTGGCAAATACGCGCGCATGCGCATTTCCGAAGCAAGAAACTGGTCGACCGGAAAAGAAGACATCCGCGCGCTGGTGCGCAAAGCCAAGCCGGGTGAATGGATCATCGGCAGCATTCTTCGCGGAACATTCCTCACGCAGGTGACAACCAAGGAACTCGACGAAGTCTCTCCCGACAACCCGATGGTGATTTACGAGCGGCCATCGGTCGGCGTCGGCAATTCCTTGGTGATCAAGGAAATCATCGAACTCTACGGCGAAGACATCGACGGCCTGGTCAAGGATGACAAAGGCAAGCCTACCGGGCATATCCGCAAGCCGCTGGTCGGGCTGCTCGCTTATGAAGTCTTCCCCGGCTTGCCGGAGAAAATACTGGCGGGAATCTATCGCAAGCGTCTGATGGATTATCCGGCTGTCGGCATCACCGCCATCTCAACATCGATGGAAGCCAACGCTTTCTCGGCGATGAATTACCTCGATCAGCACGAGGGGCTTCCGATCCGCTTGGCCTACGGCCTGCGTAACATCGCGCGCGATAATCCACTGGCCTCGATGTACATGAAGCGCGTCGGCATCTTCACCGGCCACGGTAACGATCACTTCTGGATGGTGGGACAGGATGCTGGCTCCGTGGACGGCGGATTGGGCGGCCGATATTCCGCCATGTGCACCACTATTCCCAAGCTACTGGCGCTAACGCCGCGCGACTATACCAAGAGCCCGTACGGCGACTGCCGCATCAACAAGGGCGACGTCCGCTGGAATAGCCATCTGGCGGTGGCGTTGAGCGGCGGCCGCATCGCCAATACCCACGTCGGGGGCGACAGAGCCCACGATACTTTCCTCGACCTGTTCCAGGAGATCGAGGATCGGGAAGGCGAGGGGACCATCCGCGAACGGCGTATGGCGTTTGACCACTGCATCATGATCCGCCCCGATCAGATCGAGCGCGCCAAAAAGCTTGGCGTGGTTTGGACCTGCCACAGCGGCTATCCGTATCGCGACGGATCATGGATGGTGCCGCTCTACGGCAAGGACAAGGTTGACGAATGGATGACGCCGCTGAAGAGCTTGGTTGAGTCCGGCATGCATGTTGCCTGGCATACCAGTTCGGAATTCGTCACCGACCGCTTCCCGCCGCTCAAGCATTTGCAGTTCATGGTCACGCGCGTGGGCAACGACGGCGGCGTCTACGGTCCTGACCAGAAACTCACGCGTCAACAGGCGCTCTACATCATGACCATGGGCAGCGCCTATTACATGCTGCGGGAAAACATGATTGGCTCGCTCGAGGCCGGTAAGATGGCCGATCTCGTTGTGCTCGATAAGGACTTCATGAAGGTCCCGGACAACGAGATCGCGCAGATGCAGGTGTTGATGACCGTGGTCTATGGCAAGCCCGCCTTCGCGGAACCGTCATTCGCCGAGGAAGTCAAATGGGCCGGCATCCCCGCGCAAAAGGCAGTGCCGCCGGAAGGCATTGATGAAGACAAGCCCGAGCGGGAATAACCCGAGCGGCAACAAAAAAATCGAACTTGGAGGAAACACGATGAGACGCGCCATATCCTTATCTTTGCTCGGGATGTTGCTGGCCGTTCCTGCTGTGGCGCAAAACCTGCCGCCTGAAGTCCTGCACTACGCCGACGCCGTTTTTTACAACGGCAAGGTGGTTACCGCCGACGCCCAGTTCAGCACTCAACAGGCCATCGCCGTACGCGACGGCAAGATCCTCAAGGTCGGCAAGGATGCCGATATCCTGCCGCTCGCCGGCCCGCCTACGCGCAAGGTCGACTTGCAAGGCAAGATGCTGATTCCCGGCATCATCGACACTCACACGCATCTGCACGAATATGCGTTACGGCGCTACGCGAAGGCTGCGCGGCCTACCGGCTCCGCCATCAACTCCAAAGGCTATCAAACCGAGGTGGTCGGCCGCACCAAGGAGGATTTGCTCGCGCAGCTGAAGGAATATGGGGAGAAGAACAAACCCGGCGAATGGCTGACCTTCCGGCTGCGGCCGCGCCTGTTGGCGGACGAGTTTTGGGCCAGCACGACGCGGCAGGAACTTGACGCGGTCGTTCCCAACAATCCGCTGATCGTGCACGTCACCGATACGCGCGCAACCGCCAACACCAAGGCGTTGGACATCCTGCTGTCGAAATACGACGACAAATTCCTGAATCTTCCGAAAGACGAGAAAGGCCAGCCCAACGGCCGGTTGGGCGAAGGCATCAGCTTGATTTTTGACGAAGAAATCATCGCCAAGCCGCTGCCGGAAGAAACTGCGCCGATCTATCTGAAAGAATTGGACCTGTGGGCCAAGGGTGGCGTCACCACCTGGTCGTCTTCCATGGGCTCGGAGGCGATGGGCGCGTTAAACTATATGGATCAGCACGGGATGTTGCCGATCCGGCTCGCCTATACCAACGAGGGCATGCTGCGCGACAACCCGCATGGTGAAAGCGCTGCGAATCGAATGGGCAACATGATCGGCAACGGCACCGATCACATGTGGCTGATCGGCGTCGGTTCGGGCTCCACCGACTCCTCCTATCCGGGCGTATGCAGCACCCTTGACGGCACTTCGCCGAAAGTCAAAGCGCGCGAAGATTGCCGGATGACGCTAGATAATACGCGTGGTCATGCGCTTTACACCGCGGTCAAGGCGGGGTTGCGCGTGGCCGGTACCCATAGCGCCGGTGACAAGGCGACCGACGTGTTGCTCGACATCATCGAGAAGGCAAGCCTCGAAGCCGGCATGACTTATGACCAGATCAAAGCCAAGCGGCATGTGATCGATCACTGCATGATGGTTCCGCGCACGGACCAAATCACGCGGTCAATTAAGCTCGGCATCATCTGGAGCTGCGCGCCGAAATATTCGGTCGATAGCGGTGCGCGGGTGATGCGCGATTACGGCGAAGTCGCCGCGCATACCCTGGTCACGCCGGTCAAAACCATTCTCGACATGGGCGGGCGCGCCGTATTCGAGCAGGATCACCGCGAAGGACATGATCCCTTCATCGACATCTCCACCTTCATCACGCGCAAGGATAAGGAAGGCCGGGTGTGGGGCGGCAAGAACGCGGTGGATCGTAAGACGGCGCTGCTGATGTGCACGCGTTGGGCGGCGGAATACGTGCTGCGGGAGAACGTGATAGGCTCGCTGGAGCCTGGCAAATGGGCCGACCTTGTGATCCTCGACAAGGATTACTTCACGGTAGCGGACGACGACATCCAGAATATCCGTGGTGTCTTCACCATGGTGGGCGGCAAGATCGTCTATGACGGATTGAGCCCCGAGAAAGACGGGAAGAGTCCGCAGAAATAAGCAGATGGTGCCCGCAGCGCGATATTTGTTATTGGCCGGGATCGTGGCCGTGTTTTGCTTGGGTGGGGTCAGGCTAGCCGAGGCCGGACATGACCTGGAGGAACCGACGAACCTCGTCGCAGCCGAACAGATCAAGCGCCTGCTCGACATCGGCGAGAAGGTTATCTTCGTCGATCTGCGCACGGCCGCGGAATTCGGGCAGGGACGGCTGCCCGACGCGCGCTCCATTCCAATTGCAGAATTGCACAAACGATGGAGTGAGATCCCCAAGGCCGGACGCATTGTGATGTATTGTCCCTGTCCGATGGGAGACCGGGATGAAAGTTTCGCCTTCCTGCTGTTGCGTGGTGAGAGCTACCGCAACGTCAGTGTTTTGGACGGCGGCTATGCGGAATGGGTGAAGCGGGGCTACCCCGTGCAAACAGGTTCGCCATAGACCATGTCCAACCACCCGACCGAGCTACGTCATGGCGGATTTATAGCTTGGGTCCTCGGCGTGCTGTTGTTGCTGGCCCCGCTTCCAGCTTGGGCGGGGCACGATCAGGATGAGGACGACTTAGTCTATTTCCTGCCAATCGCGGCGGAGCACGCTAAACGCTTGCTCGACAGCGGCGAGAAGCTGTTCTTCTTCGATTTGCGCGATCCCGAAGACTTCAAGCGCGAGCATTTGCCCGGCGCGCGCTCGATCCCGCTGAAGCAACTGAGCAAGGGCTTCCAGAGAATTCCTACCGCAGGCCGCGTGGTTTTATATTGCGGTTGTCCGGAGGGTAGAATCGAGGAAGGTTACGCCTATCAATTGCTGCGCCAAATGGGCTACCGCAACGTCAGCGTCCTGGAAGGCGGTTTTACGGAATGGCGTAAGCTCGGTTACCCGGTAGAAACGGATGGCAGTTCATGAAAACAGCACGAACTTTCCTTAGTGCGCTTTCTTGCGCGGGAATTATCTTGGCGGTCGCTCTATTGCTGGCGCCCGTCACAGCTTTCGCGCACGCCTCGCTTGTTAAATCAGCGCCGGCACAGCGGGCGGCGGTGTTCGAAGCTCCTCCTCGCGTCGAGCTTTGGTTCAATGAGCGGTTGGAGTCGAAATTCTGTAGCATTGCCGTCACCGATGTCGCGGGTAAATCCGTGGACAACGGCGACCTCAAAGCAGCTTCGGACGATCCCAAGCAGCTTTCAATTGGCTTGGGCAAGCTTGGGCCGGGCGTTTACACGGTGAAGTATCGCGTCCTCTCGGTTGATGGCCACGTCGTCGAGAACAACTTCACCTTCACGGTCCGCGACCGCCAATAACCCATGAGCGGCTTGGCGAGCGCAGTCCGCTTTTTGCATCTGGCGGCATCGATATTTGCGCTCGGCGCTCTCGCCTTTCTTTGTCTGATTGCGCGGCCGGCGGTGCGACGCGCCGGCACCGTTGCGCGGGAACATTTCGAGGAATTCCGCCAGCGGCAGCAACACCTGATCGCTGCAAGCGTAGTGGTCGCCTTTATCACCGGCTTCGCTGGTTTCATTATTCAGGCCGCGCTGATGACCGGGCGCGATATAAGCCACGTCTTCACCGCCGAAATCCTGAGCGGCGTGTTCGGTACGCAATATGGCCGCGTCTGGCTCCTGCGGCAGATGCTCCTGCTGGTGTTGGCGGGCCTGCTCTGGCTGATGACGCGATCCAAGCAGCCCCGCGTCGGCTTCCTCTATGCCGGTTTCGTCCTCGCCGCCGTGATGCTTGCTGCCCTGGCTGCGACCGGACACGCCACGGCCGGCGAAGACGCAATGCTGTTCCTGCAATTCGTCGCCGACGCGCTGCACCTGCTCGCCGCGGGGAGCTGGGTGGGAGCGTTGCTGCCGCTGGCGCTGTTATTAAGTTGGTGCCGCAGACAGAACTCGGCATGGGCCGATGCCGTGGCGCAGGACGCGACGCGGCGCTTCTCTTGGCTTGGCATCGCCGCTGTCAGCACACTCATCGTGACTGGTTTGTTTAACACATGGGTTCTTGTCGGCACTATTCCCGCGCTGGTCGGCACTGACTACGGGCGGCTGCTGCTGACCAAAGTCAGTTTGCTGCTGCCGATGCTGGCATTTGCGGCGACCAACCTGCTGTATCTGCGGCCCCGGCTGTTGACCGCCACCCGAGGGCGCGACATCGATCTTCTCTTTGCCAAGCTTCGCCGCAATACTCTCGCGGAGGCCGGTATCGGCGCGTTGGTGCTGATGCTGGTGGCCGTGCTCGGCACTACGCCGCCGGCGCGCCATGTGCAGCCGCAATGGCCGTTCTCGTTCCGCTTCAACTGGGAGGTCAACAAGAACCTTCCGGAATCACGGTTTCCGGCCGTCATCAGCAAATACATTCCGAAGAAAAGATCTTCCATCGTCCTGGGAGCCAGCCTCGCCGCGGCGGCACTGCTGCCCTTTGGCTATGCTTTGTTGCGGCGGCGCTGTCGGCGCTGGGCGCTGGGCTTAGGATTTGCCGGGCTGAGCGGTGGTGCCGCTCTCGCGCTGCCGGCGCTGGAGTTGGACGCCTATCCCGCCACCTATTGGCAGCCGGCGGTGACCTATCAGGCGATTTCGGTGACCAACGGCGTGCATCTGTATCAAAAGAACTGCGTCATCTGCCACGGTGTCGGCGGCTTCGGCGACGGACCCGCGGCGAAAACGCTGCCGATCAAGCCGGCGGATTTGACCGCCAAACACACCAGCGATCACACCATGGGCGATTTGTTCTGGTGGCTCTCGCACGGCAAGCCGGATACGCCGATGCCCGGCTTCGCGCCGGTCCTCAGCGAAGAAGAGCGCTGGGACCTGATCAACTTTCTGCGCGCGCTGTCGAACGCCGAACAGGCGCGTAGCATGGCGCCCATATTGGAGCCGGCCTGGCTCATCGCGCCGGACTTTTCTTTCCGAACACCCCTCGGAGAGAACAAGACCTTGAAGGAATATCGCGGACAGAAGGTCGTGCTTCTGGTATTGTTCACTTGGCCTCAGTCGCAAGCGCGCCTGCAACAGCTCGACGCGTTGCATGACAAGCTGACGGAAGCCGGAGCAGAGTTGGTGGCGCTGCCGCAAGATGCGCGCGGCTTTCCCGCTCAGCAAGCGCCGCGCAGGATGACCGTCGCCATCGACGGCAGTCCGGAGGCATTTGAGACTTACAGTTTGTTTCGCCGCAGCCTGAGCGAACGGGGCATGGCGGCCGACCCGCCGGTTCCCTCGCATATGGAATTCCTGATCGACCGGCAGGGATATGTCCGGGCGCGCTGGATCCCGGCGGACAATCGCGGCTGGCTGAACACCGATTTGCTGCTCGGAGAGATCGCCCAACTCAACCAGGAAAAACCGTCCGCGGCTGCGCCGGACGATCATATGCACTGACCGGGCCTCAGCTTGACTCGGAATAGGCCGCAATACATAACTAACTGATAGGAAAAGGAAATATGCGTCAAATTTGTTCAGCCCGGGTAGTTTCAGCCACCATGCGACCGGGTATTTTCCTATGAGAAACATTTCCGGAAGCGTACCCGCGCATAGGTGGGTGAGGCCTGCGATCCTGATCGTTGTTTTGTTGTTGTCCCTGGCGCTGCTTGCTTATGGGGCGTGGCTGTTGCGGCTGGAGCGCGGTGCCCGCGCCGCCGAACGCGGAGAGTTGGACGCCGCGACGAATATATATGCCTCCGCCGAGCGGTCGATCGCCCCTGCTTTCGCCTCGCTGTTTCCCGGTCACTATAGCCGCTCGGTGTTTCCTCAGGTCGGGTTGCTGTTCAACCAAGGCAAAGTGGACGAGGCGCTCGGCAAGCTGGAGCAGGCCGCCACTGCGGCGCCGTCTATTATTGAGCGTCCGGAATACGGCTTCTGGAGCGGCAACATTCTGCTACGCCGCGCAGTAGGCGGCGAAGATCCGGCAGCAATCATGAAAAATTTGTTCGCTGCCGGCGAGCAGTTCCGCAAAGGCTTGGCCGCCGCGCCGGACGATTGGGATCTGAAATATAACTATGAGCTCGTACAATACATGATTGCGCAGCAGGAGCTCGATAGTAAAAAGGAGGAATCCAAGATCAAATCGATCCTGGAGCGGATGCGCACCGTGACTGAGCCGGGCGAGAAGGAGCCGCCGCCGCCAGAGAAGCGGGGCTAGGCGATGCGGTTCCTGCAGCCTCACTACCTGTTTCTGTTTCTGCTGCTGCTCGTCCTGCTGCCGCTCTCGCTTTACCGCTTGACGCGCACGCTGCGCCTGCGCTCGGCGGCGAGCGCGCCGCTAAGGAAACTCTCCCGGCTTTCCTCTGGTTCGAGCGACGTCGCGATTTATCTATCGGGTATTCTGGCGCTCGTGGCGCTCATCGTGGTGCTGGCGCAGCCGCAGTGGGTGCGCCAAGTTGTCATTCCCGAATTCAAGAAAATGGATTTGGTATTCCTCGTCGACACCTCGCCGTCGATGCACTCGGAGGATATCCGGCCGTCGCGTCTGGAGCGCGCGTTGGAAGTGATCGCAGCGTTTTGCGATCACAAGCCGCCGCAGGATCGCATCGGGCTGATCGCATTCACCGGAAAGAGCGTGGTGCTGTCCTATCTCACCGAGGATCCCGACAACATCCGCTATTACCTGAACTATTTGCGCCAAGACAAAGCAATGCGGCTGGGCACCAATATCGGCCGTGCGCTGAATACCGGACTCTCGGTGCTCAATCAGGAGCGCGAAATCGACCGCACGGCCGCAAAACACAAGCGGGTGTTCATCTTGATCTCAGACGGCGAGGACCACGGCGTCGAGCTTGCCGAGGCGGTGGTCAACGTGAAGAAATCCGGCGTCAAGGTGCATACCGTTGCCACTGGCTCTGCTCAAGGCGCGCCTATTCCGATCGCCCGGGAGAACGGCCAGCCAGTCTATCTGCTGGACGACAAAGGCCAACGCATAATCAGTCGGCTGGATGAAGGTGCGCTGCGCTGGCTCGCGAACGAAACCGGCGGTGGTGCTTATCGTGCGGTCACCGGTGAGGAACTGCCGCAGATCATGGCGCGGATCGTCGATACCGAACGGGAGATCCAAGGGTTCAAGCAAATGGTGGATTACCGCGATCTGCATCAGGAGTTTTTATTCGCCGCCTTCGGGTTGTTTCTCACCGCGACGTTGATAAGAGGCGCACGCGTATGACCGTCATGGAGCAATCGAGCCAGGAGGCGGTGTACGACGCCATCCAGGCTCTGGCGCGAGAGGTCAACAAGGTCATCGTCGGCCAGGAGTGGCTGATCCAGCGCCTGTTGATCGGCCTGTTTTCCCAAATTCCCTATTCGTTCAAGCGCGGCGACGACGAGCGCATGGGTTACGGCCATGTGCTGCTGGAGGGCGTGCCGGGGCTGGCAAAGACTTTGACGGTGATGACGCTGGCCAATGTGTTGAGCGCCACGTTCCAGCGTATCCAGTTCACGCCCGACCTGTTGCCGGCCGACATCAGCGGCACGCGCGTGTTCGA
The DNA here is from genome assembly GCA_034668825.1 of Alphaproteobacteria bacterium. Lineage (GTDB taxonomy): Bacteria > Pseudomonadota > Alphaproteobacteria > Rhizobiales > Xanthobacteraceae > CANKHA01. The sequence goes on along the minus strand of JAXDOR010000238.1, from coordinate 7,302 downwards.
CACCGCCGCCAATGGTTTTCGGATCGAGAAAGGGCCGATCTTTGCCAACCTGATCCTCGCCGACGAGATCAATCGGGCGACCCAGAAGACGCAAAGCGCGCTGCTCGAAGCCATGCAGGAGCGCCAGGTCACAATCGGCGAGACCACATTTCCGCTTGCCGAGCCGTTCTGGGTGTTGGCCACGCAGAATCCAGTGGAACAGGAAGGTGTCTACGCCCTGCCAGAAGCTCAGCTCGACCGTTTCGCGCTGAAGGTGAACGCCGATTATCCGTCGCACATCAACGAGACAGCAATCCTCGCGTTGCAATTGGGTCAAACCCAAGTCGCACAGGTGATGACGCCGGCGGAAGTGATCCGCCTGCGCCGCATCATCGGCGAAGGCTATGTCAGCGACGCCATCCGCGAATATATCGTTCGCATCGTCCGCACCACCCGCCCGCAGACGGAAGGACAGGCGCTGCCCATTGTCGCGGAGATGGTGCTGCATGGCGCCAGCCCGCGCGCCGCCCAGCACCTGCTTGCGCTCGCGCGCACGACCGCCTTTTTCCAGGGCCGCGATTACATCCTGCCCGCCGACGTCAAACGCATCGCGCCGGATGCGTTGCGCCATCGTCTGATCCGCAGCGTGCGCGCCGAGGCGGAGGAAATTACCGCGGACGAGATCGTTGCCGAGATTCTTGCCCGCGTCCCGCTGCCGTAAGAGTAATCCGCGATGATGCCGAATCCGCTGTCGGAAGAGTTGCGCTACATCGAGATCTATACCTCGAAGGCGGCGCGGGATCATCGTGTCGGCGATTATCAAAGTCCGTTGCGCGGGCCGGGTTTCACTTTCGACCAGCACAAGCGCTACCAGCAGGGCGACGATTACCGGCGCATCGATTGGAACGTGACGGCTCGGCTGCGGCAGCCCTACGTCAAGAAAGCGTTCGAAGACAAGGAAATGAGCGCGGTGATCGTTGCCGATCTGTCCCGCTCCATGGCCTTTGGCAGCAGCGCGCAATCGAAAAAAGAGCTGCTGTTGCGGATCGCCGCCACCGCGGCGTTTTCCGCGTTCCGCGACAATATGGCCGTGGGTCTCCTTGGTTACACCGACGCGATCGAGCTGGACGTGCCCACGCGTAAGGGCCGCGCGCATCTATGGCAAATCCTGCAAACCTTATGGGATTACACGCCGCGCAGCGCGCATACGGATTTCTCCGCGCCGCTGAACGAATTGCGCCGCCGGCTGAAGCGCTCGACGCTGATCTTCTGGCTGTCGGACTTCATTGCCGAGCAGAATGTGTTCGAAACACGCGCGCTCAAATATCTGGTGCAGAGGCATGATCTGATCCCTCTGATCCTGGAAGATGAGTGGGAAGAAGCCGTGCCGGCGCAGGCGGGTTTCATTCGCCTGTTGGACGCGGAGAGCGGGAGCGAGATGCTACTCGACCTGTCGCCGAAAAAAGCTGCGCTGTATTCGCGTTTGATGCAGGAGCGCAAGCTGGCGCTCAAGAACGCGTTCTACCGTTTGCATCTCGATCACGTATTTTTGCGGCCGGGCGAGCCCTATCTGGATTCGTTGTTGGGACTGTTCCTGGCGCGAAGGAGGCGTAAATGAAGAAGGTCGTCCTCTTAAGTCTGCTCTTGTTGCTGATGCCGCGCATTGCCGACGCGCAGCAGCCGCCGAAAGCCGCGCCGGCAAAAGCGGCGCCGGTCGCGATCACCGGACAGGTGGACAAGAGTGCAATCTGGGTGGGCGACGTGCTGCGTTACACTCTGCAGGTCGTCCACGACGCGAACGTCGAGCTGGTGCTCGACAATTTTACAAAGGACCGCCTGCCGGTCACGCCGTTCACGGTGCGTGACATCGAGATCCGACGCGGCGACTGGGCCGGCGGCAAGCAGGCCGCCAGGATCACATTGCTGCTCACGACGCTCGCCGCCGGCGAAACCGAACTGACCATCCCGCCGGTACAGGTCTATTATTTTATCCGCGATGCCGGCGGGACAAAGGGAGAGCGGCCGGTAGATACGATCGCGGCGCCCGCCGTCAAGGTCGGCCTGCGCAGCGCGCTGGTACCGGATAATCTGGCGCCGCGAACCTCCAAAATGCCGCCCGCGCCGGGTCTTGCTTCAGTATTGACGCCGCTGGTGCTCGGTTTGGCCGGGCTTCTGTTGCTATTGGCCTACAGCGCCTGGCGGCTTTGGCAGCGAATGCATTCGGATGATGCGACAAGGAAGCTTTCCCGCGAAGCGCGGGAAAAGATCGCGCAAGAGAGCTTAGCCCGCGTGCGGACGAACGTCGCTGCGTCGGGCGCCGATCCGCGGCAATGGAGCGGGGAAATGGCTGCCGCTGTGCGCGCCGTGATCGCAGAGCTCTACCAAATTCCCGCCGCTTCGCTGACTCCGCAGGAGATCGAAGCGGCTCTCATGAAAGATGGTGTTGACATCGGATTGATCGCTCAGATCAAAACCATTTTGGCGCGGTGCGAAGACCTGCGTTATGGAAAAGATTCCAACCCGGAATCTGGAATGCGCGGACAGTTATTACAGGCCGCGGAAACGCTCATGCAGTCGCCGCAATTGCTGTCGGCATGATCTTTACCGAACCCGAACGGCTGCTGGTGCTGTTGCCGGCGGTGCTTGCCGTCTTGTTGATGGCGTGGAAGCGAAAAAGGCCTTTTCTCGCTCATCCGCTTTTGTTTCACCTCGTCGGCAAGCTGCGCCCGGTTTCGCGCGTAGTCTATCTGCCCAGGCTGTTGGAGTTGCTCGCGCTAACGGCGGTATTGCTGGCGCTGCTCAGTCCGGTGCTGCCCTCGGCGGAATATGCGGTGTCGAACGAGGGCCTCGACATCGCCCTGACGCTGGATTTGTCCTCGAGCATGGAGGAACCCATCGACATGGTTGGTGCGCTTCGGCGCGAGCGTCAGGGCATCATCGTCAAGGAGAAGACGCGGCTGGATGCGGTGAAGGAGGCGATGATCAAGTTCGTGCAGAGCCGGCGCACGGACCGCATCGGCGTGGTGGTGTTTTCCGAGGAAGGTTATGTGGTCGTGCCGACGACCACCGACGTGCCTTATGTCGTGCGCTACCTGAACATGGTGGATATGCGAACGCTGGCGGGGGAGGGCCAGACCGCGATCGGCGAGGGCATCTGGACCGCCATGGGCCAGGTGCAGGCGCAATCACGCGACGGAGGACAGGGGCGCAAGGGCAAGGTCATCGTGGTGCTCACGGACGGCGAGAACAACACCGGCCGCGATGTTGTCGACGCAATCCGTGCCGCTGGCGCCGCCGGGTTCCGCGTGCATTTCATCGGCGTCGAGGTGGAAAAGGCCAAGGATGCGCCGCGTGTAATTGCCGCGGTGCACGAGACCGGCGGCAAATATTATGACGTGCGCAGGGAGCCGGATCTGCTGCAGGCCTATTTCGACATCGACCGCATGGAGAAAACGCGGGTCATCAGCACCACGCAAGTGAAGAACCTGCCGCACTATGCGCCTTTCGTGCTGGCGGCCGTCTTGCTGCTGAGCGCGGCCTTGCTGCTGCGCACCAGGCCCTATTTCACCGAGCTCAGCTGAGCGGTATCGGCTCCGCCTGCCGATAGCGGGCCGGCAGGCGGTTAACAAAACCTCAACAATAACGATGCGTTAACCATGATCTAGGTAAGTGGATACATCGAGGTAGGTGGATACGTCGCGTATGCGTCCGTCGCTTTGTTCACGAGAAGTAGGATGCGAAAGCAACTCTCGCTCATACTCGCGGGTGGTCTAACGCTGCTGAGCGGAGCGGCTCATGCCGGCACGGCCACTTCAAGCTTTGGGGTCCAACTTACCATAAACGCCAACTGCATCATCAACAGCACTAACACAATGGACTTCGTTAGCGCTGGGGTGATTACCGCGAATATCGATAAGCAAGCCGATATCAATATCCAGTGCACCAACACGACCCCGTTCAAAATCGGACTTAATGCCGGGCTGGGAGTGGGCGCGACCATAGCGGTCCGTAAAATGACCGGCCCCGGGGGGGCAACGATCAATTATTCCCTCTACCAAGATGCCGCCCGCACCACACTCTGGGGCAACACGCCCCCCACAGATACCGTTAATCCCAACGGCACTGGCGCATCCCTGCCGTACACCGTTTACGGTCGAGTTCCGGCCCAAAATACGCCGGCACCAGGCGCCTACACGGATACCATTACTGTCACCGTCACCTATTAAAGCGTTGCGGGTGTTCAGCCGTAACCAGCGACAGGCGCTGGACAAATCATTACGCCGCCTAGGTTTATCCGGTTTAAGTCGTACCATTGCAAGCGAAAAGCCCCTTCCGTTACCAACTTAAAATAGAGCAAGCAGCGTGTTAGGTTGCTGTTATCCTTAATGAATTCTTTAAGGAATTTTGCGTAAAACCATACCAGCAATCTGGCAGGTGCCGGCGAAGGGCCGTCCGACCACCAGTTTGATGAGTATGCAGAATGTACGCTCGCAGATCGATTGAAGCGCGCCGCCTGCCGCGGAAAGTTATGCTTGTCATTGCGACTCTGCTCGCTGCGTCGAGCAGCGCCGTTTTCGCCGGCACCACGACGACTACATTTACCACCCAGATCAACATTCAACCCACGTGCATTATCGGCAGCGCAGGGAATATCGATTTCGGAAACCAAGGTGTGTTGAGCGCGAATGTCGATCAATTCAGCGACATTGTAGTGCAGTGCACCGCCACCACAACCTACAACGTCGGGCTTAACGCCGGTACCGGAGTAGGTGCAACGGTGGCGGTCCGCAAATTGACGAGCGGCGGCGGCGCCACAATCAACTACTCACTCTACAGCGATGGCCCCCATACCACGGTCTGGGGCAACACTGTCGGAACAGACACCGTTCCCGGCCTGGGCGATGGGACGCCCAAGAGCCATAGAGTCTTTGGCCGGGTACCGCCACAGACGACGCCTGCGCCGGCTCTCTACAACGACACAATCACCGTCACCGTGACGTACTGACCGAAATTGAATTGCTGGAGGTTATCATGCGCATTTCTTCTCTTGCAGCTCTGGCAGCCGCTTCTCTGACATTGCTGCCGGCATCGTTGCGGGCGGCTTCGCTTCAGGTTTCGCCAATCAGCATCGAGGTGCAGGCGCCCGCCGCAGCGGCCACAATCAAGCTTCACAACAGCGGAACGGAAGTTCTCAACGCGCAGATTCGCGTCTTCCGCTGGACTCAGGTGAACGGCGAGGAAAAGTTCGAACCCACCAATGACGTCGTCGCCAGCCCGCCGACCGTCAGCCTGGCTCCTAATACCGATTACACGGTGCGTCTTGTGCGCGTGACGAAGCAGCCGGTTGCTCAGGGGGAAACCTACCGGCTGTTCGTGGACGAGCTTCCTGACAACAAGGCCCAGCAAAGTCGATCGGTCACGCTCGTCATGCGATATTCGATTCCGGTATTCTTCTATTCGCGCGATAGCGCCGAGGCCAAGCTGGCATGGTCGATCGAGCGTCGCGGCGGCCAAGTCTATGTTGTAGCCACGAACGCCGGAGACCGGCATGCCCGCCTCTCGTCGCTAAAGCTTCGTGACGCCAACGATACAACGGCATCCTTCGGTAACGGTCTCGCTGGTTATGTTCTGGGTCATTCAACGATGCGTTGGCAGGCACCCGGCAACAGCAGCCGGTTGGGCGCCGCGAGTCCGGTCGTGATCTCCGCTCTCAGCGATTCCGGCCCAATCAATGCGTCCACGTCTGCGCAGTCCGCGCGTTGAACTACTTTTCTTCATGCTGATTCTGTCTCTGGTAGCGTTGTTCCTACGTCCATCCAGCACGGCAGCAGCGGAAGAACCGCGTCAGCTTCAGCTTGAAGTTTCCATCAACGACACTCCGATCCATCTCATCGGCGCCTTTACACAGCTCGCCGATCGGCGAATAGCGGCGCGGCGAACCGAGCTCACGGAAATGGGCATCAAAGCCCCGGGCTCAGGAAGTGGCGACGACCTCATTGTCCTCGACGACATGACCGATGTTGAATACCGCTATGATGAACCTACGCAGGCCATTTTTTTCAAGCTCGGAGACGACCGGCGTGTCGCAAAAACCTTCGACGCGCGTGGCAGCTCCGAGGAAATCGCCGCTAGCCGAACCGATTATGGAGGCGTGCTGAATTACGCGCTGTTTGGCTCCTCAACGAAGTCGGTCGGCGCTTCCGCATTTACTTTTTCCGGCGCCAACGCGTCGCTGGACGGGCGAATATTCGGTCCTTCGGGAACACTGAGCCAGTCCGCCATCGTCGGCGCGACGACGACGCGGAACTTCGACGCGTTGCGGCTCGATACGACCTGGAGCTATTCCGATCCGCAAAGCCTGCTGACCTATCGGGCGGGGGACATCATTTCCGGCGGTTTAGCCTGGACGCGTCCGATCCGTGCCGGCGGGGTGCAAATGCAAAATAATTTCGCGCTGCGGCCCGATCTGGTGACGCTTCCGCTGCCGACGGTGTCCGGCAGCGCTGCGGTGCCGTCGACGCTCGACGTCTATGTCGACTCGGTGAAGACGCACTCGCAAGAAGTGCCGGCGGGACCTTACCAGATCAGCAACGTTCCGATGCTATCCGGCGCGGGGACCGCACGTGTCGTCGTTCGCGACGCCGCAGGGCGGCAGACCGAAATGAGCCTGCCTTTCTACACCTCCCCGAAGCTGCTGAAGCCGGATCTCGTGGACTTCTCGGTTGAGGCCGGTGCGCCCCGGATTCTCTATGGCAGTCAATCCAGCAACTATGTTGCTAGTCCAATCGGCGCTGCAAGCTTGCGCGGTGGACTGTATGATTGGCTCACGGCTGAAGCTCATGTCGAGGGGGGAACTGATTTTTTCAACGGCGGTGTTGGCGCCGTCACCAGCTTGAACTCCGCGGGCTTGCTATCGCTTGCTGGAAGCGGAAGCGGGTTCCGCAATTCATTCGGATTTCAAACCTACGTCGCCTATGACGCGCAGTTCGGGGCGGTAAATTTTCATGCCAGTTCGCAGCGGACGTTCAAGGATTACAATGACCTTGCTTCGGTGACCGCGCGCTTTTTACCGACGCCCTTATCTACTATCGCCTCTCCGTCGTTGCTTTTGACAAGCGCAAAGCCGGCAAGATCCGCCGAAACAATTTCGATCGGCTTTCCTATCCCCTTCGAAGCCTCGTTGAATTTCGGATTTTTGCATCAGATGCTCGATGACGGAACGCGTTCCAACATCTTCAACGTCTCCTACTCGAAACAGATATTTTCTACGGCATCGCTCAGCGTCACCGCATTTGCAGACCTTTCGGACAAAAAAAACGTCGG
>JAXDOR010000237.1:0-28937 GCA_034668825.1 Alphaproteobacteria bacterium | reverse complement strand
CCACCCGCACGATCATGGACGGCGATCTCAGTGGACGGCTGCCGATTGCCGGCACCGGCGACGAACTCGATCGGCTGGCGGGAAATCTCAATGTCATGCTCGAGCGCATTGAGGCGCTCATGCGCGGCCTCAAGGAGGTGTCGGACAATATCGCGCATGACCTCAAGACGCCGCTGACACGGTTGCGGAACCGCTGTGAGGAGGCCCTGCGGACGGCGAAGGACGAGGGTGACTATCGAGTGGCACTCGAACGGACCATCGAGGAATCCGATCGGCTGATGCGCACTTTTAACGCCTTGCTGATGATTGCGCGGGCGGAAGCCGGCCAAGCCCGCGAAAACATGACCGACCTCGATGCTGCTGAGATCGCTCGCAGCGTCGGCGAACTCTATGAACCGCTGGCAGAGATGAAGGGACTTGCGCTCAAGGTAGAGGCTCCTGCGTCCACGCCGGTCCATGGCAATCGCGAGCTTGTCAGCCAGGCCCTTGCAAACCTTGTCGACAACGCCATCAAATACGGCAAGCCGGAGAATGCGCCAGAAAATGGCGGCAAGCCGGAGATTGTGGTCAGGGCTGTTACCGACGGTGATCGTAGCATGCTTATCGTATCCGACAGTGGACCCGGGATTCCTGAAGTTGACCGCCCGCGGGTGGTTGAACGTTTCGTCCGTCTCGAGCAGAACCGCTCGGAGCCCGGCTCGGGGCTGGGTCTCAGCCTTGCCGCCGCCGTCGCCCACCTGCATGGAGGAGAGCTTAGGCTCGAGGACAATCAGCCAGGGCTGCGGTCCATTCTCGTCTTCCCCCGTGCCGACCCGGTGCAGGGCGCCGGATGAAATCGTCCACGTCCGCCGGTGGAAAAACAAAAAAGAAGGAAACGGCGTTAGCGGCGCAAATTGCCAGCGCGCCGTGTCTTTTCTCGCCGGTTGAGGCACGCGCACGCGTTTCCGGTTGGCTGGCCGACATCGCGCGCACACGTGCGGGCAAGGCGCTGAAGGGACTGTTGGCAGCGCATGCGCCGGCCAACGCCGTCATGGACAGCATCGCCGAGGGGTCTCCCTACCTATGGGATCTGGCCCGTGCCGATCCCGCGCGCCTCCTCGCCCTCCTTCAAACCGACCCGCAGCAGCATTTGGAGTTGGTCTTCGCGCGGACCGCCGAATCCCTTCAGGCAACCCGCGACGAAGGCAAGGCGATGTCGCTGCTGCGCCGCATGAAGGCGGAGGCAGCGCTGCTGATTGCACTTGCTGATATCGGCGGCGTTTGGTCGTTGCCACAAATCACCCAGGCGCTGACGAAGCTTGCCGACACGTCGGTCGGTGCTGCGGTTCGTTTCCTCCTTGGCGAGGTCGCCCGGGGCGGCAAGCTCCGTCCGCCCGATCCCGCACGCCCGGAAGACGGCAGCGGCTATGTCGTCCTTGCAATGGGCAAAATGGGTGCCTTCGAACTGAATTATTCCAGCGATATTGATCTCATCGTCTTGTTTGATCCGGAGGCGCCGGCGCTGAAGCCCGGGACCGAGCCCGGGTCGCTTTACATTCGTTTGACTCGTGGACTAGTGAAGCTTCTGCAGGAGCGCACGGCGGACGGATATGTTTTTCGCGTCGATCTGCGGCTGCGCCCCGACCCTGCATCCACGCAGATCGCAATCTCGGTCCCCGCGGCGCTGGATTATTACGAAAGCACCGGACAGAACTGGGAGCGCGCGGCGCTGATCAAGGCGCGTCCCTGCGCCGGAGATGTCGCCGCCGGCGAAGCCGTTTCGAAAAATCTCGCGCCATTCGTTTGGCGTAAATATCTCGACTACGTCGCCGTCACCGATGTGCAGGCGATGAAGCAGCAAATCCACGCCTATAAGGGACATGGCGAGATCGCGGTTGAAGGACACAATATCAAGCTCGGCCGCGGCGGCATCCGCGAGATTGAGTTTTTCGTCCAGACCCAGCAACTGATCGCCGGCGGCCGGCACCCGGAACTCCGCGGCCGTGACACCTTGGCCATGCTGTCGGTACTGGCCGCAGGCGGTTGGATCAGCGCGCAGGCGCGGGATGATCTCGCGGCTGCCTACCAGTTCCTGCGGACGGTCGAGCATCGGCTGCAGATGGTGGCCGACGAGCAGACGCAGACGCTGCCGACCGACCGTGACGCGTTCGAACGCTTCGTTCGATTTCTCGGTTTTCAGACGCGAGACGCTTTTGCTGAAATCCTGGTTGGGCATCTACGCAATGTGCAACAGCATTATGAGCAGCTATTCGAAAATCCTCGGGCGCCCACCGGCGAGGAACGCGCTCTCGTCTTTCCCAAGGATGCGGATGATGGCGATACTCTCGCCAAACTGTCGGCAATGGGCTTTCGCCAGCCCCGCGAAATTTCCGCCTGGATACGGCGTTGGCTGCAAGGAGGCTACCCGTCACTGCGCGGGCAGGTTGCCCGTGAACATCTCACCGAGCTGGTTCCGCTGCTGTTGAGTCATCTGGCACGCACGCATAATCCCGATCTGGCCTTTGCGAATTTCGATCGCTTTCTGACCGCGCTTCACGGCAGCGGACGCCTGTTCTCGCTTCTGCGGCAGCATCCGGACCTGGTGGGATTCCTCGTGCTCATCCTAGGCACGGCGCCGCGTCTGGCCGACATCCTGGCGCGATACCCGCAAGTGATCGACGGATTGCTGGAGCCTGGCTTCTTCGGGGCGCTTCCTGATGAGCCCAAGCTTGCCGCCGAGCTCGGGCAAGCGCTGCAACAGGCGACTTCGTACGAAGACTTCCTCGACCGCATCCGTATGTTCGGTCAGGAACACATGTTCCTTATCGGTGCCCGGATTTTGTCCGAGACCGTTTCCGCCGAGCAGGCCGGAGAGGCTTTCGCGCGGCTTGCCGACGTCATAATCCGTGCGCTGCACCGGGCGGTGGAGGAGAAGTTCGCCGAGGTTCACGGCCGGCTACGCGGCCAAGCAAGCGCGCTCCTCGCCCTGGGAAAGCTCGGCGGCCGGGAGATGACGGCGACCTCCGATCTCGATCTCATCGTCGTCTATGATTTCGACGGCGAATTTCCGGAATCCGACGGTCCCCGGCCGCTCTATGGTAGCCAATATTTTGCGCGCCTGACGCAACGTCTCATCAATGCGCTGACCGTCCAGACCAACTACGGCGTGCTCTATCCGGTCGATATGCGTCTGCGACCCTCAGGGCGCTCCGGCCCGCTTGCTACGCAAATCGGCGGCTTCGAGAGCTATCAAGAGCACGAGGCATGGACCTGGGAGCACATGGCGCTGACGCGCGCGCGCGTCGTCTCGGCGTCACTGGCATTCGGCAGCAAAGTGGAGAGCGTGATCCGCGCGGTTCTATGCCGGCGGAGAGATGCCGAGGCTGTGGCAGGCGACATCATCGAAATGCGCTCGGCGATCGCCGCCGAAAAGGGAGAGGCCAATCGCTGGGATCTGAAATTTGCCGCCGGTGGGTTGGTGGATATCGAATTCATCGCGCAATTTCTGCAACTCATCCATGCCGCCGACCACCCCGATATCCTCGACACATCGACGGCAAAAGTGCTCGACAAGGCGTGGCGGCTTGGCGTGCTGCCTGCCGAAGAGGTGGAAGTGCTTCGGCCGGCGGTGCGGCTATATCAAAACCTGACGCAAATTCTGCGGCTTTGCCTTGCCGGCCCGTTCGATCCGAAAAAGGCAGAAGCAGGATTGCTTCGACTGCTGGCGCGGGCCGCGGACTTGCCCGATTTCACCACATTGGACGCTCATATGAGGGAAACGCAGACGCGGGTTCGCGAGAGCTTTGTCCGAATTCTGGGCAAGAGAGCTTAGATATTTCTCGACCGTGCCATGCGTTTTCCGGAACGCCGCTTGGGCTCTCCTTTTGGCGGCAACGGGTCGGCGATCTTCCTGCTTCGCAACGGCCCTTGCGGCAGGCGTATCACCACCATCGTGCCGGCTCCTGGCGTCGAACGGATACGCATCCTTCCGCCGTGAAGCTCGGTGAGCGACTTGGCGATTGAAAGGCCGAGGCCCGATCCTTGATGACTCTTGGTAAGCTGGCTCTCGACCTGCTCGAACGGCCTTCCGAGCTTTCTCAGCGCATCCTTCTCGATGCCGATGCCGGTATCCTCGATGGCCATGGTGATCGCATTGCCGGACAAGCGGCCACGGACCGTGACCCGGCCGCCTATCGGCGTGAACTTCACGGCGTTGGACAACAAGTTCAGAGCGATTTGTTTTAGCGCTCGCCGATCTGCATCGAAATGTATTGCGGGCGCCACTTCAGCCGACAAGGTCAGATGCTTGTCCTGCGCGCGCGCAGAGACGACGCGCATGGCATCGGCAAGAATGCAGTCGAGTTCAAGGTCTTCGAAATCGAGGCGTATCCGGCCGGCCTCGATTTTCGACATGTCGAGAACATCGTTGATGACTTCGAGCAGATACTGCCCGCTTTCGCGGATGTCGCGACAATATTCATGGTATTTGTCGGCGCCGAGCGACCCGAACATGCCCGATTCCATGATTTCCGAAAAGCCGATGATGGCATTGAGCGGGGTGCGCAGCTCGTGGCTCATATTGGCGAGGAATTTGGATTTGGCTTGGTTGGCGTCTTCGGCGCGGGTTTTCTCCTCGGCATATTTCTCCGCCAGATCGGCAAGCTGCTGAGTCTGGTATTCGAGTGTCTGCTGCGAGTTACGCAGATCCGAAACGGTGGCCATCAGCCGCTTCTCGCTCTGCATCAGCTTTTCTTCGTGCAGCTTTAGCGCCGTGATGTCGGTACCGACCGAGACATACCCCCCGTCCTTGGTGCGCCGCTCGCTGATATGCAGCCAACGGCGATCATCAAGCTGAGCTTCGAAGGTGCGCGCCCCGGGAAGGGGATGGTCGCCGCTGCTGATCCTGTTGCGGACGACGGGCTTGCGCCCGGCGGCGACGACGGTTTCGTAGGGCGTGCCCGCGGCGACGGTGTCGTCGGGAAGATTGTGCAGCTCTTGGAAATTCGAATTGCAGAGGACGAGGCGGTTTTCAGCATCCCAGACGACAAAGGCCTCGGGTATGGTCTCGATGGCATCGCGCAGCCGCAAGTCCGCAGCAGCCGTTCTCTCGACGAGATTTTTTTGCTCGGTGATATCGACGGCGATCCCGATCAGGTGAACGCCGGTCTCGCCGTCCTGCCGCACCAACTCGCACCGCGCCCGAAGCCATACCCAACTGCCGTTCGCGTGACGCATGCGGAATGCATGATCGATCGACTGCGTTTTAGCTTCCGCGAGCTGCGCGGCGACCTCGTAGAGTTTGATATCCTGCGGATGCACCAGCGCGCTGACCTCGCCGAAGATCAGCAAATCGTCCCTCGGCTCGAGTCCAAGGATGGCGAACATCGAATGCGACCAATAAATACGGCCGCGGGCGAGGTCCCAATCCCATAAGCCGCAGCGGCCGCGATTCAACGCCGTATCGATGCGGCCGCGGACCGCCTCATAGATCACATCGGCTTCACGAGCCCGCGTCGCCTGCCAGTGAAACGCGAAGCCAAGAATGAGAACCACAAATCCGGTTGTCGCCGACAACGTTATCGTCAGCGTCGTGTCGGAGCGCCAGTTCGAGAGCGCATCCGTGCGCGGCTGAATCACCGCAAGCTGGCCGAACGGCGCCTTCAACATATGGACGGTGGCCAGCGCCGAGACGCCATCGGCCAGGATGACTTCAAGAACGCCGGCGTCGGAGCCAAATGTCGTCAACGGCTGACCGGGACCAAGGATATCCAGGAGTGGACGGCCGACCGAGGCGAAGTCGTCAGGGGCAGACGCGATCACCTTGCCGGCGGCATTGGTCAGCAGCACGCGGCGGTTGGCTGCCGTCCCCCACGACGGCAGCGCTGTCCGAAGAACATCTCCGGCGTGTTGAATCGCGTTGTCCGGGGAAAGGTTGAGCCGTCCGGCGGCAATCTCCGCGACCGCTTCAATGTCGATGGCGGCGCCGCTGAAGGCCTGGCGCTTGTGATCAAGCACCTGCATCATGGCGCCGACGCAGATGGTGGCGAGGAATGCAATGATCAGCGTCGGCACGGCGCGGCGTAGCGCGGGTTCAGCGGTCAGCAGCCGCCGATACGCCGGCTTGGCGATCGATTGCGCAAGTCCCTTGATAGAATCGGGACGTGCAGACGCACTCGCCGCCTCGGCGCGCGCCATCCTGACCTCCGCTTGGATTAGTTCCCCGTCCGCCCTTGATTGGAAGGATGTAGCGCTCCCTCCGAATCACTTCCGATTGGAATCGAATCGCTAGGATTTGTCGAGAGTCTGTGAGTCAATATTTACGTTGCATTGCCACACAGCTTTTTTGGCGCAAGCCGGAAAAGCGACGCAGCGCAATTAGAGGAACGAAATCATGCCGTTGGCTGATTAGCTGGCTTAAGCGCTGTCAGGTCGGCTCGGCCAAGGTCCGCTGAACGATGTCACCGACGTCTCGCGAGAGGGTAGGAGCGGAGGTAACGCGCTGCAGGGCAGCTCGGGCCAACGTTTGCCGTTGTAGCTCAAGCGCCCGCCAACTTTTGAAAGCGGAAAGAAGCCGTGCAGCGACTTGCGGATTCTTCTCATCGAGTGCGAGCACGTTTTCAACGACGAAATCGTAGCCTTCGCCGTCGGCGCGGTTAAACTGTGTCGGATTTCCTTGCGCGAACACACCGATCAAAGCGCGGACGCGGTTGGGATTGGAAAGAGAAAAGGCAGGATGCGTTGTCAGGGCGCGTACTCTCGCCAGCGTGCCTGGTTCCGCAATCCCCGCCTGAAGCGCAAACCATTTGTCGATGATCAGCGGGTCGCCGGAATAACGGCTGTAGAAGTCCTCGAGCGCTTGGGTGCGCTGCGGAACATCGTGCAGCGACAGCGTGGCCAGCGCGGCGATGCGATCCGTCATGTTATTCGCGGCTTCGTATTGACGGGCGGCGAGATCGATCGCCGCGGCATTCCCGTCCGCGGTGAGCAGGTCCAGACACATGCTTTTGAGGGAACGCTTCCCGGCGCCTGCGGCGTCAGGACAATACGGCCCAGCATCGGCCATCCGACTATAAGTTTCAGATAGCAGAGGCCGGAGGTTTTGGCCGATCGCAGCACGCAATGCGACGCGCGCGGACAAGATCGCGTCGGGATCAATGTCGCGACCGATTTCCCGCGCAATATCGGCTTCCAGCGGCAGGACCAGCGTCTGCGCGACAAATGCCGGTTCGAGCTGGGTCTCGGTTAAAATCTGCTCGAGCGCATGAATAATACTGTCGGTCGCAGGCACCGTGCCGCCTGAGCGCAGCGCTGCCACATGCTCGACGAGAATCCCAGTCGCGAGCGTCTGCACGGCTTGCCAACGATTGAACGGATCTTTGTCATGAGCCGCCAGGAAACCAAGCTCCTCCGCGGATATGTTGGCAACCAGTTTGATAGGTGCTGAAAAGCCGCGATTGAGCGAGGGTACCGGCCGCGCGCCGATGCCAGTAAAAACGAAGGTTTCGACCGAGCGGGACAAGGTGAGAACGCCGTGTTCAGTGAGCTTTCCGTCTGCGGCTATAAGCGGAAACTCGCTGCCGTCGGGACCAAGCAGACCAACCACAAACGGAATGACCATCGGCTCTTTGATCGGTTGTCCTGGCGTGGCGGGCACTTTCTGCGCAGCCTCGAGGCGATAGGTTTTCTTCTCAGCATCCCAATCACCATTCACCGCAACTTCAGGCGTGCCGGCCTGTGAATACCAGCGCATGAAAGGTTTGAGATCCCGTCCGCTCACGTCGGCGAAGCACTGGATGAACTGTTCAATGGTGGCGGCCTGCCCGTCGTGCCGGGAGAAGTAGAGGTCCATGCCGGCGCGGAACTTCTCGGAGCCGAGCAGAACCTTCAGCATCCGCACCACCTCGGCGCCCTTCTCGTAGATGGTGGCGGTGTAGAAGTTGTTGATCTCGTGGTAGAGCTCGGGCCGCACCGGATGGGCGAGTGGACCGGCGTCTTCCACGAACTGATGGGCGCGCAGCAGCCTTGCGTCGGAAATGCGCTTGACCGGCCGCGAGCGCTGATCGGACGTGAATTCCTGGTCACGGAACACCGTCAGCCCTTCCTTCAGGCAGAGCTGAAACCAGTCGCGGCAGGTGATGCGGTTGCCGGTCCAATTGTGAAAATACTCGTGCGCGATCACCGCTTCGATGCCGGCAAAGTCGCTGTCGGTGGCGGTCTGCGGCGAGGCCAGCACGTATTTATCGTTGAAGACGTTGAGGCCCTTATTCTCCATCGCTCCCATGTTGAAGTCCGACACCGCAACGATCATGAAAATGTCGAGGTCGTATTCGCGGCCAAATGTCTCCTCGTCCCAGCGCATGGCGCGCTTCAGCGCGTCCATTGCGTAATCGCAGCGATCCTCTTTGCCGGGCTCGACGTAGATTTTCAGCGCCACCTCACGGCCAGACATTGTGCGGAAGGTGTCTTCCACGCAGCCAAGCGCGCCGCCGACCAGAGCAAAGAGATAGGACGGCTTTGGGAACGGATCGTGCCAAACGGCGAAATGGCGCGACGTTCCGGCTACTTCGCCCTGGGCAACGAGATTGCCGTTGGCAAGCAGCACCGGCGCTTCGGCTTTATCAGCCTCAATGCGGGTGGTGTAGACCGCCATCACGTCCGGCCGATCAGGGAAATAGGTGATGCGGCGGAAACCTTCGGCTTCGCATTGAGTGCAATAAGTCCCGCTCGAGCGGTAAAGGCCCGAGAGCTGGGTATTGGCCGAGGGATTGACCAGAGTTTCGATGTCGAGGCGAAAGGGTCGCGGCGGCGCTTGCGAAATGGTGAGGTTGTTTGGAGTGGCGACGTAATGCTCGGGCGCAAGCGGTACGCCGTCGATCGCAATGGAAACCAAATTGAGACCATCGCCGTCGAGTACGACCGAAGCAGGCGCAGCGACCACGGCGTTAGGTTTCAAGGTCAGAGCAGCACGTACCCGGGTGGCTGTTGGATGCAAGGATATGTCGAGATGGACAGTGTCGACGAGCCAATCCGGCGGACGATAGTCCTGCAGGCGGACAGGGCGGGCTTGTTCAGTACGCATCGCCGCTCACCCCATCGGCTCAGCATGACCGATCACCCGCTTGATGGCCGGTAACCGCCGCCGTAACGCGCGTTCAACCTCGTCAACCTTTTCGTGAACCGTCTGGACGGTTAGTTCCGGATCGACGCGGCAATGGAAATTCACGATCTCGCCCTCGGCAGTTTCGCGGACGCGCACATCGTGCACATCCCGGAGCGGACCAGGCTGGGAGACAATTTCACTCAACGCAGCCTGCACTTCCTTGATCCGGCTCACATTCGCCTCCCGGCCAGCGACTCCATAGGCCTGCAGCGGCTCGATGTGAGTCTCCACTTCGACATCCGCACCCAATTCCGCGCATACCGCGCTCTCCAGCCGACTGGCGATCTCGTGGGCCTCTCCAAGTGTGAGCTCTCCAGCCACTTCGAGATCGAGGGCGACCGCGAGGCGTCCACCGATCGAATGGACGGTGATGTGGTGAACGGCAAGCGCCTGATTCCGTGCGATGACCATAACGCGTTCGAGCACACTCTCATCGTCGAGCGCGCGGGGCTCAGTGGCGACGATCACCTCCGCCGCCGGGATGGCATGGCTGATCGCGTCTGCCACTTCGTTCTTCAAGATCGAGACGCGGTCAAAGGGAAGCGTGCGGCTAACCACCACAGCTAGGTCAACGAACAACTTGTCGCCGGCCGGCCGGGCACGTACGCGTTCGACGGCTACAACGCCTGATACCCTGCGAGCCGCCGCGGTAATTTCATCGGCGATGCCCACAGGCGCCGTATCGGTCAGGGTATCGATAGTGCGCCGGCCAAGGCGCCAGCCGGCCAGGCACACGAATACCGCGACCACCAGCGCCGCAGCCGCGTCAGCCCAGGGAAAACCCATGGCGACCCCGCCGAGCCCGATCAGCACCGCAAATGACGACCACATGTCGGAACCGAAATGCAGCGCGTCGGCTTCAAGGGCCTCGCTCGATGTTTCCGCGGCGACTCGATAGAGCAGGCGGGCGCGGAAAAAATCGACGACGATGGAAACGATAATCACGGCGAAGGCCCATAACGTTGCCTCGACCGCCTCGCCGTGTTCTCCCAACAGGCGCTTCACAGCCTCCCAAATCACCACGCCGGAAAGCAGGAATAGCAATGCGGTTTCCGCCAATGCGGAGACGCTTTCGACTTTGCCATGGCCGTAGTGGTGTTCCTCGTCGGCCGGTTTACCGGAAATGCGTATCGCAAAATAAGTCATCACCGTCGCGGCGAAATCGATCAACGAGTGCGCAGCCTCCGAAAGGAGGGCGAGCGAGCCGGACAAAATCCCGACCACACCTTTGGCGACCGTCAGCCCGGCCGAAGCGGCAATAGACCCCAGCGCGGCGCTTTCCTTCTCGTTCAATTTTCGGCTCCTGATGCCACGTCCGGTTAACCGGGCCGGCGCTAGGCGTCAATGCGGCGTCCCGGCGCCGACCGGCTTGCCGGTGGCCTCATTCTGCGCCATGTGAGGGCCGTGACCACCCTTAAAGACGATATCCGATTGTCACGACGATTTTCCGTGGCACCGATGATGGAGTGGACGGACCGGCACTGCCGATTCTTCCATCGCCTATTCACGCGCCGTGCCCTTCTTTACACCGAGATGCTGACGACGGCTGCGATTATTCATGGAGATCGCGACCGGCTGCTGAAATTCGACACGGCCGAACATCCGGTTGCGATCCAACTTGGCGGCTCCGATCCACGTGCGCTGGCGGAGTGCGCGCGTATCGCGGAAGAATTTGGTTACGACGAGGTCAATTTCAATGTCGGCTGTCCGTCGGACCGGGTGCAGGAGGGGCGCTTTGGCGCTTGCCTGATGGCGGAGCCGGCTCTGGTCGGCGACTGCGTCGCCGCCATGAAATCGACCGTTCGAGTGCCGGTGACGGTCAAATGCCGCATCGGTATCGACGAGCAGGACCCGGAAAAAGCGTTAGAAGAACTGACATGCGCGGTCGAGACGGCCAGGGCCGATGCCCTGATCGTGCATGCCCGCAAGGCTTGGCTCGCCGGCCTCTCGCCGAAAGAAAACCGCGAAGTTCCGCCGCTTGATTATGAACGCGTCTACCGGCTCAAGGCCGCCCATCCCGGCCTCGACATCATGATCAATGGTGGAGTGACCACTGTTGAGCAAGCGGTCGCTCACAGGCGCCACGTCGATGGCGTGATGATGGGCCGCGCTGCCTATCAAGAGCCGTGGCGCCTCCTTGACGTCGATCCGCTGCTGTTTGGCGAGCCTTCGCGCTATGCTTCACCTCGCGCGGTGGCGGAGGCGCTTGTCCCTTACGTCGAACGCGAACTAGCGCGCGGCACGCGGCTTCACTCCATTACTCGTCATATCCATGGTCTGTTCCGCGCGGTGCCGGGCGCCCGCGCCTTTCGCCGGCATCTCGCGACCGAGGCGGTGAAACCGGGCGCAGACGCAAACGTGCTCGTTGAAGCGCTGGCGTTGGTACGGGATAGCTCTTCCGACACGTCCGATTGTGCTGCCGCTTAATTTGCGTCCTCGGCGCTCAAGCCCGCTTTAGGAGCACGCCTGTGTTGGGAGTCACCATCAGCGAATTGGCTTGGCTCGCGGCTATCATCATCGTCGCCGGGGCCATCACTGGCGTTTTCGCCGGGCTGTTCGGCATCGGCGGCGGCGGCATCATCGTCCCGGTGCTCTATGAAGTGTTTCGCGTCATTGGCGTATCCGACGAGGTACGGATGCAACTGTGCATCGGAACGTCGCTGGCGATCATCATCCCCACGACGGTGAGTTCATATATGGCCCATCGCGCAAGAAATGCCGTCATTCAAGACGTGGTCCGCATTTGGACGGCTCCGGCCATTGCTGGCGTCGCGGTTGGCGCCGCAGCCGCTGCTTTTGCACCCGGCGCAATATTCAAAGTCGCCTTCGTTGTCATCGCGAGCCTCGTCGCCTGCAAGCTTTTGTTTGGCCGCGACAGCTGGAAACTGGGCGACGAACTGCCGGGTCGTGCCGCCATGAGCGGCTACGGCTTTCTTGTCGGGCTTGCTTCATCCCTTATGGGCGTGAGCGGTGGTTCGGTGTCCAATCTGGTGCTGACGCTCTACGGCAAACCTATCCATAACGCTGTAGCCACGTCCGCTGGCGTGGGCGTCCCGATTACGATCGTAGGCACGGCGGGCTACATGCTCGCAGGCTTGCCGCACCAGGCGCTGTTGCCGCCGCTGTCGATTGGTTTCGTGTCGCTGGTGGCCGCCGCGCTGATGGCGCCGGTCTCGAGCTTCACCGCGTCCTATGGCGTCCGGCTCGCTCATGCCCTGTCAAAACGGCGGCTGGAAATCGCCTTCGGAATTTTCCTGCTGCTGGTGTCGGCGCGCTTCGTCGCAAGCCTGGTTGGCTAAGAGGATTTTCCCTTCAGGGATAGCTCCGCATCACCAGCTTGTCGCCGCGCACTTCCCAGCTTTCCAGCCGATTGAGGAAACTCATCCCGAGAAGGCTGGTTTTTAGCTGGCCCGGCGGCGCTATCAGCGCCGATACCGAGCGCTCGACAATGTTGCCGACGGCAATCCGGTCGATGGTGACGGAAGCTGCCCGGGTGCGGCCGTTCGCTGTGTCTACGTTGATGTCGTAATGCAGAACCTCCAGCGGTAGACCCGCCGCCTTTGCCGCCTCTTGCGTCAGCACAACCGCGCTTGCACCGCTGTCGAGCACCATCGGGACGCGCGCTCCGTTGATTTGGGCCGCCACAGAAAAATCGCCAGCGCGCCCGCGAGCAATTTCCACCGTCAGTCCTCGCGTTGCCGGGCGCCCCGGAATAAGCTCGCTGAGAACCCGGTCTCCGACCTGCTGTAATTCCGCGCGGTATGTGTAACCGACCACCAGGATGAGCGCGATCACAGTCCAGAGCAAAGCAGCTTCAAACGCTCGTGAAATGCGCTCGTGGAACAGAGCCAGCACCATGACCCCGACAAAAACAGCAATAGCGACGTCGACCGCTAGCGATGAGAATTCCTGCGTAGTGAAGCTGCCGACCGTTCCCGCGTTGTGACGCACGACAAGAACGATAAGCGCGAGCACAAGACCGATCAGCAAAATCCAGAGGAGACGGTTGCGCATCAAACCTTACAACACTTGATTCTTGCGGCTGTGAGCATGTGCAGGCCGCGGCAGCGAAATCGCGGCAAGGCGCTGCGCCAATCCCGATACGACGCGCGCGCGTTCGTCGTCCGAAAACGCGGCCCAGCGTTCGATCTCTACAAGATTGCGTCCGCAGCCAAGACACCACCCCCTAACCGGCTCGATAATACAAATTTTGGTGCAGGGGCTTGCGACAGTCGCCATGACTTATCCTCATCAGGAATCGGAAGGCAAGATAAGGCGCGCGGCGGGGAAGGCAATCGGCGCAACCGACGTTTCAGGCCCGCAAGCGGAAGAGCCGCTTACGCGGTTGCGGCTTTTCTGCGGACGGTTGGAGGGGCGGCGCGCCGCCGTTAAGTGGGCCAAGGGCCGCGACAACCCGCTCCGGCGGAAAGGTGACGATTACCTCGGTGCCGATGCGCAGCTTAGATTTGAGCGTGAAGGTGCCGCCATGAAGATCAACGAGGCTTTTGGCAATGGGCAGCCCGAGACCTGCGCCTTGCTCGGCCGATTTGATCGAATTGGAACCTTGCCCGAACGTGGCCAACACGATCGGAATCTCCTCCTCGGCAATGCCGGAACCCGTGTCCTTCACGCTCATGTACTGGCCGCCGGACGCGGTCCAACCCACTTTCAGCCATATCTCGCCGCTTTGAGGCGTGAACTTGATGGAGTTGGATAAGAGGTTCAGGCAGATCTGGCGTATTGCCCGTTCGTCCGCCCACAATCGCGGCAACTCGGGCTCGAACAGTTCGTGGATGGTGATGCCGCGGTTCTTTGCGCGCAACGTCAAGAGATGATGACAGTCCTCAACGACGGCCGTGAGTGAAACAGGTTCTTCATTGAGTTCATGGCGCCCTGCCTCGATACGGGATAGATCGAGGATTTCGTTGATCAGATTGAGCAGGTGGACACCGGAGTTGTGAATGTCAGCAGAGTATTCCTTGTAGGTCGGCACCGCGTGAGTCCCGAATATTTCTCCACTCATCACTTCGGAAAATCCGAGGATGGCGTTCAGCGGCGTTCTTAACTCATGGCTCATTTGCGCGAGAAAGCGCGACTTGGCGATATTCGCCGCCTCGGCGCGCCCCCGTGCCTCGTCGGAAATTGCTTTGGACTGCTCCAGCTCCCCGATTAGTGCGTCTTTCTCCGCGCGGGCTTCCAATGTCGCCAGCGTGGTGGTGTAGAGGCGATGGGCGAGGAGGGCGAAATAGCCCTGAGCGGTTACCGCCATCGCGGCCAAAATGTAGTCGCGCATTGTGCCGCGGAAAAGGAAGTTAAGGGCAATCGCCGCCGTTGCCGGTACTGTCGCGGCGAAGACCGCGATCGGCAGGCTTGAGGACAGCATGCTCGACACCGCGACCACGAGCAGCATCACGAACAGCATGAAGGTGGCGGATTCTTCATCGACCCCGACGGGGTGTAGCAGGATAAACATCCACGCCAATCCGAAGAAAAGATCGAGCATGATGAAACGCACACGCCATGCCCGAATATTCGCCTTGCCTGGTGTTTCATTGAGGAATTGCTTGCATTTGGCGACGACAATGGCGTGGATCAAAAGAATCGCGGCGGTCCAAATTCCAGCGTTTACAGCGCCCGTCCAGAGCCCCGACAGAAATCCGATTGTGGCCACCAGCAAGAGGATGACCAGTGAAGCTGACAATCGGTTCTGCGCGAATTGACGCAGCAGCTCATAGTCGAAGGCGGGCCGCGTTCCGGTGGTCGATGTTAGCCGGTCGCGGGCTTCGCGCACGCGTTGCGCCGCCGCGCGCCGGCGTTTTGTCGCCGACGTGTCGGTGAGCGCAGCCATGTCGCGTGTTTCGCTCGACATCCGTTCCTGAGCGCTACGGGTTTACAGGGCACGTCAAATCGAGCCAAAACTGTCGCAAATTCCTTAAGGGCGCGCTTAAGCCGGCGCAGAAATGTGGGCTTATGTCTCCCATTGCGGGCGTCGGACCATTGACGAATGGTTAATGACCGACGCCGGTCGCCATGTAGCCGAAAGTCCCTTTGTTGCAGGGCTTACCAATGTCGGGAGACCACGTGCGCGGAAGCAGGAGAGGGGCATGAAGCTCTATGACGGCGGCCGGGCGCCCAATCCGCGCCGTGTGCGCATTTTTCTGGCGGAAAAAGGGATTTCGGTGCCGATCGTGCCGGTCGACCTTGGTGCGTTGGAGCAGAAATCGCCCGCCTATACGGCCGTCAACCCGCTGCAGCGTTTGCCCGCGCTTGTGCTGGACGACGGCAGCGTCATCACGGAGTCGATTGCGATCTGCCGTTATTTCGAGGAGCTAAATCCTCAGCCGCCGCTGTTCGGGCGCGATGCGCTGGAGGCGGCGCGCATTGAAATGTGGAACCGTCGCCTGGAATTGCATTTGCTGTTTCCTATCTCGCACGTCTTCCGCAATACTCACCCGGCAATGAAAGAGATGGAAGTGCCGCAGGTACCGGCCTGGGCCGAAGCAAACAAGCCACGCATCGCGGATTTCATTACTTTCCTGGATAGTGAGTTGAAGAGCCGTCGCTTTGTTGCCGGCGAGGATTTCACCGTGGCCGACATCACGGGTCTTGTTGCGGTAGATTTCATGAAACCGGCGAAGCTCACGGTGCCCGAGGAGTTCATGAATCTACGGCGGTGGCATGCGGAGATATCCGCGCGCCCGAGTGCCAAGGCCTGAAGTCAGCGCCTACCGTTCCAGCCGCGCCATCAGGCTCGACGTGTCCCAGCGCTTGCCGCCCATTTTCTGCACTTCCGAATAAAACTGATCCACCAGGGCGGTCACCGGCAGGTGCGCGCCGTTGCGCCGCGCTTCCGCCATGCAGATGCCGAGGTCCTTGCGCATCCAATCGACGGCGAAGCCAAAGTCGAACTTGCCTTCCGCCATGGTCTTGTAGCGATTTTCCATCTGCCAGGACTGCGCCGCGCCTTTGGAGATGGTTGCGATCAGCTTTTCCATATCGAGGCCGGCGCGCTTGGCGAAATGCAGGCCTTCCGCGAGCCCTTCCACCAGGCCGGCGATGCAAATTTGGTTGACCATTTTTGCCAACTGGCCGGAGCCGGAAGCGCCCATGAGATTGCAGGCCTTGGCATAAGCGGCGATCACCACCTGGGCGCGGGTGAAGGGCGCCTCGCCGCCGCCGCACATCACCGTCAGCGCCCCCTTCTCAGCACCGGCCTGGCCGCCGGAAACCGGGGCATCGATGAAATCGAAACCGCGCTTGGAGGCCTCGGCATAAAGCTCGCGTGCGATCTCAGCGGAAGCGGTGGTGTGATCGACGAATACGGCGCCCTTCTTCATGCCGGCGAAGGCGCCGTCGGCTCCGAGCGTGACCTCGCGCAGGTCGGCATCGTTGCCGACACAGGCCATCACAAAGTCCTGCCCCTCGGCGGCTGCGCGTGGCGTCGCGGCGCGTTTTCCGCCGTGTTGAGCGACCCATTTCTCGGCCTTGGCGGCGGTGCGGTTGTAAACCGTGACGTCCTGGCCGCCCTTATTCTTGAGATGGCCGGCCATGGGATAGCCCATGACGCCTAAGCCCAGAAATGCCACTTTCGCCATGGTTTCCTCCTTGATCTCGCCGCCCTCATTGCGACGGGCCAGATGGCACGTCAACCGCCATCGCAGCAATGACATCGGCGGACCGGGCGGCGTATGGTAAAGGCGAGACGACCGGCAAGACCGGTTCGCAGGAGATGCGGATGGCGCTGAGCAAGGAACAGATACTCGAAACACTGGCCCAGGTCCCGGGTCCCGACGGCACGCCGCTACCGCAGACCGGCACGCTGTCCGAGGTCGTGGTCAGTGACGCAAAGGTATTCTTCTCGATCAGCGTCGATGCCGCTGCCGTGAAAGCCTGGGAACCGGTGCGTAAGCGCGCCGAGGATGCGGTGCGCGCTATTCCGGGGGTGCAATCGGTTTTGGTCGCGCTCACCGCCGAGCGTTCTGCCGGTGCCGGTGCGAGCCGCGCCCCGCAGTCTACTCCCGCGGCACGCGCGGGTATCCCCGGGCGACCACCCGCGGCTGCGGCGGCTGGTGGAGGTCATGCCCCGCAATCTGCGCAAGCTCCCGAAGGCGTTGCCGCGATTATCGCCGTCGCCTCGGGCAAAGGCGGGGTTGGCAAGTCGACGACTGCGGTCAACCTTGCGCTGGGCTTGCGCGACCTCGGGCTCAAGGTCGGCATTCTCGACGCGGATATCTACGGCCCTTCGATGCCGAAGCTTCTCTCCATCAGAGAGCGGCCCCAGACCCTCGGTGGCACTCGGCTGAAACCAATCACGCGCTATGGCCTGACCGTGATGTCGATCGGTTTCCTCATCGAGGAGGAAACGCCGATGATCTGGCGCGGCCCGATGGTGATGTCGGCCTTGACGCAGATGCTGCGCGAGGTGGAGTGGGGCACGCTCGATGTCATGGTGGTCGACATGCCGCCCGGCACCGGTGACGCTCAGCTCACTATGGCGCAACAAGTGCCGCTAAAAGGCGCCGTCATCGTCTCAACGCCGCAGGATTTGGCCTTGATCGATGCGAGGCGCGGCATTGCCATGTTCCGCCGCGTCAACGTGCCGGTCCTCGGCATTGTCGAGAACATGAGCTATTTCCTCTGCCCAAGCTGCGGCGAGCGTGCGGACATCTTCAGCCATGGTGGCGCACGGCGCGAGGCGGAGCGCCTGGGCGTGCCGTTCCTGGGCGAGATTCCGTTGCACATGGACATCCGGGAGAAGTCGGATGCCGGGCTGCCGGTGGTCGCGACCGAACCCGACGGGCCGCTTGCCGCGATCTATCGGGAGATTGCAAAGAAGGTTCGCGATCAGCTTGGTGATCCCGCTGCTGGGCGCGCCGCGCCGAAAATCGTCATCGAGGCATGAACGGCCGGCAGCATTAATCGGAACGGAGACATCATATGAAGCGGCGCCAATTTCTTACCGCAGGCGGAGCTGGCCTTGCCGCCACGGCGATTGCCAAGCCTGCGATTGCTCAATCCAATCCGACGCTCAAGTGGCGGCTGACTTCCAGCTTTCCGAAGTCGCTCGACACCATTTATGGCGCGGCCGAAATTTTCGCCAAGGCCGTGGCAGAGGCGACGGACAACAAATTTCAAATTCAAGTCTTTGCTGCCGGAGAGATCGTACCCGGACTGCAAGCCGCCGATGCGGTCACCAATGGCACGGTCGAAATGTGCCACACCGCCTCTTACTACTACGTCGGCAAAGATCCGACATTCGCTTTTGGAACCGCGGTGCCATTTGGCCTCAATAGCCGCATGCAGAATGCCTGGGCTTTCTTTGGCGGCGGCATGGAGCTGATGAATGAGTTCTACAAGAAGTACAACATTTACGGCATTCCCTGCGGCAACACCGGTTGTCAGATGGGAGGCTGGTTTCGCCGGGAGATCAATGATCCCAATGACCTAAAGGGCCTGAAATTCCGGATCGGCGGATATGCCGGACGCGTCCTGGCGAAGCTTGGCGTCGTGGCTCAGCAGATTGCCGGCAGCGATATTTATCCGGCGATGGAAAAGGGCACTATCGACGCTGCCGAATGGGTTGGTCCCTACGATGACGAGAAGCTCGGGCTGAGCAAAGTCGCGCCGTATTATTATTATCCCGGCTGGTGGGAAGGCGGCGCGATGCTGCACAACTTCATCAACATGAAAAGCTGGGAATCTTTATCGCCTGCTTACAAATCGATTGTTCGCACCGCATCGGAGATGGCCAATACGTGGATGCAGGCGAAATACGATGCGGTCAATCCGCCGGCGTTGAAGCGGCTACTGGCGGCGCGGGTGCAACTCAAGCCGTTCCCGCCCTCGGTCATGGACGCTTGCCTAAAAGCAGCGCTCGAGCTTTACGCCGAGGTGTCCGAAACCAATCCAGCATTCAAGCAGGCCTGGGATTCGACCTTGGCATTCCGCAACGATCAATATCTGTGGTGGCAGGTCGCCGAATATAGCTACGATAATTATCTTATTCGCACGCGCCCGCGTGGGTGATTGCTTCCAACCGGTCACTCGATCTTTGGAGCTTCATTGAAATCGAACGGCGGCGGCAAGTCCGGGCGTTGTAGCTCGATGATGCTGGAAGGGACGACATTTGCGTCGCTCCCGATCCAGTAGGTTACCGACTGCGGCCAGAGAATGATGATGAGAACGAGGATGAGTTGTAGGAATACCCAGGGGACCGCTCCCCAGTAGATCTCCGCGCTCTTCACAGAAGGTGGCGCGATCCCCCGCAGGTAGAACAGTGCGTAGCCAAAGGGCGGATGCATGAAGCTGGTCTGGATGTTGGCGCAGATCAGCACGCCGAACCAGACCAGATCGATCCCAAGCTTGCTGGCGACGGGCGCGAGCAGCGGGATAATGATGAAAGCGATTTCAAAGAAGTCCAGGAAGAAGGCGATGATGAAAATGAATGCGTTGGCGAAAATCAGGAAGCCGATCTGGCCTCCCGGCAGCGCTATGAGCAGATTCTCGATCCATAATTTCCCGCCGACGCCCTGGAAGACGAGACTAAAGGTACGCGCGCCAATCAAAATATAAACCACCAGGGCGGTGATGCGCATGGTGGTCGCCATGGCCTGATAGAGCAGCGGCCAGGTGAGCGTACGGTTGAAGGCGGCGAGAGCGAGCGCGCCAACGGCGCCCATGGCGCCGGCCTCGGTCGGCGTGGCGAGCCCCATGAAAATCGTGCCGAGCACGAGAAAGATCAATCCAAGCGACGGAACGATGCCACGCAGGCATTTTACCCACAGCGCCCAGCCGTACAGACTGCGCGCTTCGGCCGGCAGGGCCGGCACGTCCTCGGGCTTCACGATACTGACAACGAAGACCCAGATGCAGAACAAGACGACCTGGATAATGCTTGGCCCAATGGCGCCGGCATACATATCGCCGACCGATCGGCCAAGCTGGTCGGCGAGTACGATCAGGACCAACGACGGCGGAATAAGCTGGGTAATAGTGCCCGATGCCGCGATGACGCCCATCGTGTGGCGCGTCGAATAGCCATATTTCAGCATCGGCCGCATGGAGATCACGCCCATGGCGATAACCGATGCGGCCACGGTGCCGGTAATCGCGCCAAGGATGGCGCCGACAAAAATCACCGCATAGGACAGTCCGCCACGCATGGGGCCGAACAGTTGACCGATCGAATCGAGCAGGTCCTCCGCAAGACCACTGCGCTCCAGGATCGCGCCCATGAAGGTAAAAAATGGGATCGCCAGCAAAAGGTCGTTGGAGATGATGCCGAATAATTGGTAAGTCAGATTGCCGAGGAAGTCCGGGCGTATCAGACCAAGTTCAATCCCGGCAAAACCAAAGAACAACCCGGTTGCCGCCAGCGAGAACGCCGCCGGATAACCGATCAACATGAAAAGCACCATGCCCCCGAACATCAGGGGCGCCATGTTGTCTCGGATCAAGCTCATTGCAGCGGCTTTTCGTAGACGAACTCGGCATCAATCAAACGCCTGAGCGTCGCGACGCGCTTGACAATTTCTGACAGCCCCTGAAGGGCCATCAAGGCGAAACCGAGCGGAAGAATGAACTTGACCGGCCAACGGATAAGGCCGCCTGCGTTGGAGGACGCTTCGTTGATCCGCCAGGACTCGATAAACCACGGCCAGGTGAAATAGATGAGGATGGCGCAGAACGGCAGCAGGAATAAAAAACCGCCAACGATGTCGATCCAGATACGCCTACGCTCAGAAACAATGCTGTAGAGGAGATCGACGCGGACGTGCTCGTTCATCTTCAGCGTATAGGGGCCGCCAAGCAGCACCATGCCGGCGAACATGTACCACTGAACTTCCAGCCAGCCGTTCGAACTCTCGCTGAAAAGGTATCTGCTCGCGGCGTTGCCGGCACTGACCAAACAGGCAATCAGCACCAGCCAGGTCGCCACGACACCGAATTTGTCGTTGAGCCGGTCGATGTAGCTACTAAGCTGGAGCAGCCCCTTCACCAGTCCCATCCCCTCGGCGGGAAAACCCGCTGCGCACCGCTATTCGGGCACGTTCTCGCCGGAGCAAGCCTCTGGGTCAAGACAGCGCCGCGGATCGGCGTTAGCCGCCGGTGACGCTCATGTGGCGGGTAAGGGCAGGGCGCTGATGGCGGCGATCGATGATGAAGTCGTGGCCCTTGGGTTTGCGCAAAATAGCCTCGTCGATGGCGCGGTAGAGCAGGTCATTGGCTTCCGAGGCGCGTAGCGGAGCGCGCAGATCGGCGGCGTCTTCTTGGCCCAAGCACATGTAAAGGGTGCCGGTGCACGTAACTCGTACGCGATTGCAGGATTCGCAAAAGTTGTGGGTCATCGGCGTGATAAAGCCTAGGCGCCCGCCGGTCTCCTTCACCCGCGCGTAGCGGGCCGGCCCTCCGGTGCGATAGTCGATCTCTTCCAAACTGAATTTTTCCGCAAGCCGTGCCCGCACAATCGACAGCGGCAAATATTGATCCAAGCGGCCTTCGCCGACATCGCCGAGCGGCATCACTTCGATCAGCGTCAGATCCATGCCGCGTCCATGGGCCCAATGGACAAGCGCCGGCATCTCTTCCTCGTTTACCCCTTTGAGCGCCACCGCGTTGATCTTCACGCGTAAGCCCGCCGCGAGCGCGGCGTCGATCCCCGCAAGAACCTTGTCCAGCTCTCCCCATCGGGTGATTGCCCGGAACTTGTCGGGGTCGAGCGTATCAAGCGAAACATTGATGCGCTCGACACCGTAGCTTTTCAGCTCGGCTGCGTATTTGGGAAGCTGAGAGCCATTTGTCGTCAGGGTCAGTTCGTCGAGGGCGCCCGCGGTGAGATGGCGCGACAGCGACGATACCAGCGTCATAATTCCGCGGCGGACGAGGGGTTCGCCGCCGGTGAGCCGAAGCTTCCGCACGCCCTTGACGATGAAGGCGGTGCATAGCCTGTCCAATTCCTCGAGGCTCAGGAGATCAGCCTTGGGCAGGAAGGCCATGTTTTCGGACATGCAATAGACGCAGCGAAAATCGCAACGGTCCGTCACGGAGACGCGCAAATAAGAAATCGCGCGCCCGAATGGGTCTACCAGCGTAGGCGTAGCAAGGTTACTCCGATCGTGGGGATGTAAACCTTCAATCATGCCCATTAATTCGACGCCCGTTCGGGCGTTCGCTCCCAATCCGTACTAGTCCATAGATGGGGAGTCTGGCGGATAACCGCCACAACGTCCAGGGGACGTGCAGCCGTGCCTAGGAAGGCTCGGGAATAGCTAGCTTAAGCGATCGCCGAGCTATCTGGCGCCTGGCCAGGGGGCCGCGGCTGCTGCTGCGGCGGCGGGTGTGCCAGCCGCCGCTGGTTTCTTCCTAGCTGGCGCTGGCGCTCGTTTCGCTGAAGGCTTGCCGGGCACGAGTTCGACATAGACCGGATTGGGCGTGAGCCTGTTCTCCGCGTCTATCGGCGATGCATCCTCCGGCCGTCCCATCTGCACTGGCACGGTCTGCGGTTGGTAGCCGTTGAGCGCGAAAGTCACCGCGAATTCTTTATCAGGCGCCATGGAAAGCGCGCAGGGGGTACGGCAGCTTTGCCCAACGGAGGTCTTTGCCTCGGCGCCCGGCGGCTCGGATTCGAACTGCATTGTTACGGTCGCGGGCGCGGGTTTCATGAAATCAAGGTTTGGCGACCATGACGTGCATCCCGCAAGGGTGAGGCCACATGCCACGACGGCGATGACTCGGCTCATGTTGGTACCCATCCATTGGGCGGTAAATGACCGCCTTTCCCCGGTAAAAGCATACGAGCGAGGCGTTTTGGGCGCAACCGGGTGCGCGCCCGACAAACTTGACGGGTAACCCCCGATCAAGGCCCTCGCCGCCATCTTTAATAAAACACAGCTCAAGAATATCAAAACATGAAATAGTAGGTTGTAGTTAACGGCTGGCGCTAGATGCGTGCGATTCCCGACATTTTGGCTCCTCCGTCTTATCAAGAACGAAGCTGTGCTTCGGGTTTTACTCAGGAATAAGCTCAAAAACGGCAGCCGGCAGCTTGTCGAAGTGATCGATGATCCGATCCGGGCCAAGCTGGGCCACGGGAGTTTCGCTATAGCCGAAATCCACCGCGATAACCGGCACCTTAGCCGCCCGGGCGACATCGATATCATTGACGGAATCGCCCACCATGACCGACCGGGCAGGGTTCCCCCCAGCTTGCCGGATGGTGCGCAGCAAAATCTCTGCGTTAGGCTTTTGCACCCCAAACGTGTCCTGTCCACAAACGGCGGCGAAATGCGAAGACAGGCCAAGCGCGTGAAGCAGGCTGACGGACAGCCCCTCAAGCTTGTTGGTGCAAACGGCGAAGCGGCAGCCGCGCGCGGCAAGCTGTTCGATAGCCTCCACCGCACCAGGAAAGGGACACGAGCGGTCGGCGAGGTGATCGCCGTAGTAAGCGACGAAATCACTATAAAGCCGGTTGATCTCTACCGGGCTGCAGCTGCGTCCTTCGGCTTTGAGGCCACGTTCGATCAGAACCCTTGCGCCGCCGCCGATCATATTGCGCGCCACCTCGAACGGCACCGGCGGCATGCCTTCCCGGGCCAGAATGATGTTCAGGGTATCGACCAAGTCGGGCGCGGTATCGACGAGTGTGCCGTCGAGGTCGAAAACGACAGTGGGGGCTAACATGGTCTTGATGGCTAGCCGGTGACTGCCCTTATGGCAAGAATGACGGCTGGGTCTTGCGCCTATACCAGGTCAGGAACGGCGCGTTTTCGCTATCCCCTCCCCAGGAACAACAGTAGAGAGTGGCGGCGAACCCGGATCGAAAGTTTTGCACCACAATGGATATTGAAGCTCAGAAACGTGTAGCCGCTGCTCGCGCATTGGAATTCATCCGCCCCGGAATGCGGATCGGCCTTGGCACGGGCTCGACTGCACGGCATTTCACCGAACTTTTAGGGCAAAGTGTGCGGGTCGGGCTCAAGGTCGTTGCGGTGCCAACTTCAGAGACAACGCGTGCCGATGCCGAGCGGCTGGGCATCCCGCTTACAACACTTGATGAGACGCCGCAGCTCGACGTTACTGTTGATGGCGCCGATGAGATCGGACCAGACCTCAGTCTTATCAAAGGTGGCGGCGGTGCGCTGCTGCGCGAGAAGATCGTTGCTATGGCTTCGGCTCGTATGATTGTCATCGCCGACGAGTCCAAATGGGTTCCTGCACTTGGCCACTTCCCATTGCCAATCGAGGTTGTGCCGTTCGGCCTCGCCGCAACGCGTCTTGCGGTAGAAGCAGCCATGGCGGCCTTCGGTTCCCCTGGTTCGGCCCTGCTCCGGCGGGACAAGGAAGGCCACGCTTTCGTCACGGATAGCGGTCATTGGATTCTTGATGCTGCTCCGGGACGGATCGCTGATCCGAAGTCACTTGCCAATCGGCTTGCCGCAATTCCGGGAGTGGTCGAGCACGGATTATTCATAGGCATCGCGCAATCAGTCATCCTTGCCGGCAAGGACGGCATACGCGTTGTCGAACGGCGCTGATCTGTATCCGGAAAGGGAGTTTACCATGGTCTATCGTCAACACGGACGTGTCCGGGCGGCAATCGTGGCGCTTGGCCTGATGTGTCTGGCCGGAACGGCGCAAGCGCAGGCGCCTTCGGCGGCGGCGCTCGCAACCGCTCGGGAATTGATCGCCGTTAAAGGTGCTGCCGATATGTTCGATTCAATGCTTCCGGGCGTCGTCGAACGCGTGAAGGCATCCTTTCTTCAGACGAATCCAAATCTCAGCAAAGATCTCAACGAGGTTTCCGCCAAACTCGTCACCGACTTGAATCCGAGGCTCGTGGCGCTGAAGGACGATGTGGTCAAGCTATATGCCTCGCAATTTACCGAGCAGGAACTTAAAGACGCGCTCGCTTTCTATAAGAGCCCTCTCGGCCAGAAGATCATCGCCAATGAACCAAAGATTCTGGATCAGAGCGTCGTTGCGGCCGACCAATGGGCAAGCAAGCTCACAGACGAAGTCATGACGAAAATGCGTGCTGAAATGAAGAAGAAGGGACACGACCTTTGATTTTCAATTTTCGTTCGCGGGCACGTCGAGTGGCCGGTAGGTAAATGCCCGATTACGACGTCGATCTCTTTGTCATAGGAGCTGGATCAGGCGGCGTGCGCGCAGCGCGCATTGCCGCTGAGTATGGCGCGCGCGTCATGGTCGCGGAGGAGGATCGGGTGGGGGGTACCTGCGTCATCCGGGGATGCGTCCCGAAGAAATTACTCGTGTACGCCGCCCGTTTTGCCGACGAATTCGTTGATGCTGCCGGCTATGGGTGGACGGTGCCGCAACCTTCTTTCGACTGGTCAACGCTCATCGCCAATAAGGATCTTGAGATCGCTCGGCTCGAAAGGGCGTACATCACCGCGATCGAACGGTCGGGCGCCGAACTCGTTAGAAGCCGGGCGATATTGGAAGATGCGCATACGGTGTTGCTTGCTAGCGGAAAGCGGGTGAGCGCCAAATATATTCTCATCGCGACAGGCGGAGCGCCGAGTCCGGGCCATGACATTCCCGGCGTCGAGCACGTTATTTCCTCCAATGAAGCTTTTCATCTTCCTGAGCTGCCAAAGAGCATCCTGATTCAGGGCGGCGGTTATATCGCCGTGGAGTTTGCCGGAATCTTTGCCGGTCTTGGATCCAAAGTGACCTTGGTATACCGCGGCGAAAACATCCTGCGGGGTTTTGACGACGATTTGAGAGCGCATTTGAGCGCGGAAATGGCGAAGCGCGGCATCAGGATCGTCACCGGCAAAACCGTCAGCCACATCACAACAAGCGTGGAGGGTTACTTCACCACGCTGTCGGACGGCTCGGTCATTGAGACCGACCGCGTCATGTTTGCAGTTGGACGGCGCCCAAACATCTCGGGTCTGGGCCTCGATGCCGCTGGCGTGCATGTGGACAAGGAAGGCGGGATTGCCGTCGACCAATTCTCGCAAACTTCGGTACCGCATATTTACGCGGTCGGTGATGTGACCGATCGTGTCAATCTCACTCCAGTGGCTATCCGGGAGGGCCATGCCTTCGCGGATACGGTATTCGGAGCAAAACCCACCGCGATCGATCACGAAAACATTCCGACCGCGGTATTTTCAGAACCGGAGGTTGGGGTGGTCGGCTTGACCGAGGGGCAAGCCTGCGCCCGTTTTCCCAAGGTCGACATCTACAAGACGATCTTTCGTCCTATGAAGGCAACGCTCGCTGCGCGCGACACCAAGTCATTCATGAAGCTTATCGTGGATGGAACCACCGACCGCGTTGTCGGCTGTCACATCGTGGGGCCAGACGCCAGCGAGATTATTCAGTTGGTCGGCGTGGCGATCAAAATGAAAGCCACCAAGGCGGATTTCGACGCCACCATCGCGGTGCATCCGACGGCCGCAGAGGAGCTCGTCACCATGCGCGAAAAGGCGATGACAATCGAGCACGGCTAGGCTGGAAAGCGTCGGATAGTTTATGACCTGGGATTGCGGCTCGGTGCCTGCCAAGCGCTCCGACACGTAAACGGCTGGCTTTCCGTGGCTTTGGTCGTATATAAACCAGCCTTCCTCGGAATAGGCCGCGTGTCGCAGGGCCTTAGCTTACGGAGCATCGGCTCATGGCCGAGCGTTGGACGCCGGATAGCTGGCGTAAAAGACCCATCGTCCAGGTGCCGGACTATCCGGACCTGAACAAGCTTGCGGAAGTCGAAAAGCAGCTTTCGACGTTCCCGCCGCTTGTCTTCGCGGGAGAAGCACGCAGCCTCAAGAAGGTGCTCGGCGCGGTGTCTGCCGGCGAGGGTTTCCTGCTTCAGGGCGGCGATTGCGCCGAGAGCTTTGCCGAGCATGGCGCTGACAATATCCGCGATTTCTTCCGCGCATTTTTACAGATGGCGGTGGTTCTCACCTATGCGGCCGCGTCACCGGTGGTGAAGGTCGGGCGTATTGCCGGTCAATTTGCGAAGCCGCGTACGTCGCCGACTGAAGTGCGGAACGGAAAAGAGCTGCCCGCCTATCGCGGCGACATCGTCAACGATATCGAGTTCACCGAGGCGGCGCGAATGCCCGATCCCCGGCGGCAGATCGAGGCCTATCGTCAATCGGCTGCGACCTTGAACCTGCTGCGTGCCTTCGCCAAAGGGGGCTACGCCAGCTTGGTCAATGTGCATCAGTGGATGCTGGATTTCGTTACGGAGTCACCGCAGTCGCGGCGCTATAACGAACTGGCGAACCGTATTTCCGAAGCGCTTGGCTTTATGCAGGCCTGCGGGCTCGATTTCGCCATCGATTCCAACCTTCAGACCACGGACTTTTATACCAGCCACGAGGCACTGCTGCTGCCTTATGAGCAGGCGATGACGCGCGTCGATTCCACGTCGGGTGATTGGTACTGCACGTCCGGTCACATGTTATGGATCGGCGACCGGACACGACAGCCGGACCACGCTCATATTGAATTCTGCCGCGGGATCAAAAATCCGCTCGGATTGAAATGCGGTCCGTCGAGCACGGCAGACGGCCTATTGAAGCTTATCGATATCCTCAATCCGGCCAACGAGCCAGGACGCCTCACGCTTATCTGCCGCTTCGGGGCGGGCAAAGTCACGGAACATCTGCCGAATCTTATCCGCGCCGTGAAGCGCGAGGGGAAACGTGTGGTGTGGTCTTGCGATCCGATGCATGGAAACACCATTACATCCGCAAGCGGATACAAGACCCGCCCCTTCGAGCTCATCCTTAAGGAGGTGAAGCACTTCTTCGAGGTTCATGCCGCCGAGGGAACCTATGCAGGCGGCGTCCATCTGGAAATGACCGGCACCAACGTGACTGAATGCACGGGCGGCGCGCGCGCGATCACCGACGCGGACCTCAATGATCGCTACCACACCTTCTGCGATCCCCGGCTCAATGCCGAGCAGGCGATAGAATTAGCCTTTCTGTTGGCGGAGCTGATCAAAGCGGAACGAATGACCAAGACGAAGCCGGCAGCCGTGGCGGCGGGACTCTGAATTCTACAAATAATTCTGTATCGATCAGAGATCGATTAAAGCAATGATCTCGCGTCCAGCCTCATTGGACGAATAGCCGGCTTCGGTATTGCATTGCCGCCTGATGGGCTACGCGCTAGATGAGCATCATGAGCGCTCAGCCCTTAAACCGTCTCGCGATGACTATCGCGCAGCTCAATCCGATTGTCGGTGACGTTTCCGGCAATGCGGAAAAGGTGCGCCGCGCGCGCGCCCAAGCGGCAGCCGACGGCGCCGACCTGGTGATCTTTCCGGAACTTTTTATCGCTGGCTACCCGCCCGAAGATTTGGTCTTGAAGCCGGCCTTCCAATCGGAATGCCGGGCGGCCGTCGAAACCTTGGCCCGCGAAACCGCCGACGGAGGGCCTGCTATTGTTGTAGGGACGCCGTGGGTCGAGGATGGAAAACTTTATAATGCCGTCACCCTGCTCGATGGCGGCATGATCGCTGCGGTGCGGTTCAAGGTCGACCTGCCGAATTACGGTGTGTTCGACGAGAAGCGCGTGTTTGTGCCGGGTCCGATGCCGGGCCCGATCAACTTTCGTGGCGTTCGGCTTGGAATTCCAGTCTGCGAGGATATTTGGCGCGAGGAGGTGGTGGAATGCCTCGCCGAAACCGGCGCCGAACTGCTCATCGTACCCAATGGCTCGCCCTATTGGGGCGATAAAGATGAGGTCAGGCTGAACGTTGTGGTCGCCCGCATTAGCGAGCAAGGGCTGCCGCTTATTTACGTCAACGAGGTTG
>JAXDOR010000236.1:0-23674 GCA_034668825.1 Alphaproteobacteria bacterium | reverse complement strand
GGCTGGAAGGGCACCTGCGTCTCCTTCCCGCACTGCGAGCAGGTCGCGGGGAACATCTCCCGGCGGGGCCGCTCGCCGCCGTAACCACCGCCACCGCCACCGCCGCCACCAGCGAACTTCAGTGCGTTACCTTTCGCGCTAAGCATGACGCCATGCTGCGGCGACAGCACAACCAACTCGACATCAGCCGCGCCTTATCTGCCGAAGTCCTTTGCCGATCCGGCCACCAATTTCTTCATCTCTCCGGTATTGGGATATCGACCAGCTTCCACGGGGACTCCCGCGGTTGCCCGGTTTTTGCAGTTCGGCCTGAACATCACCGGTACGGGAACGAGCCAAACATCCTGGTTCTTCGTCGCCACCGGCGCTTTCCTCGACGACGGTAACGGCGGGCTGGTGCAAAGCGGGGGCTTCGTCGGCACAAGGCGAGGCGCGGCAAATTCAGGCATCGGACGCGCCAGCGGGCCGCTTTCGTCGCCAGCCGGGAACGTGACCGTCGATAGCGATTTCTTGCCGACCAGCGCGACGATCAACGGCGTCAACTACGACAACGCCACGAAGCAATACGACAACACCAACCCACCGCACTTTTTCCTCGGTAACGGAAACGCGGGTCAAGATTACACCTACACGCAAACAGAGCAGAAAATCCCAACGCCCTCCGGGCTCGGAAGCACCAGGCCAACGCAGACGATCGCCAGCGGAGCGCCACTGACTGGCTATATCGGTGGCATCATGCGATCGAATCCGACGACCGGTACGGCCCAGAGCTTTATTATCGGCAACGCGACGCATTCGCCGAGCGACGTCGTCATACAGCTTGATCCGTCGGACTCGCGTATGCAGGCAAACTTCAACGTTTCTAATAGAGCATCAAGCATCGGCGCCACGTCGCTGAGCACTGCGCAATATCAATTTGGATCGCTGGATCCCGTGGATCGCGCGCGGAGCGCCTATCTGGACTACGACACTTTCGCGGCGCGAGATGCGCGGACAGGCCCTTCAGGAAATACGGATCCGGTCTCGACGGTGAATGGCGTTGCCCTCGATAGCTCTTACGGAGCGATGGTCAACATTAAAGGCGATCTTGCACAGGCCATCGCTACTGGCGTGGGCGGATCGTCTACAACTATTTGCCAATGCGACTATACCCGCTGGGGTTTCTGGTCGATGGACGATTCTCGCACTGTCTCCGGCAATGTCATCACGGATCGTGGACACATGATGCTATGGGTCGCCGGGCAGCGTCCGCCTTCGGCCAGCGACGTACCCACCAGCGGCACCGCGACTTATTCTGGGCATGTGATTGCCAATGTCCGCAATGCCGGCAACGAATACATTGCCGGTGGTAATTTCACCAATACCGTAAATTTTGGCGCGGCAAGCAACCAACTAACCGTCACGGTGGGAACTTCGACCGATCCCTTCGATGGCGCAACTTATTCAGGCTCTTTGTCATTGACTTCCGACCATCGCGATTTCAGCGGCGTCCTTACGGGCACGCTGACGCGGAATATGACGATGTTTGGGTCGTTCTTCCGGGGTATAAACAGCCCCGTGGGCGAAATGGGTGGCGGCGTGGCGGTGACCAATACCGCCGGAGATTACCTAGCCTCGGGAATTTTCGCCGGAAAGAAACAGTAGACCAGCGTCTGCCGCTTAGCGAAGACGTTCCGTTCCGCAATCATGCGAGCAGGTTGAGCCAACAACAACGGCCGCTCGTCCCACCGCGAAACGCTGCCGCGATGGCCAGGCCGACTGCGACGACTGATCCGGCGGCGTATATCGCGCGGTGCTGGCGGCCTCGAGCATTTTTGGTTTCTGCCCGAGATAACTCATGGCGGATGGCTGGATCATGGAGAGCTTGACGGTGACCGTGAGGTTGGCGATTGACGCTGTGATTTGCCCCTGAACGCCCGGAACATTGCCGATCATTTGTTTGGTAGCTGTGACAGCGTCTTGTCCCTTGTCCGCGTCCGCCCGGGCTTCGCTCGTCCCAAGCGTGTTTACGCCGACCAACGCGGCCTCGTCCGCAAGCTGCTGCAGTTGCTGCAAGCTTGTCGCGTTCGCAGGGGATGTGAAAAGCAACAGAGCTAAAGTGGCGGCTATAAGCGTGCCGATAAGGGCGGCTGGGGGCGTAACTTCGCGAGCAAGAAATTTGAACATGCTCTTCATCCTTCTTCCCTGCAATGTCATCCGCGGCAAAATATCCGCAGGGATATGGCATTTGATTAAGTTTGCGCTTTGTCTGTTCCCAAGTTTGCTTCCGCGATGAACAAGTGTCTTTGGGGCTGGCGACAAATTTCGTCAGCCTCGCAAGTCCCGGTTAACCGCGTCGATTTGTGTATGGGGGTAACGCCCGCTAGGGGGCAGAGGTTCAGATATCCTAGCCAACCCCCTATCTGAACATATGTTCAGGTAGCTGAATATAGGTTAATGGTAAGCTGAACGTCTGTTAAGTTACGGAAATCTCTATGTTTTCTCAGAAAAATAGGTTGCAGCGGTCTCGGGATTATGCATGAATGATGGCCGGTAGCAGGCTAGGAGATGACGGGTTTAGGCGCCCAACATTTCTGACCCGCGCCGATGAAACCAACTCAGGAGACGTCACATGGCTGCCAAGAAGAAAGCCCCGAAAAAGAAGAGCATGAAGAAGTAAGTGACAATGTGATCCTGAATAGGATCGCAGTTCACAAAACGGCCGGACCTATGTCCGGCCGTTTTTATTTGGAGTCCTCGACAGCGCCGCCGCTTTCGCCGGAACGGCAACCGCTCTAAACTAGCGGCGCCGCCGCAGCAGGGGCTAAGGGGAAACGTCGAGGGGACGAATACCCCAGGCCTATTTAATCAACCAACGAAAGTGACCTTTGAAGCCGGTATCGTCCGTCGACGTCACGTCTCTATGCGCGACTAATTCCCAGGCGCGCTACCGAGAGCATTATGGCAAGCTTCGATGCCCATACACGGATGCTTCTAATTTGTGGAAACTCACATGAGCATCAAGATCTTTACGCGCTGGCAATTGGCGAAATTGCTGCTGTCGCCGCCTTTTTTCATCATGATGACTTTCATGGTGGTGGAGGCGCTACTCATAGCTGCCACCACTTGGCTTGTTATCAATGCCGGACGTCATGTCGCCAACGACGAATTCCTCATCGCCGATCTGTTGTGGATATTCGGCGCGCAGTCTGCTTCGTATGTTCTTGGCACCATCAGTTGGATTTTTCTGGAACGCGCCGGTAGCCGCGCCTTCGGCCTCTATATGCTGCGCTTCGCGCGCGAAAACCGCGGCAAGGTAAAGCTACTGAATGACAAGCCGACCCGGGAAAATGTCGAGCCGTTCTTAACCAGCGAAACCTTTCACACGATATTCACGTTGCTTGCCGAACTGGAGTTCGCGCTCAAGCTCTTCCTTGGGCTTGTTTTCAATTCGATCGTGTTGGGCGCGGAAATCGATGCAAGCCTGCCTTTCGCCTATGCGTCGGTTTTTGTGGTGTTGTTGCTGATGCAATGGCTGCTGCAAAATCCCGTATCCCGCGCTTATCTCGAGAACCAGCGCATGGTCAACCGCATCACCGCGCACGGTTACACCGCTTGGGACAATATCTTCAGCGGCAACCGTTACAATTTGGGCCTGTGGTTTGGAATCTTTAAGCGCCGTGTTCGCGCCGGTCTTCAGTCGCAGATCAGGGCCATCCTGGCGCGCGAAGGCTTGAGCACGGCGAGCGGCATCATCGGTCTCGCGGTGGTGTTTGCGACGATGGTCTATGTCGCTACGCAGAATGCCGACGACACGGAATTGTTAATTGCGCTTGCCACCACACTGCCGCGGCAAATCGAAATGACATACGAGGTTCACCTGCTCGCAACCGGCTGGAACGACCTCCTGTCGATTTGGACCCGAATGGGCGGCATCGCCAATAATATGCTGCCGGAGCCCGATCCGAACTACGACGATCGCATCAAATTCGACAGGTTGCAGCTCAAACAAGACGGCAGCACGAAAACCTCCGCCACGCTTTCCGATGCGTTGTCGCTCGTGCTGTCGCAGCCCAACGGCCGCATTCAGGTGCGTGGCGGCAATGGTTCGGGAAAATCGACCCTGCTGGCCGCCCTTAAAACCGAAATCAAGAACCGTGCCTATTATTGGCCGACCAATGACCGGCTGGCGTTCAAGTTCACGGACATGGAGCGCCAAGACGAGATTGTAAGCGCGGATGCGGCAAGTCTCGACGAGGAAGAAGATCCCGAGCAGATGAGCATCGACGAAATGAAGAAATCGGGGTTTTCCTCCGGCGAACGGCAGCTCAAGTCATTGCGCGAAATCGTCGCGCATACCGACGCGGCGATCTATCTGCTCGACGAATGGGATGCCAATCTGGACGCGGAGAATCGGGCTGCTGCCGATGCCTTGGTCGAACAGCTGGCTACCCGTGCCCGGGTTGTGGAAATATCCCACCGCGAGCAGCCGACTTAGGCGAGGCCCCGCGCCGGCTATCGATGTCCGTGCTGGGGCAGTCATGGCGGTCAAATATCGAGCAACATCAACGCCCCTGGTCCCAAGATGGGCGCCGGGTGATCTTTACTTTGGCGCATGAATATTGCCCTGCCCCATAGAGTTGAGCGGCCGGAACATGTAAAATCGCCGAATGCCTGGTTTACCTCGACCCACCTTGGCGATGAAACTTTGGCTGGCGCGTCAGTTCGGAAGGCATAGCGAAGCCATGCAACAGGATCGCCCCGCGCTTGCCGCCCGTAGGCATAGCGCGACTCCCAAGGGGATCGATCTCGATTCACTTGAGGGGATGATGGAGCGCCGGCTGCGGATGATCCTGCGCCATACTTGGCTTGTGGGCATCTTTGCAATTCTGCTCGTGGGAGGGCTGGTCTGGGCGACGATCTACTATACCTCGGAGCCGACCGTGATGCGGATTGCAGTCGGGCCGCCCGACAGCGCCGACGTGGATTTTGTTAAGAGCCTTGCAGATAAATTCCAGCGCGACCGCGCTCCGATCAGGCTTGTCCCCGTTATCAGGGACCAAGCCGTCGGCGCCAAAGACGTGATCGGCAAGTCCGAATTCGATCTTGCGATCATCCGCAGCAACTTAGGCATTTCCCAGGGCTGGCCGGTTGTCGCCATTCTGCGCCAAAACGTGGCGGTGTTGCTGGTGCCGGCGCCGGCCGCCCGCGATGCGAAGAAGGTGAAGGGAAAGCCGGCTAAGATCGAGAAAGTGCCGGACCTTGCCGGACGCCGTGTCGGCATCGTCATGCATAGCGAAGCGAGCCCCGATCTGCTCCGCGACTTGTTGCGTCAATACAATGTTCCCCTGGACAAGGTCCAGTTCGTTGACATCGAACCCCAGAACCTTACGAATTCCATTCGCGACAATCAGATCGATGCGATCCTCGTGGCCGGGCCGGTCACGGGTCAGGCCATCGCCGAAAGCGTTGCCGCGGCTTCGCGCGATCGACAGACACCAAGCGTGATCGCGATCGATCAAGCGGAGGCGATCGCACAGCGCCTAACCGCTTATGAAAAATTCTCCATCGTAGCGGGAAGCTTTGGCGGCTCGCCGGCGGTGCCTGCCGAAGACACAGAAAGCCTGAACTTTCCGCAATATATTGTTGCCCGCAGAAGCTTGGACGAATCCCACATCGCCACCTTTGCCAAGCTCCTTTATACGTCCCGCCAAGGCCTCGCCCACGATCTGCCGGGCGTGGTCAAGATCGAAAAGCCGTCGACCGACAAGGACTCGGCCGTCCTCGTTCATCCCGGCGCCGACCTTTACCTTGGGGACAATCAGAAGACCTTCTTCGATCGTTACGGCGACGCTATCTTCTAC
Source organism: Alphaproteobacteria bacterium (assembly GCA_034668825.1). Lineage (GTDB taxonomy): Bacteria > Pseudomonadota > Alphaproteobacteria > Rhizobiales > Xanthobacteraceae > CANKHA01. The sequence continues at coordinate 17,831 of JAXDOR010000236.1, read as the reverse complement.
GGCCTGCTGATCTTCCCGCTATTCGGCTCCGCATTGGCCGGCATTGCCGGCTATTTCCGCGCCGACAAAAACACTCGTCGTCTCCGGTTGCTGCATCGGCTGCTGGTGCTGACTAAAAAAGCGCGCGCCGCGGAAACACTGGAAGCGCTCGACGAGCTGCAGACGGAAACCGACAACATCGTAGCGGAGGCCATTCATCAAGCGGAGCGCGATCAACTAGACGAAATGGCAATGATGACCTTCACCATGGCCATCAATGAAGCGCGGCTTGCGGTTTCGGATCGGCGCTCGGTGTTGCTGTTGCGTCCAGGAAGTGAGCAGACGCCACTGTCCGCGGTCCGGCCTGCCGCCGTACCGCAGCAGTTCAGGGCTTAGACAACTTCTTTTAATGTTTGAGTGTTTACTTCGCGATAGCGGCGGGTTGCAGCGCCATTGTTGATTGCGACTTAGTTGATCGGAATTGCATGTCACCGGAGCAATCGATGCTGGTTCGTTTCTGGGGTGTCCGCGGCACGATCGCATCCCCCGGAGCGGACACGGTGCGCTACGGCGGCAACACGTCCTGCGTGGAAGTCCGTTGCGGCAAGCACAGCGTGATCTTCGACGGCGGCACCGGCATTCGGAAGCTTGGCGACCGTCTCGTCGCCAGTGATGCTCCAATCGAAGCTGATATTCTTTTCAGCCACTTTCATATGGATCATGTCGGCGGCATACCCTTGTTTGCGCCGTTATACGCCGCCGGCCATCACTTTCGCCTTTGGGGGGGCAACCTGCTGCCGGAAGTCAATCTTCAAGGCGTGATCCGAACCATCATAAGCGCGCCGCTGTTTCCCATTGGTTTCGAGACATTCCGCTCCGACGTGGAGTTTCGCGACTTTCGCGTTGGAGACGTGTTGCGTCTGCGCGACGGTATCGAGGTGCGGACCGCGGCGTTGAATCACCCGGGCGGCTCGATTGGCTATCGTTTGGAATTCGCGGGACGCTCTATTGCTTATCTCACGGACACCGAACACGGGCTCGATCAACTCGACGCCAATGTCGTTTCGCTCGCTAAGAATGCCGATCTCATGATCTACGACGGCACCTATACCGACAAGGAATTTTCCAAATATGTCGGCTGGGGCCATTCGACCTGGCAGCACGCCTTGCGCGTGGCGGATGCAGCCGGCGCCAAACAAGTTGCGATCTTCCATCATGATCCCGACCGCGACGACGCCGCGTTGGACGGCATTGCTGCGGCGGCGCAGCAGGCACGCCCGGGCACTTTGGTGGCGCAGGAGGGGCTCGAGCTTGCGCTTTAGCGCTTGCGCCGTGTGGTTTAGGAAGAATTGCGCGAAGTTACTGCCGCGCCCGAGGGGATTCGAACTATGTTGAAGCTCGCTATTGTAATGCCCGTCTTCAATGATTGGACATCCGTAAGCCAACTCGTGGGCGCGCTCGAAAACATGGCCGCTTCCACTGACCTCCAACTTTCCGTGTTCGCGGTGGATGACGGTTCGATCGAGGCAAAACTCATCGCCTATCCGCTGCAAACACTGAACAGAATTCGTGAAGTGGAGATCATTGACCTTATTTGCAATCTCGGACACCAGCGCGCCATCGCGGTCGGCTTGGTCGAAGTGTATGAACGAAAGGAATTCGACGCCGTACTGATCATGGACTCGGACGGCGAGGATCGGCCGGACGACATACCCCGCCTTATCGACGAGTTGAGACGCAAACCGCAGCACATCGTGTGCGCGCAGCGTCGGCAGCGGCCTGGCCTATTCCTGTTTCGAGCTTGGTATGGGTGTTACAAACTGATCTTTCGTCTGCTCACTGGAGCTCGCATCGATTTCGGAAATTTTTGCTTGATTCCAAGCAACCGGTTGGAGGCTATCGTCTCCAATTCGTCGCTGTGGAACCATCTTGCCGCCACCCTAGCTCGATCAAGGCTTCCTTTGGCGCGGTTAGCGCTCGACCGCGGCCGGCGCTATGCGGGTAAGTCGAAAATGAACTTCGTTTCGCTGGTAACGCACGGATTGAGCGCAATGGCGGTATACAGTGACATCGTCATGGTTCGCTTGCTGCTTGGCACGCTCGTGGTGAGTGCACTGACGATATTCGGCATTTTTTGGGTTAGCTTTATCAGGCTGTATACCACTATGGCTATTCCCGGCTGGGCTACCACGGCCGCTGGCATTCTTTTCACAATCCTCGCACAGGCTTTAATGCTGTTTACGATTGCCTGTTTCAATATCATCAACGCGCGTAGTGCCAGGGTCGTCATTCCGAGGCTGGACGCTTTGAGTTTTGTATCGTCGCGTCGGAAGCTCCTGCCTATCAGTCGAGCGGCGGAGGTTGCGGAATGAGCGCTGGCGAGTACGGCTACGTTGGTAGTGAACTCGAACTCTTCGAGCGCGCCGTCAACTGGAAGCGATATTGGTCGTCTCAGATCAGGCCGCATCTCGGTCCGCGAGTTCTTGAGGTAGGCGCCGGCATCGGGACCAACACCTCCTATCTAAATCGTGGAGCCTTGGAGTGGGTCTGCATCGAGCCCGATCATAAGATGGCAGTTGCATTGGCGGCGAGACAAGTTGCGAAAGAATTGCCGGCTACGCGTGTCATCGCCGGGACCGTCGCAGACTTGCCGCCCATTCCAAGCTTCGATAGCATCGTCTACATCGACGTGCTTGAGCATATTGAAAAGGATGCCGAGGAGGTGGATCAGGCGATCAGGAGGCTACGTACCGGCGGCAAGTTGATCGTACTCGCGCCCGCCCACACTTGGCTCTACAGCCCGTTCGACAAATCGATCGGCCATTTCAGACGGTACTCTGCTGCGGACTTTCGCGCATTGACCCGTCCAGGCTTGGAGCTCGTCAGCCTTCGAATGCTAGACTCGGTCGGCGTTCTTGTCTCCGTGGTGAACCGCTTCGCCTTTAAGCAAGATATGCCAAATATCTCGCAAATCTTGCTGTGGGACCGTGTCATGGTGCCGATATCGCGGCTGATCGATCCGCTTTTTTTCTACCGGTTCGGCAAGTCAATCTTGGCGGTTTGGCGTCGCTGCTGAAATAGTCCACCGCCTTCCGAATCGGGCCGTAAGCCGAGCTGCTGATCGACGCTGGCGCGCCGTTGCCAATGCGGCGAGGTTTACAAGTGTGGAAAAAATGACCCGTCGCAACCTCCTTCCAGCCACCGCCATTCTGCTGACCTGGGCGATCCTGTATCTGCCACGGCCGTTCCTGCTCGGCTTCTATTCGGACGACTGGCACGTCAACGTTCTATGGTCGACGCTCGACGAACCATTACGCCGATTGAGCTTTCAAACTCTATTCCTTGAGCGCCCGATGCCCGGCATCGTGCTGTACGCCTATGGCGCCTTGTTCGGGGACGCTGCCTGGCCTCATCACATTGTGATGACGCTCTGGGTTCTGGCGGCGGCAGCGGCACTGTATGCGATGCTGCGCCGCGTCTTCTTCCTGCTTGAGTTTCCTGATCCGGCACTGGCTGCAGCCCTCGGGGCCTGCTGCTGGCTGGCGATGCCTTGGACTCACGGGATCACGGCCTGGCCCATCATCAACCCGACGCTCGGGGCTCAGATATGCATGAGCCTCGCCACGCTGCTGATTCTCACCTCCAACCCGTCCTGGCGAACCGCGGCCGGTGCCGGCGCGCTGACATTTGCCGGCAACCTTTTTTACGAAGCATTCTATTTTCAGGCGCTCGCATTCCTGCCGGTGATCCTGGTGTGGACTTATCCGCGACTGCGCTGGTTCGCGATCTATGCCGGCACGCTGTTGGCGACCACCGCGCTCAATTTCGCGCTAAACCGCGTCTATGCGTTCTACGGCTTGGGAAACTACCGTCGGCTCAATCCGGACTGGCTGTTCACCATCCAGAACCATCCGGGACGGCTGTCGAAGATCATCGAGTCCATGCCAGAGACCTATGTTGCGGTCGGCTTCGTAGCATCCATTTTGGTGCTCGGCTTCCTGGTCGGAGCCGCGTTTTTCATTTGGCAACGACGACGGCGCGGCGCGCTCTCGCTCATTGCCTTTCTCGGCACGCTAGCGTTCGGCTACGTGGGTGGCCACACGGTCCTCGCCTTTGCGGGGATTGAACCGTGGTTCCTAGGGATCGATTCGCGCAGCACATTCACCCTGAGCTTTTGGACCGCGTTCGCGCTGGCGGGCATGTTCGCGCTGTCTGTCCCGCGCGTGGCGGCGCGCACTGCTGGTGTCGTGCTCATCGTTCTGCTCGGATGGTCGAACGTGCAGCGGACATTAGAGTGGTCAGAAGCATCGCGTCGGCAACAGAAAGTGCTGGACGAGTTTCCGATCGAGCGATTCGCCACACTGCCCTCTAACGCCACCGTCGTCTATTTTACCGACAGCTACTTTCACCAAGTCCCGATCTGGGCCGCATTCTACGATCTCGCTAGCGCCGTTCAGGCCAGGCTTGCAGCGCAGCGCAATGCGCGCGGGCAGCTCCACCCGATGGCGGCGCTCTGGCCCGCAATCGCAGATATGGCTACCGGCTGGGATGGGCAGAAGCTCGTCTACGGATTGGATGACTGCATACTGTTCCGCTCGCAAATGACGCGAGAATCCCCCGAGGTCTGGTTCTACGAAGCCGAGAGTGTGCGTCTTGTGCGCGCCGAAGGGCCGTTCTGGATCCGGGGCGGCAAGGTTCAGTATGATACGCGGGTCCCGCCATCGCCGGCGCCATGTCCCTAGAATGTCGTCGGCCTTGATCCAGGGTATTAGTGGAGTTTTGAGGTCGCTTTTCAACCTGATATCTGTCGCCCGTTTTCGCAGCGTCGTCGGTATTCGTCACGGTGACACACAGCTGTGACAGGCGAGATTTCCCGCCGATAGAAGCCGGCGGTCTGCCATGGAAAGTAGCTTTCCTGCAAGGGTCTACAGTGGCGCGCCCGAAGGGATTCGAACCCCTGACCTTTGCCTTCGGAGGGCAACGCTCTATCCAGCTGAGCTACGGGCGCGTGGGCTTCTCCATAGCCGAAGCGCCCCTAAGCGGCAACGGCGCGAGAGTTATCGCCGGCCTTGAGCGCCGCATTATAAAGGATGGGCAAGGTCAGGAGCCGCCGGTGAAGCAACGCCCCGAAGAGATAGCCTCTAACCCGCCGGCCGCCGAGCCGGAACCGCCTTTCGCCTGGGACGACCCGCTCGATCTCGAAGGCGAGCTGACGGAGGACGAGCGCAGGGTACGCGACACCGCGCACCGCTATGCGCAAGACAAGCTGTTTCCGCGGGTGCTCAGCGCCTACCGTGAGGAACGCTTCGACCGCGAGATCATGACCGAGATGGGCACGCTGGGTCTGCTCGGCCCGACCATTCCGGAGACTTATGGCGGCGCGGGCTTAGGCTACGTCGCCTATGGCCTGATCGCGCGCGAGATCGAGCGCGTCGATTCTGCCTATCGCTCGGCTCTGTCGGTGCAGTCGTCCCTGGTGATGCTGCCACTTCACAAATTCGGCAGCGACGCGCAACGGCGCAGATATTTGCCCAAGCTCGCCACGGGCGAAATCATCGGCTGCTTCGGCCTCACCGAGCCCGACCACGGCTCCGATCCCGGCGCGATGACGACACGGGCTGAGCCCGCGCCGGGCGGCTTTCGGCTCACCGGCGCGAAGATGTGGATCACCAATGCGCCGATCGCCGACATCGCTATTGTCTGGGCGAAGCTTGAGGGCGTGATCCGCGGATTTATCGTCGAGCGCGGCTCAGAAGGTTTCTCCACGCCAAAAATTTCCAACAAACTTTCCATGCGCGCGTCCGTCACCGGCGAGATCGTGCTCGACGGCGCCTTCGTTCCTGAGAATAACATGTTGCCGAATGCGAAGGGCCTCGCCGGCCCGTTCGGCTGCCTCAACAGCGCGCGCTTCGGCATTGTTTGGGGCGCCATGGGAGCCGCGGAATTCTGCTGGCATGCGTCGCGTCAATATGCGCTTGACCGCAAGCAATTCGGCCGGCCGCTGGCCGCCAATCAATTGATTCAGAAGAAGCTCGCCGACATGCAGACCGAGATCGCGCTTGGCCTGCAAGGCGCGTTGCGGCTTGGCCGCTTGTTGGAGGCGGGGAGGGCGTCGCCGCCTGCGATCTCTCTCCTCAAGCGCAATAATTGCGGCAAGGCGCTCGACATCGCCCGCGCGGCGCGTGACATGCACGGCGCCAACGGCGTATCCGACGAATTTCATGTGATGCGGGTGATGAACAATCTGGAAACGGTCAACACCTACGAAGGCACCAATGATATTCACGCGCTTGTCCTTGGGCGCGCAATGACCGGGATTCAAGCTTTCTCCTGATGGAAATCCACACCGCGATCATGCTCATCATCGCCGGCATTGCCGGCGGAACGCTGTCGGCGCTGGTCGGCGGCGCGTCGCTGATCCTATTCCCGGCGATGCTCGCGGCCGGCGTGCCGCCGATTCTGGCGGTCACCTCGATCACGATGGCGATCGTGCCGGGGAATTTTCTTGCCGCCATGGCGGACCGCTCGCAGCTTCCGGCGTTCGATGGAGCCTTCATTGGCCTGTTGCTCACCTCCCTGATTGGCGCGGCGGCAGGCGCAATCCTGCTGGTAAATACGCCGGAGCGGCTGTTCGAACTCCTGGTGCCGGTGCTGCTCGCCTTCGGCACATTGTTGTTCGCTTATGCCGGACGTGTCGGCGAATGGCTGGGCCGGGTCTCTTTCCGCAAAGGCGGCGCGACGCTGCACCCGCGCGCGGTGGGATTGGCCATGATCGTGCCGGTTTCGATTTACAGCGGCTATTTCGGCGTCGGCGTGGGGGTGATGTTGCTCGCCGTGCTGTCGGTTGCCACCGGCGGGGATTACCGCGCCGCCAACGTAACCAAGAATCTATTCGGTAGCCTGAACAGCTTCGTCGCCACGCTCGTGTTCATCAGCCACGGCGCTATCGCCTGGGTGCCGATGCTGCTGGTCGCCGCAGGCGGCCTTGCTGGCGGCCTGCTTGGAGCGCATATCGCCCGAATTCTGCCGACCGGCGCAGCGCGCTCGATGGTGATCGGCTTCGGCGTGCTGCTGACCGTGATTTATACTTATCGCTTCTGGTTTTAGGTCACGTGGCTTTGTCCGTGGCGCAAAGCGCGCTATGGAGGCCGCATGAAAGTTGACGGCAAACAAACGCGCAGCGTCTGGATCGAGGCGGACGGCGGGGCGGTTGGCATCATCGACCAAACCCTCTTGCCGCATCGTTTTGCACGGCTCCGGCTGGAGACGCTCGAAGACGTGGCGCAGGCGATCAAATCCATGCAGGTGCGCGGTGCGCCCCTGATAGGGGCCGTCGCCGCCTATGGTCTTTGCCTGGCTTTGCGCGATAACGCCTCGGATGAAAATCTGGAGCGCGCCTATGCGACGCTGCTAGCGACGCGGCCGACGGCAATCAATCTCAAATGGGCGCTGGACGAGATGCTGGCAGCGGTGCGCAACCGCCCGCGCGGGGAGCGCGTCGCGGTCGCTTATGCTCGCGCCGCTGCGATCTGCGACGAGGATGTTGCCATCAACCAAGCCATCGGGCGCCATGGGCTAGCGCTGATCGAAGCGATTGCCGCGCGAAAAAAGCTGGGCGAGAAGGTCAACGTGCTTACCCATTGCAATGCCGGCTGGCTCGCCACTGTCGATTGGGGCACCGCCACCGCGCCGATCTATATGGCTCATGACAAGGGCATTCCCTTGCATGTCTGGGCCGACGAAACGCGCCCGCGCAACCAAGGCGCTTCACTCACCGCGTGGGAACTGGGCCAGCACGGCGTGCCGCACACGGTAATCCCGGACAATACCGGCGGCCACCTGCTGCAGCATGGACTGGTCGATATGGTCATCGTCGGCACCGACCGGGTCACCGCCAACGGCGATGTCTGCAACAAGATCGGCACCTATCTCAAAGCACTCGCCGCGCGCGACAACAATATCCCCTTCTACGTAGCGCTGCCGTCGCCGACCATCGACTTCGCCGTTGCCGATGGCGTGGCGGAAATCCCGATCGAGCAGCGCGGCGCGGAAGAAGTCGCCACCATGACCGGCCTTACCGCCGCCGGCCGCATCGAGACGGTGAAAATTGTGCCGGAAGGTTCTGCGGTGGCGAATTATGCCTTCGACGTGACGCCGTCGCGTCTTGTTACCGGTCTTGTCACCGAGCGGGGCGTTCTGCCGGCGACGCGCGAGGGATTGGCCAAAGCTTTTCCGGAACGAAAGATAGCTCGTTAGTCGATGTCATTCCGGGGCACCGCGAAGCGGTGAACCCGGAATCCATAATCCCGGACTGTGGTTATGGATTCCGGGCCCGGCCCTTTGGGCCGTCCCGGAATGACGAAGCGCTCATCTGTTAACTTGCCTTCTCCTCTCGCCATGTCATGGTCGCCCCATGCGTTTGAAAATCGTTCAGCCCCTTGCCATCGACGGCCGACAATCGGAGACCGCGCTCGCCGTCGCGCGCGGCACCGGGCGGCTTCTGCTGTCGCTCGGCTTTGCCTGCGTCAGTGAATTGGCGCTGCCATCGGGACGGCGAGCCGACGTGGTGGCGCTCGATAGCGATGGCGAAATCTGGATCGTCGAGATCAAATCCTCCATCGAGGATTTCCGCGCCGACCAGAAATGGATGGATTACCGCCTGCATTGCGACCGGCTGTTCTTCGCCACCACCATGGAAGTTCCCTGCGAAATCTTTCCGCAGGACACCGGGCTGATCGTCGCCGACGCCTTCGGCGCCGAGATCAAATGCGAGGCCCCGGAACACCGGCTTCCAGCGGCGACACGCAAGAGCATGATGCTGCGTTTCGCCCATGCCGCTGCGCTACGCCTACAACGGCTCGCGGACCCAACCGGCCCCTATGAGCCGGAGCGATGAGAGAGAAGGACTAAGTGATGAGGAAACTCGCTATCTCCAGACGTGTTTCGCGTTGCGCGATTGTCGGCGTTCTGGCCTTTGGCGCCGTGCTGTCGCGGGCGCCCGCCGCGCTGGCCCAGGACTACCCCGCCATTCTCGCCGCGCCCGACCGCAGCGATGCGGATCGTCAGACCGACAAGCGCCGCGATCCGACGAAGCTCCTCGCCTTCACCGGCGTGAAGCCGGGTATGAAGGTGCTCGATATGGGCGCGGGCGGCGGTTATAGCACCGAGCTCATGGCGCGTGCCGTGGGACCGACCGGCGTCGTCTATGGGCAGGATGCGCCCAATGGAAATGAGCGCGCGGCGGCTGCTTTTGCCGCGCGGGCGAAGACGCCGGCCATGCAGAACGTCGTTCATCTCACGCGCGATTACGCAGACCCCGTGCCGCCCGAAGTGACCAACCTCGATCTGATCACCTTTTTCTTTGCCTACCATGACGTCCCCTGCATGGACGTCGACCGTGCCGCGATGAACAAGAAGATGTTTGCCGCGCTCAAACCCGGCGGCTATCTGGTAATCACCGATCACGCGGCGAATGATGGCGTCGGCACTACCGCCTGCAAAACTCTCCATCGCATTGAGGAAAGCACCTTACGCAAGGAGATCGAAGCCGCGGGATTCAAGCTCGCCGCCCAAGGCGATTTCCTGCGCCACCCGGAGGACACACGCGATGTCCTCGTCTTCAAGGCACCGACGCCGGTTGATGAATTCGTGCTGAAGTTCCAGAAGCCGTAGGGCTTAAAACCCGCCGCCCCATCTTCCGGTGGTCTCTCCTCTGGAGGGTGTGGCTTCAATCCCAGACCGCGCCAGAAGGCGATGAGCCCGGCGGCAAATAAGATCAGGCTTATGGCTACGGCGATCCAGGGAAGGCTCACCATGGTCACCTACCTCGGCGCTCGCTTCGCTAAAATCCTTTGCAGTGTGCGCCGGTGCATATTGAGTCGCCGCGCCGTCTCCGAGACATTGCGGCTGCATAGCTCGTAGATACGTTGGATATGCTCCCAGCGCACGCGGTCGGCCGACATTGGATTTACCGGCGGCTCGATCTTGTTGTTGTCATGCGCCAGCAGCGCGGCAACAACGTCGTCGGCATCCACCGGCTTAGCGAGATAGTCGACCGCGCCGAGCTTCACTGCGGTGACCGCTGTGGCAATGTTTCCATATCCGGTGAGGATAATCCCGCGCGCGTCTGGCCGGACGCGCTTGAGCGCGGAGATAACGTCGAGGCCGTTGCGGTCGCCAAGTCTCATATCCACCACCGCGAAAGCCGGCGGTGCCTGTTCGACTTGCTGGAGGCCTTCGGCCACGGATTCGGCGGTGGTTACGGTAAAGCCGCGGCTTTGCATGGCGCCGGCAAGACGCTGAAGGAACGGTTTGTCGTCGTCGACGATCAGCAAGCTCCGCTGGTTCGGGATAGCGGTCATTACTTCGTCATTCATGGCATTCGCTTCCATATCGTCTTGAAACGGAACACGGCCGGTCATCTGCATATATCTATTCCCTATTCCGTCAAAGACAACGCCACGGGACGCTCGAGAGGCGGCCGCTCGCGTTCGAAGTCGCCGCGGCTCCAGACGATCCTTATCTCGGCGCCGTTATCGGGATACCTGCGGTTTTGGAAGGTGACCGTCGCACCAGAGCGTTCGAGCAGCGTCTTGGCAATGAAAAAGCCCAGTCCAAGCCCAGGTTCTTCCCCTTCATCCCTGGGGCGGGGACGGCGGGTGGTAACATAGGGTTCACCCAAGCGATCTATGACTTCCGCGGAAAACCCGGGGCCATCGTCGTGGACCGTGATGAGAACCTCCTCTTCGGTCCAAGCGGCCCTGACTTCCACGCGCGCGCGAGCGAAATCGACCGCATTCTCCACGATATTGCCAAGCCCATAAACAATGGCCGGATTACGGGCGCCCACCGGCTCGAGCTTGCGCTCCGACGGAAGCACGACGTCGATCCCAATGCCGAAATTGCGGTGCGGAGAAACCACCTCCTCGATCAACGCCGACAATTGCAACCGGTCGAAGGGCTCACCGCTCGAAGACAGTTCGGTGATTTTCGCCAGGATGTCGCGGCAGCGCTGCGCCTGTTCGCGCAACAGCCGCACATCATCGCGGTGGCGGGAATCGGTAGAGATCGCACGCTCCAATTCCTTGGCGATCACCGTAATTGTGGACAAAGGAGTTCCGAGTTCGTGAGCGGCGGCCGCCGCAAGCCCGTCGAGTTGCGAGAGATGCTGCTCACGCGCGAGCACGAGTTCCGTTGCCGCGAGCGCCACTGCGAGTTGACGCGCCTCTTCGGTGATTTGCCAGGCGTAGACGCCGATAAAACCGATCGCGAGTAGGATCGAGAGCCAGACACCCATCATATAGATGGCCGGCAGTTCCAGCGGATCTTCCCTGTCCCAGGGCAGCGGATAATGCGCGAACACTAGCGCCGTCGCGCATAGCACCGCGAAAGCACCTAGCATCAATGTTAGCTTTGGCGGCAGCGCCGTGGCGGAAATCAGCACCGGGCTCAGGAACATGAAGGCGAAAGGGTTCTGCAATCCGCCGGTCAGGAACAGGAGCACCGCGAGTTCGGCGATATCGAAGGCGAGCAGCCACGCCGCGCGGTCGGGTTCCAGCCGCTGCGTGAGACGAAAGCGGACGCGTAGCGCGATGTTGAGCCAGGCCGACAGAGCAATGACGGCGAGGCAGGCCCAAATCGGTAAGAGATACTCAAAGCCATAATGCACCACCAGTACGGCGGTGGTTTGCCCGATGACCGTGAGCCATCGCAGTCGCACCAGCGTATCGAGCCGCACGTTGCGTTGTGGATGTTGCGCCTGATCCAGGAGGAAGCCGGGCATTGCTCATTCTAACGGTTCGCCGGGCGCACTCAACGCGGAACGGCGGCAGGTACGTGCTGTTATTCTACGCACCAATCCGGCAGAAAAACTTGCGTGGAGTTGGGGAATAACGGCAAAAGCCTTTGAACCAAGATATGCCCTACGGTCATGAACGTATCCCCCGAAGCAGCCGTCGCCGTCGCCAACCTGAGTAAGGTCTATGGCGAAACCGTCGCCGTCGCCGGCATTTCCTTCACGCTGGCGCCCGGCTCCGTCACCGGCCTTCTCGGTGGCAATGGCGCCGGCAAGACCACGACTATCGCCATGATCATGGGCCTGCTGGCGCCGACCTCCGGCACCGCCACCGTCCTTGGCGCCGAGATGCCGCGGCAACGCTACCGCGTGTTGCACCGCATGAATTTCGAGAGTCCCTATGTGGATATGCCGATGCGGCTGACGATACGGCAGAATCTCACGGTTTTTGCCAGGCTTTACGGTGTCGAGGATGTCGCCGGACGTATCGCCGCCTTGGCCGAGGAGCTGGAACTCACCGAACTGCTCGACCGGCCGACGGGCAAGCTCTCCGCCGGCCAGAAAACCCGGGTGTCGCTCGCCAAGTCCCTGCTCAACCGCCCTGAATTGATGCTGCTCGATGAGCCAACCGCCTCGCTCGACCCGGACACCGCCGACTGGGTCCGCGGGCGCCTCGAGAGCTACCGCGCCGAGCGCGGCGCCACCATCCTGCTGGCCTCGCACAACATGGCCGAGGTCGAACGCCTGTGCGAACGCGTCATCATCATGAAGAAAGGCCGGATCGAAGACGACGACACGCCGGAGCGGCTGCTCGCCCGCTATGGCCGACAGACGCTGGAGGAGGTTTTTCTCGACGTGGCGCGCGGGCGCGGCGAAATGCGCGAGCGCGTATCATGAGCGCGCCTGTCGAGCCGATCGTTTTCTCGCCCAGGCGGGTCGGCGCCATGGTGCTGCGCTATTGGTATCTGCTGCGCTCGTCCTGGCCGCGCCTGCTTGAGCTAATCTATTGGCCCATGGTGCAGATGCTGACCTGGGGCCTGCTGCAAACTTACATTGGACAGAACGCCGGTTTTTTCGCCCGCGCCGGCGGCATGTTGATCGGCGCTCTGCTGCTTTGGGAAATTCTGTTCCGCGGCCAGCTCGGCTTTTCCATCTCGTTTCTCGAAGAGATGTGGGCGCGCAACCTCGGCAACCTGATGATGAGCCCGTTGCGGCCGGCCGAATTCATCACCGCGTTGATGATCATGAGCATCCTGCGCCTTCTGATCGGCATGGTGCCGGTGTCGTTTTTTGCCATGGGCTTCTTTGGCTTCAACATCTATGGGATGGGACTTGGCCTGGTTGCCTTCTTTGTCAATCTGATCCTGACCAGTTGGGCGATCGGGATTCTGGTTTCCGGCCTGCTGTTGCGCAATGGCCTCGGTGCCGAGAGCATGGCCTGGACGCTGATGTTTTTGTTCCTGCCGCTGACCTGCGTCTACTATCCCGTCGCAACATTGCCGGATTGGCTGCAGCCGGTTGCGTGGATGTTGCCCCCTACCTATGTCTTCGAAGGAATGCGGGCGTTATTGATTGACAACGTCTTTCGTGCCGACCTGATGATCGAGGCGCTGACGCTCAACGCGCTGTTCTTTGGCGCCGCAGTGATCGCTTTCCTCAAGCTGCTGGAAAGTGCGCGCCGCCACGGCTCGCTCATGCAGACCGGCGAATAGCACCCGCAAACGTGATTAACCGTGTGTAACGAGTGGTGAAATGTCTTGAGCTATATTGACGGCATGACCAAAGACCGACAGTCTGCTGCGCCGCAGCAAAAGGGACTTCCCTCTATGGCTATTGGTGAATTCGGCGGGGCTGTCGCGGCCCCTTCAGAAAGCGGCATGATCCTGTCGACGCCGATGTATTGGCTCTATGAAATGAGCCAGGCGGCGCTCAATCCATCGCGCGCGCTCGCCGAGGCCACCCGGCTATTCTACAAGAACCCGGCCAATCCGCTTTTCTATACGAATTTCGGAAAGTCGGTCGCCGCGGCCTGCGAGGTGTTCGAACGCTCGACCCGCCGCTATGCCAAACCCGATTGGGATATCAGCGCCACCGAGATCGATGGCATCCGCACCCCCGTTCATATCGAAGCGATTTGGGAACGTCCGTTCTGCCGGCTGTTGCATTTCGAGCGCGCCTTCGCGCGGCCGCCGCAACGTCCGCAGGCGAAGGTGCTGATCGTCGCGCCGCTGTCGGGGCATTATCCGACGCTGTTGCGCGGTACGGTGGAAGCGTTTCTGCCGGGGCATGACGTCTACATCACCGAATGGGTGGACGCCCGCATGGTGCCGTTGGCGGAGGGCCGCTTCGATCTCGACGACTATATCGACTACATCACCGACATCCTGCATGTGCTCGGCAGCGACACCCACGTCGTCGCCGTGTGCCAGCCTTCGGTCCCGGTGATGGCTGCCGTGGCGCTGATGGAAGCGAACGACGATCCCATCGTGCCGCGTTCCATGATCTTGATGGGCGGGCCTGTCGATACCCGGTCCAATCCAACCGGAGTGAATAAGCTCGCCGAACAGCGCGGCGTCGATTGGTTCCGCTGCAACGTCATCACCAAGGTGCCGTTCCCGAATCCCGGCGTGATGCGCGAGGTTTATCCCGGTTTCCTTCAGCTCAATGGCTTTGTGAGCATGAATCTCAATCGCCATATCGAAGCGCATAAGGAGTTGTTCAATCATCTGGTCGACGGCGATGGCGACTCGGCGCAGCGGCACCGCGAATTCTACGATGAGTATCTCGCGGTCATGGATCTTCCGGCGGAGTATTATTTGCAGACCGTCGACACCGTCTTCGTGCGCCATGCGCTGCCGAAAGGCGAGATGACCCATCGCGGCATTGCCGTCGATCCGTCGTGCATCCGCCGCGTGGCGCTGATGACGGTGGAAGGGGAAAGAGACGATATCTCAGGCGTCGGTCAGACCGAGGCCGCGCACCGGCTTTGCACCAACATTCCATCCGATCGCAAGGTTCACTATCTCGCGCCCGGCGTCGGCCACTACGGCGTGTTCAATGGTTCCCGCTTTCGCGCCCAGATCGTCCCGCGCATCGCCGATTTTATTTTGGCGAACAATGGCGAGCGGCGTGGCGGCAAAACAAAAAGTCGCGAAACGGCTGCCGGCATCGTTGCGCACAAGAGCAACGGTGCGGCCCGCGAAGCACGCTCTTAAAGCGGGCTCCGGCTAGCTGGCCGGGATGATTTTATCCCGCTCGGGGGCGCCACAATTAGGGAAACCGAGACATAGCGGGCATTTCTCAAAATTGAACACTCGCTTCGCCGATTCAAATCACTGCAACATCCTGTATTTACTTCTCTATTTCCGGTGGCACGAAGCGCCGATTTGCCTCGGTTCCCAATAAAATCGGCAACCAAGCAGCGAATCTATTTTCATTTCATCATACGCACAGGATGTTGGCGCTCGGAGGGTGTAGAACCACCATGCCTTGTGCGTCGGCTTTATTCTTTTCAAAGGGGGCTGCGGACCGTCACGGATATGGCAATATTTCGACCAGAGTTTTTCCCGCTGGGACGTCTCATGCCGCTTCGCGCCTTGCTCTACCGCCGTCCGACCGAGCCACAAGCCATCGATGTGGTGTTCGACAAGGCGATCTATCTCGTGCGCCTGCGACGGCATCGTCAGGCGCGCCGCTACACACTTCGCATTCACTCCGCCACGCGCGAAGTCGTGCTCACCATGCCGCCGCGCGGCAGTCTCAAAGAGGCGAAGGAGTTCGCGCAAAAGCATGGCGGCTGGATTGCCGCGCGCTTGGGCCGCTTGCCGGTGGCGGCGCCGTTTGCTCACGGCATCGTCGTGCCGCTGCGCGGCGTTCCCCACCGCATCGTGCATCGCCGCAACACCCGCGGCACGGTGTGGACCGAAACCGATTTGCGCGGCAACCGGCTTTTATGCGTCGCCGGCGACACGCCGCACGTCAATCGCCGCGTCGGCGCATTTCTCAAGCGCGAAGCGCGGCGCGATCTTGAGGCAGCAAGCCGGCGTTATGCGGAAAAGCTCGGGACGCAAATCAAACGCGTCTCCGTGCGCGATCAGTCGAGCCGCTGGGGCTCCTGTTCGACCACCGGCGTGCTGTCCTATTCCTGGCGGCTGATTCTCGCGCCGCCCTTTGTTCTGGAATATCTCGCGGCGCACGAAGTAGCGCATCTCGTCGAAATGAATCATTCGGCCCGGTTCTGGCGCCTGCTTGCGCGGCTGTCGCCGTCGATGGCGCGCGCCAAGGTCTGGCTCGATGTCCATGGCACCGATTTGCACCGCTATGGGCTTCCCGACACCGGCGCGGCATCCGCTGGCGGGTACGGACCAAATTCCGATGACGGCGATATCTAAAGTCTCAGCGCCGTCCGAATAATTTTCCCAATAACCAATCGTCTAGGCCGCCCTTGTCGGCTGCCGGTGCTGGCCGGCTGGCTTCGGCAAGCTGCGGACGCCCGGGAACATTCGCCGGCGGCATGGCGGCGGCGACGGGTACTCCTCCGCCGATTCCGGGAAGGCCGGCGACCGGAATACCCTGGTGCGCGGTCTTCATCAGCCGGCTCCAGATTTCCACCGGCAATCCGCTGCCTGTCGTCTTGTGAGTCGGCGAACCGTCGTCGTTGCCGAGCCACACGCCGGCAACGAGATGGGACGTGTAGCCGACGAACCAAGCGTCGCGGAAATCCTGGCTGGTTCCGGTTTTGCCGGCGGCAGGCCAGCCGGGAAGCTGCGCGGTGCGCGCAGTACCGGTCAGCAACGTCTCTTGCATCATCTGATTCATCATGCCGATAGAGCGCGCGTCGATGATACGCCCGAGGCTTTCGGGAGTTCGTGTGTAGAGCAGGGTGCCGTCCGCCGTATGCACGCGCTCCACCACATGCGGCGCGCTTGCGAGCCCGCCATTGGCAAAGGTGGCGAAGGCGCCGACAAGCTCGATCACCGACACTTCCGACGTGCCAAGTGCGATGGAGGCATTGGGCTCAAGCTTCGATGAGATGCCAAGCCGATGCGCGGTCTTGATCACCGCCATCGGTCCGACTTCGAGCGTGAGCCGCACCGAGACGGTATTCAGCGAGAGCGCCAGCGCTTTTGTCAGCGTCACGGGGCCGAAATACTCGCGGCTGTAGTTTTCCGGCCTCCAGCCTTTGACATCGAGCGGACGATCCTCCCGCACCGTGTCGGGGGTCAGCCCGCGCTCGATGGCGGTGAGATAGACAAAAGGCTTAAACGCCGAGCCCGGCTGACGCTTGGCAGCGATGGCGCGGTTGAATTGGCTCTCCGCGTAATTCTTGCCGCCGACCAAAGCGCGCACGGTGCCGTCCGGCGTCATCGCCACGACCGCGCCCTGGCTGACGCCGAACTTTTCGCCTTTCTGCGCGATCTCGTCGACCAGCGCCTTCTCGGCTGCTGCCTGCAGCACCGGATCGATCGAAGTCTCGATTACGATGTCCTGGTCGACGCGGCCGATGAGATCGTCGAGCACATCCATGATCCAGTCGGCGACGTAATTGACCGAACCGGCGCCGGCCTGCGGCACCGCATGCGCGGGCTGGGCGATGGCGACCTTCGCCATGTCATCGCTGATGAGCTTGGTGTCCGCCATCGCCACCAGCACGGTCTGCGCGCGGCGCTCGGCGCCATCCGGATTGCGGATCGGCCCGAGCCGCGACGGCGACTTGACCAAGCCCGCCAGCATCGCCGCCTCCGCGAGCGTGATCTGCCGCGCCGGCTTGCCGAAATAGCGCTGCGTCGCGGCTTCGACGCCGTAAGCGCCCGCGCCGAAATAGACGCGGTTGAGATAGAGTTCGAGAATCTCGGTTTTGCTGAACTTGTGCTCGAGCCACAGCGCCAGCACCAATTCCTGCACCTTGCGGGTGAGCGTGCGTTCCTGCGTGAGGAACAAGTTCTTGGCGAGCTGCTGGGTGATGGTCGAGCCGCCTTGCGACACGCCGCGATGCAAGACATTGGCCACAGCGGCGCGGGCGATGCCGAACACATCGACACCGTTGTGGAAGTAAAAG
>JAXDOR010000235.1:0-13507 GCA_034668825.1 Alphaproteobacteria bacterium | reverse complement strand
TCGAACATCAGCTTCACTTTGTCATGCGGCTGCAGGAAGGTCGCAAACACATAGCCGCGGCTCGCCACCTTCATGATGTTGTCGTAGTCGCTCGATCCGGTGATCCAGATTTGCGGGTGTGGCTGCTGATACGGTCGCGGCCAGAGGTTGACCATGCGGCGATGGGTGAAGCGGCCCTCGAAGTTGAACGGCCCGTCGTGGGTAGTCCAGGCCTTCACCATGAGATCGACGCCTTCCCATAGGCGCTCCAGCGTTTGCGTCGGATTGGTATTGGCGGCGAATATTTCATAGGGCACGCCGCGCACGATGCCGACGTCGAGCCGGCCGCGCGAAATATTATCGATCACCGCCATTTCCTCGGCGATGCGGATGGGGTCGCCGCGATTGGCGATGGGATTACCGAGGATGCAGATGCGCGCGTTTTTTGTCTGCCGCGCCAGGATCGCGGCCATCAACGGCGCCGCTGCGTCCAGGCAGGTCGCGGTCTGATGATGCTCGTTGAGCATGATGTTCAGCCCGAGTTCGTCGGCGATCATATGCTCGTCGAGATAGCGGTTATAGAGATCGGACCCAATTTTGGGATTGTAAAGCTTGCTGGGAATGCTCACGCGCATCGACGGAAGCTGATCGAGCGGCGGCAAATGCGGATAGGGCATCTCGGTGAAGTGCCAAGCTAGCATGGGTTGTCGTCCTCGCTAACCGAGAAAATCATTTAAGTGCTTCATGAAGATTTGCGGCTGTTCCAAATGCGGGTAGTGACCGGCATTGGCGATCGTCTTCAGTGTCGCCCCCGGAATGAGGTCCGCATAGGCCTTGCCGTAGGCGGGCGCCACGATGCCGTCATTCTCCCCCCAGACCAGCAACGTCGGAACTTGGATGCGATGCAGCCGGCGCTTGAGCTTGGGATTGTGCATGTAAGGGTCCCAGCAAAAACGCGCCAAGGATTCGACGTTGCGGGCGATGATGGTGAGCTTCTCCTCCGGCATTGAAGGAAAGTCGCGCTTGCCCTTCTCAGGATCGTGCCATTTGCGGCGCAGCACCTCGGCGGGAGGTAGTGACCAGATGTCGGCGATGTCGCGGTCGGTCGGTCCGCCAACTTTAATGCCCAAGGGATCGACCAGTACCAGCTTGGAAAAAAAGCTATCATCCTTGGTCGCCATCTCGGCGGCGACCCAGCCACCGAACGAAAAGCCGATGACGGGGACCTTCTCGATGCCGAGCTGTTCGACCAGATCGAGATAGATGTAAGCAATGTCGTCCAGGCTGGTGATCCAGTCCGGCCGCTCGGACCGGCCAAAGCCCGGAGGCGACGGGATCAGCAATTCGTATTTCTTTGCGAGCTCGTCCAGGAAGGGCGCCTCGGTTTCCAGTGCTTCCTCGCCGTAAAATATGAGTAAGGGGTCGCCCTGCCCGCGCCTTTCCAGCGCCAAGTTCATCCCGCTCACATTGACGCTCTTGGCTGCTTCCGCCGTCGACATGGGCCCTACCCGGCTTTGTTCTCGTTGCCGCCATTGAGGCCGTTGGCCGCCGGTTTGTCTACACGCGTGGCGCAAGGACTTTGCAAGGCTCGCACTTCCTTGCGCGCTGGTGCAAATTTTCGGGCGCTCTATACTGGTCCCCTCCTGAGCTAGCCCACAGTGTCAGACCGCATGAGTACCGCACTCGCCTCAAATTCTCTGTCCGTCTCGGAGTGGATCAAAAGCTGCTCCGACCTGATGAACCATTGTGAGCATTTCGCCGCCGCGGACATCCTCTCGACCCGTCAACGCATCCTCGACTTCTCGTCGGGCCGAAGCTCCTTTGCGGTCACCGATGCCGGACGATTTATGGGCTATGGCGAAGCCCATGCCCGCGTTGGCAGAATGGCCGTGAGGTTCCTGAGTTGGAATTGTGAGGCGAAGTGCGAGACCTCGACCTTCCGCACCCCCGATCACCACGTGGTGCTGCACATCCCCTTGCGCGGGGAGTTCGAGGCGAGCCAGGGCGAGGATTGGATCCGGGTGAAACCCGGCGACGCGCTGGTTGTCAGCGCCCCCGGCAATTTGCGCCGGCGATGGGAGGGAAAATGCGATCTGCTGAATTTGCGGATCGACCGCGAGGTGGTGGACCGCGCCGCCCCCGGTCAAGCGCTGGCTAAAGGCGATCTCGGGTGCCAGCCGCTGACGCTGATCGATCTCAATCAATCGCTGGCGCTGGCCCGCTTCATCGAAACCATCATCCATGATTTGAGCAGCGACAATTCGGCTTTGTCCGACCCCACCGTGGCGGGCCACGCAGAACGGCTACTGTCGTTGCTCCTGCTCAAGAGCCTGCGAAAAACCGATGGTCACGTCATCGCCGACGGCACTCACCAAGTCGTGCCGTATTACATCCGGCGCGCAGAGCAATATGTGGCGGAAAACTACATGAAGCCGATCGATGTTAGCGATCTGGAAGCCGCGACCGGCGTGAGTTCTCGGACTTTGTATTACGGCTTCAAGCAATATCGCGGCGCCAGCCCGATGAAGTATCTCAAGCGCGTCCGCCTCATGCGCGCCCGGCGCCGCTTGCTTGAGGCGCAGATGCACGGTGGCCGTGTGGGCGAGATCGCGGCAACGGTGGGCTACGGCAACAAAAGCCAATTCGCGCGCGACTACAAAGACTATTTCGGCGAAACCCCGACGGCGACCTTGCGCGGACGCGCGCGGTAAAGGCCAATGATGAGCGTCACGCGTCCGCGCAACGAAGGGCTTTTCTCCCGCGCGGCAATCTCCTAGGCTGATAAAAAAGAGACCCGACCGGGAGGATGCGAGATGATGCGTAGCGGCTGGATTGTTCTCTTGGTGCTCGCGGCATTGCCACAGAGCCTTTCCGCCCAGCCGGCCGCCGCCAATTTAAACGACACCCAGCGACAAGGCCGGATGCTGTTCGAGCAGTCGTGCGGCGTCTGCCACACCAAGCCTACGCTGGTGAGCCCGCTCTACGGGCCGGCTCTGTCCAAGGAATCGCTCGACGGAAACGAGGACGTGTTACGCGCGTTCATTACCAATGGGACAGCGCGCATGCCAGGATTCAAGACCATGTACCAACCGGCGCAGATCGACGCCGTTGTCCAATACCTCAAAACCGTCCCCAAACCGCCGCCGGAACCGGAAGCCGCTCCGCGTCCAGGCGGCCCGCGGGTAGAGGACTAAGGGAGAGCGCCATGAAAAACCTAAACACCTTCGCGCGCGCAAGCTTGATCGTCCTCGGCGTGTCGTTCACCTCGCAGGTCCAGGCCGCCAACGCGGTGCTGTCCGGCGCGATCAAATCCACAGCCGGCGAAAAGCTCGGCGGCGTCACGGTCTCCGCCAAGGCCGAAGGGCAGCCCATCACCACCACCGTCTTCACCGACGAGAGCGGGAATTATTATTTCCCGCCAATGCCCGCGGGAAAATATCAAGTCTGGGCACAGGCCCTTACATTCGACACTACCAAGAGCAGCGTCGATCTCAGCGCCACCAAGCGTCAGGATTTCGAGCTCAAGCCACTAGCGGATTTTGCCCGGCAGCTTCCCGGCCACGAACTGTTGGCGGCGCTGCCCGACAAGTCTCCCGAAGATGCGCGCATGAAGGTGTTGGTGCGGAAGAATTGCACCGGTTGTCATAGCGCAAGTTTCCCGCTCCAGCATAAATTCGACGAGGCGGGCTGGACCGCGATTCTTGACCTAATGAAACACGTCAACGTGCTCGGCACTTATCAAGGCGCGCAGCACAAGCCCAATCCGAACATCGAGGCGAACGAAAAGCAGCTGGCAGCCTACCTTGCCCGCGCCCGCGGACCGGGGCCGACTTCCATGAAGTTCGACCTGCGGCCGCGTCCGTCCGGCGAGGCCGCACGCGCGGTATTCAAGGAATATGACGTGCCAGCGGAACATGGCCATGGTCCGGCGGACGGCGTCTTCCTCAATGACGGCAGCGACTGGTCACTGGGAACGCCCTCGGCAATGAATGGCGCCAGCGGTGTGCACGACGCGCAGGCCGATCTCGACGGCAATGTCTGGTTCACCCACAGCCATCCCAGTCACGAGATCACGGTCGCCCGCATCGATGCCAAGACCGGGGCCTATAAGCCATTCAAGCTCAACGACGTGCGCGACTTCGCAGTCGGAACGCACGGCATCGCCCGCGACCAGAAGGGCATTCTCTGGTTCAACACGCGGTCCAACGTGTCGCGCGGCAAAGGCGGGCTGGCGCGGCTCGATCCCAAGACCGAGAAGATCGAGGTCTTCATCCCGCCGGGGAACATGGCGGGTACCCAAGGCACGCTTGACGTCGATAACGACGGCAAGATCTGGGTGACAACAGATTCCGGCGCGCTTCTCTTCGATCCCAATACGCAAGAGTTCAAGGAGTTCAAGTCGCCGACGCAGAAGCCAGGCGGCGTCAGCAACACTTACGGCATCGCCGCCGATCGCAAGGGCAATGGCTGGTGGGTACAGATGAAGATCGATCTTGTCGTCAAAGGCGACGCGACGACGGGGCAGTCCACGGAGTTTAAGCTACCTCCGGAAAAGGCGGCGATGGACACCATCTCGCCCGAGCAGGCGAAGATGTACGAGACCTTCCAGCCGCCGGATTTCAACACGCCTTATCCCTGGTCGCAGGGGCCGCGGCGTCTTGGCACCGACAAAAACGGCGACTTCGTCTGGATCGGCGATTCCTTCGGCGGCACGCTCGCCAAGATCGACATCAACAATAACGCGATCACGATGGTGCCGCTGCCGAATCCCGAAGCGCAACAGCCGTATCAGGTAGCCGTCGACAAGGACCATGGCGTCTGGACCAATCTTTGGAGCACCGACCAGATCGCAAAATACGATCCCGCCACGTCCAAGTGGACGACCTTCGATCTGCCGACCCGAGGAACCGAGTCGCGTTACATCTCGCTCCTGGAAAAAGACGGCAACCTGCAGGTCGTCGTGCCCTATTCGCGTGCGCGCAAGGTTGCGGTGATGACCACGCGCAGCGAAGCTGACTTGGCGGCGCTTAAGAGTCAGGCGAGCAACTAAGGCTCGGGTCGTGTAGCTGTCATCCCGGCCGAGCACACGACGCGAGAGCCGGGACCCATAGGCATTCTATATCGGTCCCGGATCGGCCCTGGGGGGCCGTCCGGGATGACAAGAAGAGATACCGGCCAAGTCCCTGACGCGGTAACCTGCTGCTCTATTCCTTCCGCGCGAAGGGATAGAAGCCGTCGCGGTTTGGCATTTTCACCTGCGGCAACGTCTTGGCGTCCATCGTATCGTTTTCGCCGATGATACCGTTGACCTGGAGCAGATAGGCCGTCACCGCATAAAGTTCGTCCGGCGTCAGCGACTTCGGCTCCATGAACGGCATGGCGCGCCAGATATAGGCGTAGACCGACGTGGCGTAGGGCCAATAGCTGCCGATGGTCTTGATCGGACGTTTCTCGATATCCTTGGCGTAAGCGATCGTGCCCTGCCCGCCCGAAAGCCGGTCGGCTTGGCCGCCGACGCCTTTTTCGCCATGGCAAGCGACGCATTTCGTTAGATACACCGCCTCGCCTTGCTTCGGTGTGCCGCTGCCCGGCGGCAGCCCGTCGCCGTTCGGATCGACAGTGATGTCGTAGGAGGCTATTTCTTCCGGCGTCGCCACTTTACCGAGGTTCGGGGTTTCCGCCGCGAGAGCGGCGTTCGATACCAAGACAAGGGCCGCGACTGCGAGGAGAGGGTCACGCATAGACATGCTTGATCTCCCCCTTCTCGTTGATGCCCCAACTGATGATGCAATTGGCGTGGTAGTTCGCCCAGCGTCCGCGATTTGCGATCATCTGCTCGCGCGTCGGCTGTACATAGCCGGTTTCGTCGGTGACGCGGCTTTGCAACACCAGTGGCCTGCCGTCCCACTGCCACGGCAAGCGAAAGCGGGTGAGTGCGAGCGAGAGCACCGGCGCTTGCAGGGCAGCGGGTGCCCAGCTTTTGCCACCGTCGGCGGAAACATCGACTTTCGCCACTTTGCCGTAGGCCGACCAAGCCAAGCCGGAAATCTCGTAGAAGCCCGGCCCTTTCATCATCAAATCCGGTGACGGCTGCGTGATCACCGATTTGGCTTCCATGTGATAGTTGAACTGCGACGATTTGCCGTCGGGCCTTGTCAGCGTGTATTTGGACGTTTCATCGCGGCTCATGGTCGGCATTTCCGACACGCGGATGCGCCGCAGATATTTGACCTGCATGTTGCCTTCGAAGCCCGGCAGGAACAGCCGCATCGGATAGCCGTTCGACGGCATCAGGCGTTCGCCGTTCTGGTAGAGCGCGATGAAGGCGTCATCCATGATCTTGGACAGCGGAATGCTGCGCGTCATTCCAACCGCATCGGCGCCTTCCGCCGAAACCCATTTCGCCTTGGGATCGACGCCCGCCTCATCCATCAGGACGGAAAGCTTCACGCCGGTCCATTCCGCGCAGCCGACCTGGCCGGCAAGACGGCGGACGCCGACTTGCGTCGGCTTATCGTCGTAAAGCAATTCGCCGTTGCCGCCGCATTCCAGGAAGTAGATGCGGGATTCCATCGGGTAGCGCGCAAGCGTCTCCATGGAAAAGATCAGCGGGCGTTTGACCAAACCGTGGATCAGCAAGCGGTGCTTGTCCGGGTCGATATCGGGAATGCCGGTGTGGCAGCGCGTGAAGAACAAGCCGTTCGGCGTAATGGTGCCAGTCAGCAAATGGTGCGGCGTGCGCAGGCTGCCGACCCCGGGAAAGCCGGTTCGCGATGCCCAATCCCCGCGCACCACATCCTTCTCAAAACGTGACGGCCGGTCATAAAGCAGCGGGTCCGGCCCGAGCGCCGTCATCCAGGGCTCGATCGGCAAACCCGCCGCGATCGCGGATTCAGGGATAGCGAAGCCGCCGAGCGCCGCAGCCACCGCGCCGCCACCTTGCAGAAACAGGCGGCGGTCGAGGAGTCCGTTGCCGGCGGCCATTTCCGGCTTGACCGGTTGTGGTTTTGAACGATTTCTCCGCATCTCCCCCCTCCTTGTCCAGCCGTACTACCGAGATCGAGTTCAACGCCGTCAGCGTAGCATTTCGCGGCATCCTTTCCAGTGTCTTGGAAGGAAGCAGAGATCGCCGCGAAACGGCTGCATGGTGATCCGAGATATTGCGCTATCGAGAAGGACTTTGTTTTACCGGCGGCATGCGGCATTATTGACAGGCGGGACGGCCTCCGGAGAGGTTCAGTTCCACAAAGATTTGCTGTATATCGACGCATGATACTCGGCGAGACGCGGCATCCAGTAGCCGGATGCTCGGACACTCATGAGGATGCAATATGTTGAAGAGAGCGAAGCTCGTTGCACAACTTGGATCGTTGGCCGCGCTGCTGGCCGTCGGCGTGACGCCTGCCTCGGCCCAAGCGCCTGCCGGTTATTATGCCGGCAAGACTGTGCAAATGATCATCGGCTTCGGTCCCGGTGGCGGTTACGATCTTTGGGCGCGCACGGTCACGCGGCATATCGGAAGACATCTTCCTGGCAATCCAACCGTGGTTCCGCAAAACCTGGAAGGCGCGGGCAGCTTTCGTGCCGCCAACTACATCTACACGGTAGCGCCCAAGGACGGCACGGTGATGGGTCTCATCGCTCGTGATGCGCCGCTGGGGCCTCTCGTCGGGGCGGCCGGCGCGCAATTCGATCCTACGAAACTGTCGTGGCTTGGAACTCCGACCACGGAGACCAATGTTTGCATTTCTTACAAGACCGCAGCGGTCAAGACCGCGCAGGATCTCTTCACCAAGCAGTTGACCGTTGGCGACACCGGCGTGGGCACCGGTACCCACTCCTATCCCAAAGCCTTGAATGAGCTTCTCGGCATGAAGTTCAGGATCATCGGCGGCTACCCGTCGTCGTCAGACGTGTTTCTCGCGATGGAGCGCGGCGAAGTGGAAGGAATTTGCGAAAGTTTGGACAGCGTGTCCGGCAAGCGACCGGACTGGATTTCGACCAAGACCGTCAACCTCTTGTTCCAAGGCGGCTCGCACCCGAACCACGACATTAAAGACATTCCGTTTGTGGTGGACCTCGGAAAAAACGATCAGGACAAGAAAGCCATCGAATTCCTCTACGCCGGTCAGGGCATTGGGCGCCCTTTTGTCGCCCCTCCCGGTTTGCCGCCGGAACGGCTGAAGATGATGCGGGACGCCTTCAATGCCACCATGAAGGACCCGGAATTCATTGCGGAAGTGAAACTGCGAAAACTCGAGCTGCTGCCGGAAACCGGTGAGTATCTGGAGGATTTGATCAAGAAAATTTATGCGACGCCGAAGCCAATCGTGGAGAAGATTGGCGAACTGATAAAATAACGAAAAATCACCCGGCGGCTTCTGCTCAGAGTGCGTGATAAGATATAAGCATTTGATATTGAATATGAATTGGTAGCGGGGACTGGATTTGAACCAGCGACCTACGGATTATGATTCCGCCGCTCTAACCAACTGAGCTACCCCGCCGCTTCGCGACGAACCGCTTAGTTACATCGGAAATCCCAGGCATTCAACCTTCGCCCTTTACGGCGAAAACTAACCCTAGCCGGGCCGCTTAGGTTGCCGTCACACTCTCGGCCACGTCGATGAACCCACCCGACTGCCGCCGCCACAAGGCCGCATAATGCCTGTCCAAGCGCAGCAACTCAGAATGGGTCCCTTGCTCGACGATGCGCCCGCGATCAAGCACAATCAAACGGTCCATGCGCGCGATGGTCGATAGCCGATGGGCGATGGCGATGACCGTCCTGCCCTTCATTAGGGTATCGAGACTCGTTTGGATCGCGGCTTCGACTTCACTGTCCAGCGCCGATGTCGCCTCGTCAAGCAGCAGGATCGGCGCGTTCTTGAGAATGACGCGGGCGATGGCCACGCGCTGCCGCTGGCCACCAGACAGCTTTACTCCACGCTCACCGACTTGAGCATCATAACCGCGCCGTCCGCGCCAATCTTCCAGCTCGCGAATGAATTCGTCGGCATGGGCGAGCTTCGCCGCGGCGACGATTTCCGCGTCACTCGCCTTCGGCCGCCCGTAACGGATATTGTCGCTGATCGAGCGATGCAGCAGCGAAGTGTCCTGGGTTACCATTGAAATCTGGCCGCGCAGCGATTCCTGCGTAACGCCGGCGATATCCTGACCATCGATCAGAATCCGGCCGCCCTCCAGGTCGAAGAAGCGCAGCAGCAGGTTCACCAGCGTCGACTTGCCGGCGCCTGAACGGCCGATCAAGCCGATCTTCTCTCCCGGCCGTATTGTCAACGTCAGGGCGTCAATCACCCCGCGCTCGCGGCCATAGCCGAAGCGGACGTCATCGAACGCGATCTCACCGCGAGAGACGACGAGCGCCGGCGCATTACGGTGATCCGTCAACAGGATCGGCCGAGCAATGGTCATCATGCCTTCTTGAATGACGCCGACGTTCTCGAAAATATTGGTCACTTGCCAAGCGACCCACCCGGAAATGTTGACGATCTGCCACGCAAGCGGCAGCGCCATCGCCACCGTACCGACGGTGACTTGGCCGCGCGTCCATAAGAGCAGCGCAAGCGCGCCGGTGCCGGTCACCAGCAGCGCGTTCATCGATGACAGGCATAATCCAAACAGCGTGTTCAGCCGCAATGACGCGTGGAACAGCCCGGTATGCTGGTCGATCGCGTCGCGCACATAGGCATCCTCGTCCTGCGGTCGAGCAAACAGCTTCACCGTCAAGATGTTGGTATAGCTGTCGACAATGCGCCCGGTCAGCATCGAGCGCGCTTCCGACATATCCTTGGAACGGTCGCGCATGCGCGGGACGAATGCGCGCAGCAGCACGAGGTAGGCGACGAACCACAGCACGACCGGCAGCGCCAGCCAAAGGTCGGCGGAGGCCAGCAGGAGCAGCGCACTGGTCCCGTAAACCAGGATGTACCAGATGGCCGTCAGCAGGGCGACGAGGCTTTCGCGGATCGCCGGTCCAGTCTGCATGACCCGGTTGGCGATGCGGCCGGCAAAATCGTTCTGGAAGAAAGCCCAGGACTGCCGCACCACATGCTAGTGATTTTGCCAACGTATGCGGTTGCCGACGTTGGCATTGATCGCCTGGTTGGTCACTAGGTTCTGCATGGTCAACGCCAGTGGGCGGAGCACCAGGATCACCAGCGCCATGCCGACGAGGACGGGCCACGAATTCGCAAACAGCTCATCCGGCTCATTCGCGCCGAGTAGCGTGACTATCCGGCCGATGAAAACCGGGATCATCGAGTCGAGCAGCGCGACAGCGAAGCCGGCGAGAAACAGGCCGACGAACAGGCCTTTCGACTGGCGCACGAAATGCCAATAGAAAGCGATCAGCGCGGCCGGCGGCTCTGGGCGCTCAGGCGTATCCGTGGGCTTCAGCAGCCCTTCAAAGGCAGCAAACATGGCGCAAACTCGCGGCAGGGCGGTAACGAGACCACGCCGGGCTGTGGCGGCGCGGTCTCGAAGCCCATTTCCAACTTTTATTTGAAACAGGGGACGAGCGGATGGGGCCGGTTTGTGACCGCACTATGGCGCCGCCATCCGCTGATGAACGATCATCTCCGATCTGTTGCTGATCGGTCACAGTGATCGATGGATTATGATTCCGCTGCCCCGACCAACCGACCTACCCCGCCGCACGAGAGCTTACCTTCTGACAGCAACGCGGATCGCTTCGCTGCAACACCCGGCAAAGGCACGCGGTATTTTCAGCGACGGAGGATGTAAGCGGCGGGAAGCCGGGAAGCAAGTCAGTCAGCTAACGCTGCTGCGCGCCAGCTGCAAACCGCGTTGACGGCCACGAACTCAACCCTATACGTTTGATACGACAGTTAAATAGAGTGAACACGTCGCCGCATGTCCCATCAAGCCACGACACAGCCTAAGCTGCGGCGCACGCCGCATGAGGAGGTCGGCCCGAATTATCCGATAGAGAAGCCGCCAGATCGCGGTTACGACCTCACCATTAATCCGCGCACCGGCGAGCGTGCCGAGGGACAAATTCTTTACCTGTCCGGGCGCGTCATCAACACCCATGGTGTCCCGATCCCGGGCGCGCAAATCGAAATCTGGCAGGCCAACAAGCACGGGCGCTATGCCCATCCCGCCGATCCCAATCCCGCGCCGCTGGATCTGAATTTCGAAAGTTTCGGCGCGACGGTCAGCGACCCGGAAGGCCGCTGGAAGTTCAAAACCATCAAGCCGGCCGCTTATCCCGCTTCCTCACCCGGCTGGTGGCGGCCGCCGCATATCCATTTCGACGTGCGGACCGATTACAACCGGCTCTGCACGCAGATGTATTTTCCCGGGGAGCCGCTCAACGACGTCGATTTCCTGATCGCGCGGCACCGTAAGCTCGGGGATGGCGAGTATATCGTCGCCAAACCCGCGCCGCTGCCGGAAGGCGCGGAGCCGGATGCCATCGCGCTGACTTTCGATCTGGTGCTAAATGCGCGGCTGTATCCTTGACCATGGAATCTTCAACGGCGGAGTAAGCATCTATGCTGACGCATGAAGACAACGAATTGTTGTGCCGCATCGGGCCGCAGGCCCCCATGGGGCAGATGATCCGGCGCTATTGGGTTCCAGCGGTGATGAGCAAGGAGCTTGAGGCCGATGGCGCGCCTAAACGCGTTCGTCTTCTTGGCGAAAACCTTGTGGCCTTCCGCGACAGCAAGGGCCAGGTGGGACTTTTGGACGAGTTGTGCCCGCACCGCGGCGCGTCATTGGTCTTGGCGCGCAACGAAGAATGCGGGCTGCGCTGCATCTATCACGGGATGAAGCTCGACGTTTCCGGCCGCGTCGTGGACTGGCCGTCCGAGCCGGACCAACGCCCGTTCAAGGAGCGCGTTCGCGCAGTGTCTTATCCGGTGCGGGAATCCGGCGGCATCGTCTGGGCCTATATGGGCCCACGCGACAGCCAGCCGGCTCCGATGGATTTCGAATTCACCCAACTTCCGCCGTCGCATAATGTGCTGGTGAAGGCGCGCATCGCCTGCAACTGGGTGCAGTGCCTCGAAGGCGTCATCGATTCCGCCCACACCAACTATCTCCACGCCGATACGTTTGAACCGGCCGGCGGCTTGTCCAACTCCGTCTACAAAGCCGACTCGCTGAAGGTTAAGCGGCCTTCTTCCGACGGCCATCCGCGCTTGGAAGTACAGGATACGCCCTATGGATTCCGCTACGCGGCGCTGCGCAAGCCGATCCTCGACGCGGATAAAAACGCCTATGTGCGCGTGACCTTATTCGTAGCGCCGTTCTATGCCTTGTTTCCGAGCCCCGCGGGCTGGGGAAGCTTGCAAGCTTTCGTACCGATCGACGACGAAAACACGATGCTCTACTTCGCGCGCTACAATTTCGAGCGCAGCGTCGATGCCGAGGAACGACAACGGCACGAAGCCTGGTCCGGCTTCCGCAAAGGCGTCGATCTCGACGACGAATACCGCATGATGCGCAACCGCGACAATAACTGGCTGCAGGATCGCGAGGGGATGAAGCGGGGCACCTCCTTCTCCGGCATCCAGGGCGTGCAAGCGGAGGACGCCATCGTGCAGGAAAGCATGGGGCCGCTCTACGACCGCTCCAGGGAGCATCTCGGCACCAGCGATCTCGCCATCGTGCGGATGCGCCGCCTCATGCTGGATTCAGTGAAGCGCTTCGAAAAAGGCGAAACGCCGCTCGGATTGGCGCAGCGTGTTGACTACGCCAAGCTGCGCGCCGAAGAAGGCATGGTTGCACTCAACAAATCCTGGCGGGAGGAATGGGTTTCCGACGCGGCGTGAACTTTTGCGCTCTAGCTGCGGACGTGCGGCGACGGCGGCGGCGTTTCCTTTTCCGCTTTGATCCGCACGTCGACCACGGCGACGCCGCCCTCCTCCACCACCTTGATCGCGGCTTCAAAAGCCTTGGCGAGTTCATCGCCCGCAACCACCGGGCCAAAACCTTGCGCGCCCTGCCCGCGCGCGATCTGCGCGAAATCGATTTCCGGATCCGTTATCCGCATCCCGATCCAGCGGTTTTCCGCCGGACGCTCGCGGGTTTTCGCCACGCGCTCCTGGTGCACCTCGTCATTGAAAAGCGAACGGTTGTTGGCGACAACGAACAGCAACGGAATGCGGTAATGCACCGCGGTCCAGATCGCCGTGATGCCCATGACGAAATCGCCATCGCCGCAGACGCCGATGGGCAAACGGCCGGAGCCTTTGAGCGCCAGCGCCGCGCCGACGGAAATGCCTGGCCCCGCGCCGACCCCGCCGCCGCCGTTCATGCCGACGTAATCCAGTGGATGCGCGAATGGCCAGGTCGCGCCATTCCACGACAACGACAGCGACGTCAATGTCGTGGGACGGTCGCCGACCGCTTCGCGCAGCGTAGCCGAGAGTTGATCCATGGTGATCTCGCCCGCGGTCTTCACCCCGAGGGAAGCGGATTTCACCGGCGTAAATTTCTTCGGCTTCGCGTCAAAGCCGAGCGCCTCGATCAATGC
>JAXDOR010000234.1:0-15824 GCA_034668825.1 Alphaproteobacteria bacterium | reverse complement strand
TAGATACAGCGTGAGGCTGCGCGCCGATCCGGCGCAATGGCGGTGGTGCCTGCAGTTCCTGCTGGATTGCGCGCCGGCGCAGGTGATGCGCGATTATGGCTGCGACCTCGAGATGATAGACGCGGATGAAGTCGTGCGCATCGAGCCGGCGTTGCGGTTCACGCGCAGGAAAATCGTCGGCGGCAGCATGACCTATGCGGACGAGTCCGGCGATGCCTGCATGTTCACGCAGAAACTGGCTGAGGTTGCCGCTGCGCGCGGCGTCGCATTCAAGTTCAACACAAGCATCCTCGGGCTCGATCACGGCAACGGCCGCGTCACCGGCCTGCGCGTGCGCACCGCGGACGGCGATTACGCCACCATCCGTGCGGATGCCTACGTGACGTGCCTTGGTTGCTATAGCGCGCCGGTGCTGAAGCCGCTCGGCATCCATCTCAACATCTACCCCGCGAAGGGCTATTCGGCGACGCTGCCGATCCGCGATCCGGAACGCGCCTATAGCGTCAGCCTGACGGATGACGAGCATAAGCTGGTGTTCTCGCGGCTGGGAAACCGCCTGCGCGTCGCCGGCACGGCAGAGCTCAACGGCTACGATCTGGAACTCAATCCAGTTCGCTGCCGGGCAATCACGCGCCGGCTGCTGGAACTGTTCCCCGGCGTTTGTAACGAAAACGACGCACAATACTGGACCGGGTTGCGCCCGGCGACGCCGTCGAATGTTCCTTACATCGGCCGCTCGTCCTACCAGAACCTGTACCTGAACACGGGACACGGAACGCTTGGGTGGACGCATTCCTGCGGCTCCGGCCGCGCGCTCGCCGACATCGTGAGCGGTCGGCGACCCGAGATCGACTTCGCTTTTACCGGAGGCGATCCAGAGGTGAGACCGGCGGGGCATATTCTTGAGCCCCTGGCCGCATAAAACTGCCTCAGGGCCGTTCATTGCGCCCTTGCTTCGATCTGGTGTAAGCCTCGGTAATGGCCTTGCTTTTGGCCAGATCGTGGCTGAAACGACCGCTGCAAGGAGCGCCTGTGTCCGAGCTTGGCAAGACCCCTCTTCTCGATCAATTGTGCACGCCGGAAGACCTACGGCACCTGACCATCGATCAGTTGCCGCAGGTCGCCGACGAATTGCGCCAAGAGACCATCGACGCGGTCGCCGTCACCGGCGGGCATCTCGGCGCCGGCCTCGGCGTGATCGAGCTGACCGTCGCGCTGCATTACATCTTCGACACACCGCGCGACCGGCTGATCTGGGATGTCGGCCACCAGGCCTATCCGCATAAGATTTTAACCGGCCGACGCGACCGCATCCGCACCTTGCGGCAAGGCGGGGGTCTCTCCGGATTCACCAAGCGCGCTGAGAGCGAATACGACCCGTTCGGCGCGGCGCATGCCTCCACGTCGATCTCGGCGGGGCTGGGCATGGCGGTGGCGCGCGATTTGGAAGGCAAGACGCATAATATCGTTTGCGTGATTGGCGACGGCGCCATGTCCGCCGGCATGGCTTACGAGGCGATGAACAATGCCGGCGCGATGAATTCGCGCCTGATCGTCATTCTCAACGACAATGACATGTCAATCGCGCCGCCGGTCGGCGCCATGTCTGCTTATCTGGCGCGGCTGATTTCCGGCAAGGCGTACCGCTCGCTGCGCGAAATCGGCAAGCATCTGCTGCACAAGCTGCCGAAGTTTTTCGAGGATAGTGCGGCCAAGGCCGAGGAATTCGCCCGCGGCTTTTGGACCGGCGGCACCTTGTTCGAGGAAATGGGTTTCTTCTATGTCGGGCCAATCGACGGCCATAACCTGGATCACCTGCTGCCGATTCTCAGGAACGTGCGCGATACCGAAACCGGGCCGATCCTGGTTCACGTGGTCACGCAAAAGGGCAAAGGCTATCCGCCGGCAGAAACCTCAGCCGACAAATATCACGGCGTGGTCAAGTTCGACGTGACCACGGGGGCGCAGACGAAATCGAAATCCCGCGCGCCGATCTACACCAACGTTTTCGCTGAGAGCCTCATCAAAGAGGCGCGCAAGGACGATAAGATCGTCGCTGTGACCGGAGCCATGCCATCCGGCACCGGGCTCGATCTATTTGCTGAAGAATTTCCGGACCGCATGTTCGATGTCGGCATCGCTGAGCAGCATGCAGTGACTTTCGCCGCGGGTCTCGCCACCGAGGGCTTTAAGCCTTTCGCGGCGATCTATTCAACCTTCCTGCAGCGCGCCTATGACCAGGTGGTGCATGACGTCGCCATCCAGTCGCTGCCGGTGCGCTTCGCCATCGATCGCGCCGGCCTTGTCGGCGCCGACGGTCCGACCCACGCGGGCGCTTTCGACGTGGCTTATCTCGGCTGCTTGCCGAATTTCGTCGTCATGGCGGCGGCGGACGAGGCGGAGCTGGTGCATATGGTTGCCACCGCGGGCGCGATCGACGACCGGCCTTCAGCGTTTCGCTATCCGCGCGGCGAAGGCTTGGGCGTCGGGATGCCGAAGGAAGGCAAGCCGCTGGAGATCGGCAAGGGCCGCATCCTGCGCGAAGGGACCAAGGTCGCGCTGCTGTCGTTCGGCGCGCGGCTGGGCGAATGCCTCAAGGCCGCCGATGAATTGGCCGCACTTGGACTTTCGGCCACCGTCGCCGATGCCCGTTTTGCCAAGCCGCTGGACACCGACATGGTGCTACGGCTGGCGCGCGAACACGAGGTGCTGGTGACCATCGAGGAAGGCGCCATCGGCGGCTTCGGCTCTTACGTGCTGCAGGCGCTGGCGGAGCATGGCGCGCTGGACCAGGGATGCAAAGTGCGCACGATGGTGCTGCCCGACGTCTTCTCCGATCACGACACGCCGAACGCCATGTATGCCAAGGCCGGCCTCGACGCCAAGGGCATCGTGGTCAAGGTATTCGAAGCGCTGGGCAAGGACGCGCGGGTGGAGACGGTGAAGCTGGCGTAACCCACTTGTCATCCCGGACGGCGAGCATCGCGAGCCGATCCGGGACCCATATCTTGACGGAGTGGGTCCCGGCTCGCGCGCTTCGCGCTTGGCCGGGATGACAATGATTACTTCTTCTTCCGTCCGCCTTTTTTCTTCGGGACCTTCTTGCCTTTGGCGCGCGCTTCCGAAAGGCCGATGGCGATTGCCTGCTTGCGGCTCTTGACTGTCTTGCCGCTGCGGCCGCTCTTGAGCTTGCCGCGTTTCTTCTTGTGCATCGCGCTTTTCACATCTTTCGAAGCGCTCCGTGAGTATTTTCGTGCCATGTTATCGATCCTCCAAATGACCGGACATTAGAAATTAAAACGCAGCGTCTCGCCGTGCCGGCCAACAATGACAACCAGCATTCTCGAAATTTTGTTCCAAGCATAATCTGGATGACTCGATGAGTGAGCGCCAACGCGCGGACCGGCTGCTGGTTGAACGGGGCTTGTTTGAAAGCCGCGCCAAGGCACAGGCCGCCATATCAGCCGGGCTGGTTAGCGCGAATGGCGTGCAAGTGGGCAAAGCCTCCGACGAGATCTCGGTAGATGCTGTAGTACAAGCTTCGCCGGAACATCCCTGGGTGTCCCGCGGCGGCGTGAAGCTCGCCGCCGCGCTCAATCATTTCGGCATCGATCCTAAAGGCCGCGTCTGTCTCGATGTCGGCGCCTCGACCGGTGGCTTCACGCAGGTGCTGGTCGCGCGCGGCGCGCGGCGCGTCTATGCAGTGGATGTGGGCAGCGGCCAGTTGCATGCGAGCCTGGGCGTTCAGCCCGAGATCGTTTCATTCGAAGACACCGACATCCGGGCGCTGTCCCCTGCTCTGTTATCAGAGCTGCCCGACCTGATTGTCGTCGATGTGAGCTTCATCTCGCTGAAGCTCGTGTTGCCGGCGGCGCTGGCGCTGGCTCGCAGACCGATGCAGCTGTTGGCGCTGATCAAACCGCAATTCGAGGCCGGCCTCGGCAACCGCAAAAAGGGGATCGTGCGCGATCCGCTGGTGCATCAAGCGGTGTGCGATGACATCGCGGCTTTTGTCGCCGCGCTTGGCTGCAACATTCTTGGCGTCATTCCCTCGCCGCTGGCTGGCGGCGACGGCAACCGGGAATTCTTCATCGGAGCCCGGCATGACTGAGCAGCTCACGATCAACCGCATCGGCCATCGCGGCGATGGTGTCGCGGATACGCCGGACGGGCCGGTCTTTGTCCCTTATGCGCTGCCCGGAGAAATCGTCGAGGTGGAGACGGCGCCGGACCATCCCGACCGGCGGCAACTGCTGCGCGTCGAGAGCGCAAGTCCCGACCGCATCCCTGCTTTATGTGTGCATTTCGGCACCTGCGGCGGCTGCGCTGTGCAGCACTGGACGATGGAGCGATACAGAGATTGGAAGCGCGGCCTTGTGATTGAAGCGCTGATGCAAGCGGGTCTCGACGTGCCGGTCGGCGAATTGATCGACGCTCAAGGCGAAGGCCGAAGACGCGTGGTGTTCCACGCGCGCGCCGATAATCGGGACGTGCTGCAAGTCGGCTTCGCCGCTCCGCGGGCGCATGAGATTGTGGCGATCGAGCGATGTCCTGTTCTCGCTCCGGGGCTCGGCGGCGCCATTGCTGCGGCCTGGGCCATTGCCGAGGTGCTGAAGAACGAGCGCAAGCCTCTCGACATTCAAATGACAGCGACAGAGACCGGCCTCGATGTGGACGTGCGCGGCTCCGGCCCGCTGACGACGAAGCGATTGAGCCTGCTCGCCCCAGTCGCCGGGGCGCACCGATTGGCAAGGCTGACGCGGCATGGCGAGCTTATCGTCCAGCGTGCGTCGCCCACCGTGAAGATAGGGCGTGCCAGCGTGATACTGCCGCCTGGCTCCTTTCTGCAAGCGACGGCGGAAGGAGAAGCGACGCTGGCACGATTGATCGATGCGCATACTGCCGGCGCAAAAATTATTGCCGATCTTTTTTGCGGCGTTGGCCCTTTTGCGTTGCGTCTGGCCGAGCGGGCACGCATCAGCGCGGCGGACAGTGATGCGATGGCGATTGCCGCGCTGGCGCAAGCGGCGGCGACAACCATGGGGTTGAAGCCCATCGAAACGCAGGTTCGCGACCTGTTTCGCCGTCCCTTCGCGGCAAAAGAGCTTACGCGTTTCGACGCCGTGGTGTTCGACCCGCCGCGCCAAGGTGCGCAAGCACAAGCGCGCGAGCTTGCCGCCAGCAAGGTACCGGTCATCGTCGCGGTGTCATGCAATCCGGCAACTTTCGCCCGCGACGCGCGTATCCTGGTCGACGGGGATTACCGGCTCACAGGCGTGACACCGGTCGACCAGTTCCGCTATTCGGCGCATGTGGAATTGGTGGGGTTGTTTATAAAATGAGACGCTAACAAATCGTCGTCATGCCCGGCCATAGCCGTCGAAGACGGCGTTACTGCGTAACGCCTGATGTGCCGGGCATCCACGTCTACTTCTTGATGTCCAAGACGTGGATGGCCGGGACAAGCCCGGCAGGACGAATTTACATCTGTAATCAGTTTACGGATCCCAACGATCTCCCCAACGCTGCTGCCAAATGCGCTCGCCGATGGTGCAGGAAATGCGCGGGGCGGAGGACGACGCAGGCATGACCCGCGGCTCTGACGTGCGGCCCGCGATCTCGAGCAGCAGCTTGGCCCGCGTCGCTTCCTTGAACTTGTCGCGGGCCTTGATCGGGATGACAAAAGCCCCAGGACCGCCGATGACACAGTCCTCGTAATAGATATCGAGATCGTCGATATCCATCCCGCCGCCGACCACCGGCTTGAGCATGATCGGTAGACCGTTGATGGTGATGCCGCTGGCAACGATTTCGTCGCGAACGGGCGTCAGCAGCGGGCCGTTATTGTTGGCGCCGTCCCCGGAAACGTCGATCACACGACGCAGGCCGCGATATCCGCTGCGGTCGAACAGCGGCATGGCGAATTGCAGCGCGCCGGAAATCGAGGTGCGCGAGGAACGCCGGTACGGAGCGCGGGCGATTTCCGCCGCCACCGCATCCGCCGCTTCCGGACCGTCAATCAGTCGCCACGGCACCACGATCTTCTGGTCGCTGACGTTGGCCCATTCGAAATAGGTCACGGCGATTTTGCCGTTTATCCCTTCGCGCAACGCGCGGAGAAATTCGGTGGAGGTTAGCGCGGAAATATAGCCTTCGCGTTGCAGCGCCTGCTCGTCCGGATCCATGGAATAGGAAACGTCGACGGCGAGCACCAGCTCAACATCGACAGGGATAGCACTCGCGGACTGGTCAGCAAGAATAAGAGGCGCGAGCGCGGCGCCACCGCCCTGCAGGCCGAGCGGCGCCAAATACAGCAGCGCGAATGAGAACCACAATAGCGAGGGACGCCGCGACATCGGTGTCCTCCATCTCTTTGCGCAGGATGACACGCAAATCGGACGGGCGAAAGGCCCGGATCAGGGGCGTGGAATATTTTCGGTCGACTCTATTTCGATGCCGAAGCCGGTCACGCCGATATAGGTCCGGTTGGCTGACACCAGCAGCCGAATTGAGGAGATGCCTAAGTCCTTGAGGATTTGCGCGCCGAGGCCGACCTCGCGCCACTGCTTGGTCCGCGCCGCTTCCGATGTGTCTTCCGCCGAGGGAATAGAGCTGCTGGGGACGCCGGCGGCGCCGTCCTGCAAATAGACGATGACACCGCGGCCTTCCTCTTTGATCTTGGCCATGGCAGCCCGCAAGACTTTCGCGCCGCCAAACACATCGCCGATGACATGGCCGCGATGCAGCCGCGTCAGCACCGATTTTCCGTCGCCGATATCGCCCAGGATAAACGCCATATGGCGGACCTGATCGAACGGCGTCACGTAGGCGAAGCCACGCAGCGAGCCGATGTCGGAGGCAACGGGAAATTCCGCGATGCGCTCCACCAGCTTGTCGCGCCGCTGGCGGTAGGCGATGAGCTCGGCGATGGAAACTGCTTTCAGTCCGTGCTTGGCGGCGAATTCCGCCACCTGCTTGCCGCGCATCACGGTGCCATCGTCGTTCATCAATTCCGCGAGGACGCCGACGGTGGGCAAACCGGCGAGCCGGCAGAGGTCCACGCAGGCTTCGGTATGACCGGAGCGCATCAACACGCCGCCCTGCTTCGACACCAAGGGAAAGACGTGACCGGGCCGCACGAAATCCGCGGCGCCGTTGTTGCCGTTGGCCAGTGCGCGCACGGTGTTGGTACGCTCCTCGGCTGAGATGCCGGTGGTCAAACCATGGCGGCAATCAACCGAAACCGTGAAAGCAGTGCCGAGCGGCGCGTCGTTGGCCGCCACCATCGGATCGAGATGCAAGCGCTTGGCATCCTCAGCGGAAAGCGGCGCGCAGACGATTCCCGACGTGTGGCGGATGATGAAAGCCATCTTCTCCGGCGTGCACAGCGAGGCTGCGACGAATAGATCGCCTTCGTTCTCGCGATCGTCGTCATCGGCGACAACAACCATCTCGCCGCGCGCAAAAGCCGCGATTGCTTCGTCCACGCGCTGGTGACTTTCCGGCAACGCAATCTCCTGAATTATTTGCCCTGCGCGAACGGCCACGCTGGGCTGTCGCCGACTTGGCCGCGATGGCGCAGATAGTGATCGGCGAGGACGCAGGCCATCATCGCCTCGCCCACCGGCACCGCGCGGATGCCGACGCAGGGATCGTGACGGCCCTTGGTCGAGATTTCGGTTTCGCGGCCGTAGCGATCGACGGTGCGCCGGGGGGTGAGGATCGACGAGGTCGGCTTCACCGCGAAGCGCGCGACCACCGGCTGCCCGGAGGAAATTCCACCGAGGATACCGCCGGCATTATTCGACAGAAACCGCGGCTTGCCGGTGTTGTCCATGCGGATTTCGTCGGCATTCTCCTCGCCGGAAAGCGTCGCCGCCGCGAAGCCGGCGCCGATCTCGACGCCCTTGACCGCGTTGATGCCCATGAAAGCGGAAGCGAGATCGCTATCAAGCTTGCCATAGACCGGCGCGCCGAGACCGGCCGGAACGC
This sequence comes from Alphaproteobacteria bacterium, assembly GCA_034668825.1. Lineage (GTDB taxonomy): Bacteria > Pseudomonadota > Alphaproteobacteria > Rhizobiales > Xanthobacteraceae > CANKHA01. Next base: position 7,832 of record JAXDOR010000234.1, on the reverse strand, counting down.
CCTCGGCCACGACCTCGATCACGGCGCCAACCGACGAGCCTTGCTTGCGGATGCCGTCGAGATAATCGCCAAGCCGCGCCGCCAGCTCGGCATCCGGACAGAAAAACGGATTGCGCAAAACCTCATCCCAATCCCAGCGCGCGCGATCGATCTTGTGAGCACCCATCTGCACCAGCGCGGCACGCACGCTCATGCCCGGCACGATCTTCCGCGCGATCGCGCCCGCCGCCACCCGCGTTGCGGTTTCGCGCGCCGAGGAGCGGCCGCCGCCGCGATAATCGCGCAGCCCGTATTTGACGTCGTAGGTGTAGTCGGCGTGACCGGGCCGGTACTTATCCTTGATGGCGGAATAATCCTTCGAGCGCTGATCGACATTGTCGATGAGGAGCGCAATGGGCGCGCCGGTTGTCACCTGCCCGCCGGTATCCGCGTCATTGAAAACGCCGGACAGGATTTTCACCGCATCCGGCTCCTGGCGCTGGGTGGTGAAGCGCGATTGTCCGGGGCGGCGGCGGTCGAGCTGGAGCTGGATCTCGGCCGTTTCAAGCGGGATGCGCGGCGGACATCCATCGACCACGCAGCCGATCGCCGCCCCGTGGCTTTCGCCAAAGCTCGTGAACCGGAACATATGGCCGAAGGTGTTGAAAGACATCGCGTTCCACCGTTACCCCGTGTGGTAACTCGCAGGCCGGGCGCGGTCAAATGGGCAAGGACTCCGCATGAAGCGTCATGCCATTCGCATCAAATATATAGACCACGGCCTGATCGATGGGGTTGGGCGGAACCATACCGAGCGGCGCAAGCCCGAGATGCACCATTAACGCCCGCCCTGTGTTGAGATGGCCACAGACTACAGTGTCGCGCACAAGGTTTTGATGCCAATGAGCGATCCGCAGCTTTAGCCCTTCGTAGCTCTCGCCCGCCGGGCGGAGTAAAGCGCCAGGGATCCTGCTCGCGCGCCGCCAACTGTTCGGCCGCGCCGCTCTTCAGGTCGGCCAAGGTGAGACCTTCCCATTGTCCGAAGGAAATTTCGGCCAGCCGCGGATCGGTGCAGTATGCGGCAGGATGGAGTCCAAGCGCAATACGGACCAATTCCATGGTTTCGCTGGCGCGGACGAGCGGGCTGGAAACATAGTCGAGATCGCGCAGCGAGCGGCCTTCGCGCACCAGGATGTCGCGCAGAATCTCCCCGGAGCGCCGCGCCTCCGCGCGGCCAGCATCGTTGAGCGGAATATCGCGCTGGCCCTGCAACCGGTGTTCAGCGTTCCATTCGGTCTGGCCGTGGCGGATGTAGTAGATGGCAGGCGGCGGCATTCTGTGTCCCGGGCGCGGCGCAGCACGAAGCGGAGCGAAGTGATGCGCCGCAGACCCGGGACCGTTCCAGTTTGTGGCGGACCCGGATCAGCAGTGCACCGCTTCGCGTAACACGCTCGCGCTGCACAGCATCCGGGACACAATCTCAATCCTTACCGACATCAATGTCGGGAGCATCCGGATGCTTCATGCCGACGATATGATAGCCGGCATCGACGTGATGCACTTCGCCAGTGACGGCGCGCGACATGTCGGAGAGGAAATACACCGCCGTGTCGCCTACTTCGTCGGCAGTGACGCTGCGGCGAAGCGGCGCGTTATGCTCGTTCCAGCGCAGGATATAGCGGAAGTCTCCGATGCCAGACGCGGCCAGTGTCTTGATCGGTCCCGAGGAGATGGCATTGACACGGATATTCTTCATGCCGAGATCGGCAGCGAGATAGCGCACCGAGGCTTCAAGCGCGGCCTTGGCAATGCCCATCACGTTGTAGTGCGGCATCCACTTCTCGGCTCCGTAATAAGTGAGCGTGAGCATAGAGCCGCCGTTCGTCATCAGCTTTTCGGCGCGCTGGGCAATGGCGGTGAAGGAGTAGCAGCTGATCAGCAACGTCTTGCTGAAATTGTCCGCCGTGGTGTCGACGTAGCGGCCGTCGAGCTGATCCTTGTCGGAAAAAGCGATGGCGTGGACGACGAAATCCAGATGACCCCATGCCTTCTCCACCTCGGCGAAGCATGCATCGATGGTTGAGGGATCGGTAACGTCGCAATGACCGACGACAAGAGCGTTAATTTCCGCTGCGAGAGGCTCGACGCGCTTCTTCAAGGCGTCGCCCTGATAGGTCAAGGCCACCTCGGCCCCATGAGCGTGGCAGGCCTTGGCGATACCCCACGCGATCGATCGGCTGTTGGCCAGCCCCATTACCAGGCCGCGCTTGCCGCGCATGACACCCGAGGCTTCCGGCATGACGCCCCCTGCTCCGCCGGTTTCCCAGCTGTTGGCCTCCGTATGGCATAGGGTTCCCGGCCCATCAAGCAGCCAAGGCCCAATGTCGCCGAACGGCGTTAACCCCGGCGGGCAGGAATAGCCGCTTGCCCGTGGTGTTTATTTGATAATGGCGGTAAGGCTCCATGCTGCGCCATGGAGGGATGATTGAACGGATTCCAGCAAGGCGTCGAAGCGGCGATCCCGGCGTTGCGGCGCTATGCCCGGGCGCTCACCCATAACGCCGATACGGCGGACGATCTGGTGCAGGATACGTTGGTAAGAGCATTACGTTCCGAGCATCTGTTTCATGGAGGAGAGCTTCGCAGCTGGCTTTATACGATCCTGACGAATCTGAACCGGAACCGCCTGCGCTCGCTGGCGCGGCGCCCGACTTTGATGCCGATCGGCGACAACGATGCGCCGGACGCTTCCGGACCGGAAGCCGGCGGCAGGGATATCGAACGCGCTCTTGCGGGGCTTGTGGAGGATCAGCGCGCGGCGCTGCTCCTTGTAGTACTTGAAGGTCTCAGTTATCGCGAGGTCGCCGAGGTTCAGGGCGTACCGATCGGCACCGTGATGTCGCGTTTGGCGCGAGCCCGCTTACAGATCAAGGCTTATCTCGACGGCGAGCGGCCTATGCTCCGCCGCGTTAAATGATTTCAAGGCAACGATGATGATGAATTCTGATCTACCCGTGACCGAGGACGAGCTTCACGCCTTCGTCGATGGCGAGCTTGCCGCCGATCGCCGTGAGGCTGTCGAAGCGTGGTTGGCGACGCATCCAGACGATGCGGCGCGCGTCGGCGCGTGGCGAGCACAAACCGAAGCGATCCGCGGGCGCTTTGCCAAGGGTGCCGGCCAGCCGGTACCGTCTCGGCTCAAGCTCGATCAACTCATACGCGCGCGACGCTCGTGGGCCGCCGTTGCTGCCGCCGCTGTGGTTGCTGCATTTGTTGGCGGCGGCATCGCCGGCTGGATGATGCATGGAGCTTCCGCCGCCCCTCCCGACGAATTCGAGAGGCTGACCGCGGAGGCGATCGACGCCTACAAGCTCTATGTCGTGGAAGTCCGGCATCCGGTTGAGGTGCCTGGAACCGAGGCCGAGCATCTCGTGCAGTGGCTATCGAAGCGCGTCGGCTATCAGTTGCGCGCCCCCGATCTCGAACGCCTCGGACTCAATCTCGTCGGCGGCAGGTTGTTGCCGGCCTCAAGCGGCGCCGCAGCCGCCTTCTTCATGTATGAGAGCGCCTCCGGCGAGCGCTTCACCATCTATTGCGCGCGTTCAAACACGGCGAACACGGCGATGCACTACAACGCCAAGGAAAAAGCCTCGGCCTTTTACTGGGCTGACGGCAATGTCGCCTATGTGGTGAGCGGCGATGTTGAACGCCAACGGCTGTGGAAAGTGGCTGCCGCCGCTTACGAGCAAATCGACCCGCGCGCGCCGCGTCCTGGCCGCAGCTTATAAAGCGGTTGCCGCTTCACTCCAGATTCCCACGCGGATCGTAAGGCTTGCTATCGCGCCACTTGCGCATCAGTTCTTCGAATTCCGGATCATCACGTTCCGGCAGCATGACACGCACGGTGGCGAAGAGATCACCCGCGCCCCGTTTCGAGGGAACTCCCTTGCCCTTGAGACGAAATGTGCGCCCGCTGTTGGTGCGCGCAGGGATTGCCAGCTCGACTGCGCCATCGAGCGTCGGCACCCGCACCTTGCCGCCCAACACCGCCTCATAAAGAGTAATTGGAAGGTCGAGCCGCAGATCGGCGCCATCAAGCTTGAAGACGGGATGCGGCGCGATGGAAACCGTAATCAAAGCGTCGCCGGTCCTGCCCTCTGGGCCTGGCATGCCCTGGCCTTTCAGCCGAATCTGCTGACCATCGGAAAGCCCGGGCGGAATCTTTACGTCGATCTCTTTGCCGGTGGGCAAGTGCAGACGCTTTGAAGTGCCTTTAACCGCTTCGGGCAAGCTGATCGTCAGCGCGGCGCCGATATCGGTTCCGCGCCCCGCGCCGCCGAAGTCCTCGGGCTCGAAATCGAAACCAGCTCGCTGGCGTGCGCCGCGTCCGCCGCGTCCGCCGCGCATTCCACCCAGCACATCTTTGAGGATATGTTCGAATCCGCCAAAGCCAGGGCCTCCGCCAGGACCGGCGCCGGCACTCCGCTGTTGGAATCCATCCGATCCCCAGGTGAAGGTCTCAAAGGCAGACTCGCGGCCAAAGCCGCCGCCCGGCTGCGCGCCGCTTCCGGCGAAACCCTGAAACCGCGGTTTGCCTTCGGCATCGATCTCGCCGCGATCGAAAGCCTTGCGCTTATCGTCCTCGCCCAGGATTTCATAGGCGGCGTTAAGCTCCGCGAATTTTCCGGCCGCTTTGGGGTCCTGCTTATTGGCATCGGGGTGCAGCTTTTTTGCCAGCCGCCGGTAGGCGCTCTTGATGGCGGCGGCATTAGCGCCCCGGGCCACCCCCAGCACCTCGTAGGGGTCGCGCATTCTTCTAAACTCCGGTCAATCCTAATGGGCCGGACGGGCGTCCAGCCTGTTGACCATCAATGTGGGGGTAATAGCGCCTAAGTGCAACGAGGCGACCAACTTCAGGAGCGTTTCCAGGGCTTGAGGCTGCGCACTTCCCATTTTCCCTGATGGATACGGCAGGCCTCGCCTTGTAACCAGGCTTCGCCATTCCCCTCCCGGACATAGCTCGCAAGGAAATCCTGGCAGGTGAAGCCGTCCTGCGTATAGGCCGCCGCGATCGGTGTCACCGTGCCGCGGGCGCCGGTCTTCGGGTTCTCCCACGGCTGGCTCGCTTCTTTTGCCCCCGCACCCAATACTTCCGACGCGGCGGCGCGTGCATAAACGAGATCGGTATCTGATGGAGATTGCTGCGCTGATTTGTTGGCTGCCGGCGTAATGGAGCCGGTCTGATCGGTTACCTCATCGGCGCTTTTTTCGAAAAGCGAACCAAGCTGATAAGAAAAACTGCAGCCGCCACTCCCAACGGCGAGTGCGAAGACAACCACCAGCCGCGTGAGCGATGGGTGCCGTAGGCGTATTCCCTGAGTTCCACTATAACAACGCTGGCCAAAGCCACCGATCGTCACACGACTCACCACTGCGGATTCCTCAAAGAATGTCAGGCCCGGATCCCATAGAACACTCGCGTTGGTTAACGATCGGTGACTTAGGCGAAGCCGACGAGCCGTTGCGTCTGTTTGTCGCCTGGTTCGACGAGGCCGCGCGCGTGGAAACCCGCGATCCCAACGCCATGGCGCTGGCGACTGTTGGCGCCGACGGCCTTCCGAATGTGCGGATGGTGTTGTTGAAGGCTCTCGATCGGCGAGGCTTCGTTTTCTACACCAGCGCCGACAGTCAAAAAGGACAGGAATTGGCTGTCCAGCCGCAGGCGGGCTTGGGCTTCTACTGGAAATCGCTGAACCGGCAGGTGCGCATACGCGGCCCGGTCGCGCAGGTCAGCGGCGCGGAGGCCGACGCCTACTTCGCATCACGCCCGCGCCTGTCGCAGATCGGAGCTTGGGCGAGCAAACAATCGGCGCCGCTGGAAAGCCGCTTTGCGCTGGAACAGGCGGTGGCGCTTCAGACGGCGAAATTCGCGCTCGGTTCCATCCCGCGGCCAGCTTATTGGGTCGGCTATCGGGTGACGCCACTGATCGTCGAATTCTGGCAGGATCGGCCGTTCCGGCTGCATGAACGCACCGAATTCCGGCGCGCGACGCTGCAGGCGCCCTGGGCCAAGACGCAGCTCTATCCTTGAGCTAACATCGCTTCCAAAGGGATTTTCGATGACCATGGCGAATTCGTCCAGCAATCAGCCGCGCCGCACGCTGCTCCTGACCGGAGCCAGTCGCGGCATCGGCCATGCCACGGTCAAGCGTTTTTCCGCCGCCGGCTGGCGCGTCATCACCTGTTCGCGCCACGCTTTCCCGGAGAATTGCCCTTGGGCAGCCGGCCCGGAAGATCACATCCAGGTCGACCTTGCCGACCCGGCCAGCACCGATGCGGCTATCGCGGAAATCAAAACCCGGCTCGCGGACGGCTCGCTCGACGCCCTGGTCAATAACGCGGCGATCTCGCCGAAGGCCGAAGGCGGCAAGCGGCTTGGCTCCATCGAAACCACCCGCGATGTCTGGCACCATATCTTCCAGGTGAATTTCTTCGCGCCGATCATGTTGGCGCGCGGCCTGCTCGACGAGCTTCGGGCCGCCAAAGGTTCTGTCGTCAACGTCACCTCGATCGCCGGTTCGCGCGTGCACCCTTTCGCCGGTGCGGCTTACGCTACCTCCAAAGCGGCGCTGGCCTCGCTGACGCGCGAGATGGCGGCGGATTTCGGGCCGTTGGGGGTGCGGGTCAATGCTATCGCGCCGGGGGAGATCGACACGGCGATCCTGTCGCCTGGGACGGAGAAGATCGTCGAGCAGCAAATTCCGCTACACCGGCTCGGCACGCCCGACGAGGTGGCGAAGATCATTTATGTGCTGTGCACCGACACGGCATCCTACGTGAACGGCGCCGAGATCCACATCAACGGCGGGCAGCACGTTTGATCTTCACAACCACTTCTTCCACTTGAAAAAAACGTACGGCAGCGCGGCGGCCAGCACCATCAGCACGAGTGCGAAGGGATAACCGTATACCCATTCGAGCTCGGGCATGTGCGTGAAGTTCATACCGTAGATCGAGGCTATCAAAGTCGGCGGCATCAAGACCACGGCGACCACCGAAAACAACTTGATGATGTCGTTCTGTTCGATCTGGACAACGCCGAGCATGGCATCGAGCAGGAAAGTGATTTTGCTGCTGAGATAGCTGGCGTGGTCGGACAGAGAATGGATGTCGTGCTGCATGGATTGTAGCTGCGCGCGCGTTTCCTTGCCCCAGCGCATCCCCTCCGCCTCATTGGCGAGGAATAGCAGCAGCCGGCCAATCGAGACCATGCTCTCGCGCACCTTCGAGGTGAGGTCCCCTTTGCCGCCAATACTCTTGAGAATGGTGTTGTAGGATCTCGGACCTTTGACCGCTGGATCCGCCGGCTCGAAAATATTACGCGATACCTGGTCGATTTCCATGCCGATCCGCTCAAGGATGTCGGCGGACCGGTCGATCACCGCATCAAGCAGATCCATGAAGACCGTATGGCCCGATATGCCGGCTGGGCATAGCCGGGCCAACTTGTGGCTAACGATCGAAAAAGGTTTGGGATCGTCATAGCGCACCGTGACCAGCCGGTTTCCGGCAAGAATAAAAGTGACAGCGGTCGTCCGCGGCATGTCGGTATCCGCCTGGCACATCAACGTGGCCGTCATGTAGCGGGCGCCGTTTTCAACATAGAGGCGGCTGGAGACTTCGATCTCCTGCATCTCTTCACGGGTGGGGACGGCTATGCCGAGCAGCCGCTCGACCAGCTTGTCCTCTTGCGGGGTCGGCGTGACGAGATCGATCCAGACCGCATCGGCGGGCACATCGGCGCCGTTCTCGACGACGGTTCGTTCGAGCCGGGTGCCGCGCGGAACATAGAC
>JAXDOR010000233.1:0-34069 GCA_034668825.1 Alphaproteobacteria bacterium | reverse complement strand
CTCACACTGCGCGTCTGCTTGCGTCCGGCGGTCCGATCAAGATTGTGGCTATCGGCTCGTCTTCCACCGCAGGCGCGGGAGCGACTTCACCGGCCGCGTCCTATCCAAATCGTCTTGCTGTGGAGCTCTCCCAGCGATTTCCTGGCGTGGAAATCACGGTATTGAATCGCGGCGTCAACGGCGAAGAGGCCGCCGACATGCTCGGCCGGTTCGACAGTGCCCTGATCGCCGAAAAGCCCGACCTCGTGTTGTGGCAGGTCGGCACAAATGGCGTATTGCGCGATCAGCCGCTTCCGCCGGCCTCGTCCCTGATCGAGGAAGGCCTGGCTCGGATAAAGGCCATGGGCGCCGATGCCATTCTGATCGACCCGCAATATGCGCCGAAGGTGATCGCCAAGACCGGACTCAAGGGCATGATCAGCCTGATTGCTACCGCTGCTAAGCGATCCAACGTCGGCTTCTTTCAACGCTTTGCGGTGATGCGCTCCTGGCACGAACGGGACGGCATGGATTTCGACGCCTTCGTATCGCCCGACCAACTGCACATGAACGACTGGAGCTACGCTTGCGTTGCCAAGGTGCTCGGCGCCGCCATTGCCGAAGCTGCCACGCGGCCGACGGCTTCAGCCGCCGTGCAATCGCCGCGCTAACGGGGCGCTCACGCGGCGTCCAGCGCCGCGAGAAGATCTTCGACGATATCGTCCGGATGTTCCAAGCCGGCAGAGAAGCGAACCAACCCGTCGCTAATTCCAAGTTCCGCTCGCTGTTCCGGCGTCAAACGCTGATGCGTGGTCGTCGCCGGATGCGTGATTAAGCTTTTGGCGTCGCCCAAGTTGTTGGTGATCCGCACTAGTTTCAATGCATTGAGGAAGCGGAACGCTCCAGCTTTGCCGCCGCCAATTTCGAACGCGACGAGCGTGGAGCCGGCGCGCATCTGCTTGTGGATGATTTTTGCCTGGGGATGGTCCGGGCGGCCCGGATAGATCATGCGCGTGATCTTCGGATGCCCGAACAACGCGACCGAAACCGTAGCTGCCGTATCGGTTTGCCGGCGCACGCGAATGGCGAGCGTCTCCAGCCCCTTTAGCAACACCCAGGCGTTGAACGGCGACATCGCGGGACCGGTCTGTCGTAGCAGCATGTGAATGTGCTTCTGGATGAATTCCTCGGAGGCGAGGATAACCCCGCCGAGACAACGGCCTTGGCCGTCAATATGCTTGGTCGCCGAATAGACGACACAGTCAGCTCCGAGCGTGAGCGGGCTTTGCCACAGCGGCGTCGCGAAGACATTGTCGACCACAAGCGTGGCGCCAGCCTTGTGCGCGATCTTTGCCACCGCGGCAATGTCGATGACTTCCAGCGTGGGATTCGTCGGCGACTCTAAGAAGAAGGTTTTGGTATTTGGTTGGACTGCGTTTTTCCATTGATCGATGTCGAGGCCATTGACCAGCGTTGAGGTGACCCCGAAACGCGGCAAGAATTCCTCGACTACATAGCGGCACGAGCCAAACAAGGCCTTAGCAGCGACAACATGATCGCCGGCCTTCAACTGGCCCATCAAGGAAGCGGTGACAGCGGCCATGCCGCTCGCGGTAGCGCGCGCGGCTTCCGCTCCCTCGAACGCCGCCATGCGCGCCTCGAACATGGCCACCGTCGGATTGGAAAAGCGCGAATAGAGATAACCCGGCTCTTCGCCCTTGAAGCGTGCCTCGCAAGCCTCGGCGCTGTCGTAGACAAAGCCTTGAGTAAGGAACAATGCCTCCGAGGTTTCGCCGAACTCCGAACGCAGCGTCCCGGCATGGACGAGCCGGGTCTCGGGGCGGTATTTGCGATCGCTGGGCGCGGACATGCGGGCCTCCTTTAGGCCTCGCGCATGATCTGCTCCGAAAACGGGGTAGCCACTTTCGGGATCATGCGCCTGCCAATAAAAAACCGGCCGGAAAAATATCCTGGCCGGGCACACGCGTCCCCGGCCTTTTAGCTACTTGTTTTACGTGGCTGCAAGCCGGCCGGCTCAAATTGACCACGGGATAAACGCGCTCATACGCCCGGCCTCTCTTCCCGTCAAGATACCTATCGGATAGACGGTCGCAAGGCCGACCGAAGAGCATGACCGTGCCGCTCGCCTTTTCCGTTGAAGACAAAGGTATCTTGCCCGACCGCATGATTGCGGCGCTGGCGGAAGCCGGCGGGATTCTTCCGGCTTATCCCTTCGTTCCGGATCAGATCCAACCGGCAAGTCTCGACCTGCGTCTCGGCGAAGTCGCCTATCGTGTGCGCGCGAGCTTCCTGCCGGGGCCGCGCACCACGGTCGCGGAGCGCATCGACGAACTGAAGCTGCATGAGATTTCTCTTGCCGACGGGGCGGTACTCGAAACCGGCTGCGTCTATATCGTGCCGCTGATCGAGAGCTTGGCGCTGCCCGACGACATCATGGCCTCGGCCAATCCGAAAAGCTCCACCGGCCGCCTCGACGTTTTCACCCGCGTGATCGCCGACGCCACCCGCGGCTTCGATCGCGTCGCCGCCGGTTACCACGGGCCGCTCTATGCGGAGATCAGCCCGCGCACCTTTCCGGTGCTGGTGCGTGAAGGCTCGCGGCTATCGCAAATTCGTTTCCGCCGCGGCAATTCCACCCTCAATGCCACCGCTCTGCGCGCGCTGCATGCGGAGGAACGGCTGGTCGACGCTACCGACGCGGATGTCGGCGAAGGCATCGCGGTCGGCGTCGACCTCTCGGGCATTGGTCCCGGCGGCCTCGTTGGCTATCGCGCCAAGCGCCATACCGGCCTGATCGATGTCGAGCGCCGCGCCGGCTATGCGGTCGCCGATTTCTGGGAGCCGATGCAGGCGCGGCCTGACCGCAGCCTTATTCTCGATCCCAACGAATTCTACATCCTCGCTTCGAAAGAAGCGGTGCAGGTGCCGCCGGACCACGCCGCCGAGATGGTGCCGTTCGACCCGTTGGTGGGCGAATTCCGCGTGCACTATGCTGGATTTTTCGACCCCGGCTTCGGCTACGAAGGCGCCGGCGGCCGCGGCGCGCGTGCCGTGCTCGAAGTGCGTTCGCGTGAGGTGCCGTTCATTCTTGAGCATGGCCAGATCGTCGGACGCTTGGTCTATGAGAAGATGCTGGCGCGGCCCTCGAAACTTTACGGCGAGGGGATCGGCTCCAACTATCAGGCGCAGAGCCTGAAGCTGAGCAAGCATTTCAAGTGATAAGCTGGCACCTTGCGGCCGTGGTGGCCGCTTCGCTATCTTGCAGAGCTAGGCGGGCGTAGTTCAATGGTAGAACGGCAGCTTCCCAAGCTGCATACGAGGGTTCGATTCCCTTCGCCCGCTCCACCTCATAGCTCCTCATAGATACCCTATAATGTGCTGTTAATACAGGATATTTTGTGCTACAATAGGCTCAATTGATGCTCATGGCTGCCCGTGGTAAATCGCCCCGACGCGGACTATTTCGGAGCCAAATTGGCCAGTAAGTCCGATGGCCAATATCCAAATCGATGAAGATCGCTGCAGCCATTGTACTCGCTGGCCAATCTTGCGTCGCCGTAACGGGTGCTCGATGTCCTCCATTAGTCACGGGCTGCGCGATGCTTCGGATCATGCCGCCGACCGCACGCCGCACGGTGCGCCGATTGAGCTAAGCCCGGACGACTTCCGCTAGAGCGGACTCGGTTTACGGAACGTCAGCCACCAGACATCCAGCCAGCCAGCGGGTGTCAGACGGGGTGAGTCCCCCTGATCTCAAAAGATAAATAATTCCTTAACCATACAGGCTCAGGATACCCGCTCGCGGTATTTTGATACGCACCCGTTTTCAAGAGGAAGCCTCGATGATGACCCGTCCATTTCGGCTATTGATCACGTCAGCCCTAGTTCTGGCCTTTGGTAACACAGCCGGATTTGGCGAAGATGGCGTCACCAAGGACAAAATTGTCTTTGGGCAAGTCGCAGCGCTCGACGGCCCGGCCCAGGCGCTCGGCCAGGGCATGCGCGAGGGCATCCTAGCCGCGTTCGGGGAAGCAAACCGAGCTGGTGGAATTTCCGGTCGCAAGCTTGAACTCAAGTCCGTCGATGACGGCTACGAACCGGAAAAAACCATCGAGGCGATCAAGAAGATACTAAACGAAGACAAGGTTTTCGCTCTGCTTGGCCCGGTTGGAACGCCGACATCGGCGGCCGGTCAGCCCATCGCTACCGCGGCCAAAGTCCCTTTTATCGGACCCTTCACTGGCGCAGAGTTTCTTCGCAATCCATTCAACCGGTATGTCGTGAATATTCGCAGTTCGTATTTTCAGGAAACCGAAGCCTGGATCGAGCGACTGACCAAAGATCTGGGGATCTCGAAGATCGCCATTCTCTACCAGGACGACGCATTCGGATTGGCCGGTCTGGAAGGCGTCAAGCTTGCTTTGGGCAAGCGCAACATGTCGCTCGTAGCCTCGGGCACCTTCAAGCGCAACACTACGGCGGTGAAATCAGCGCTGCTTGAAATCATGAAAGTGGAACCACAGGCCGTCGTAACGGTCGGTCCTTACAAGCCTATCGCCGAGTTCGTGAAACTTGCGCGGCAGGTAAAAATGGACGCGGTATTCGTGGCAATATCCTTCGTCGGATCAAATTCGCTCGCGGAAGAACTCGGCGACCAGGGCGCCGGTGTCGTCATCAGCCAAGTGGTGCCATTCCCATGGGATAAGTCCTTGCCGGTTGTGGCATCCTATCAAGCCGCGCTTGCTGCGGTGAACGCAAAAGCCCAACCCGGTTTTGTCTCTTTCGAGGGCTATCTCGTCGGTCGTCTCGTGGTGGAAGCGCTTAAGCGTGTCCCTGGCGATCCTTCGCGAGAGGCACTCCTGGATGCGATGGCCAAAGCCCCATTCGATCTCGGCGGCATGCAGCTCAGCTATGGGCCTGCCAAGAACCAGGGTTCCGATCAAGTGTTCTTTACGATCTTGCAAGCCGACGGGTCATTCAAGCCGGTCACACGGCTTGTCAAGACATCGGGATCGGGAACCAGCAGTAACTAGCTGAGATCCGTAACGGCGATACTCGCCGGCCTAGCTCATCAGCCGGAGCGCAAAGACCATGTTATCTTCGCTGACCACGATCCGAGCACGCCTGTATATGGCCTTCGGTTTTGCCGCCGCCATGACGGTGGTCGGGTCCTTATTTGCGCTCTATGCATTTACCAGCGTCGGTGGAACGGTAACTCAGGTCGTATCGCTGAGCATGCCCGCGACGGTTGAGTCTCTTCGTCTCTCCGAGGAAGCAATTGGCCTTGTTGCCTCTGCTCCGCGACTGATGACGACGGAAAGCGACAGCCTCCGCGTCGAGGTAGCTGCGGAGATTGGCGAGCGGGCGCGCAATTTGAATGCGCGGATCGAGCGTCTGCGCACTTTAGACGCCAGCAAAAGCACGGAGATAGACGCTGCAAAAACGGCGATGATTGAAAGGCTCGACGCACTTAATCATGCCGTCACCGACCGAATTACTATTTCGGAGCAGCGGCAGGCCATGGCGCTATCCATTCGAAAAGCCCACGAGAAGCTTCTCGAAGGAATTACCCCCGCGATCGATGATGCTAATTTTGATTTGATGACGCAAAGCCAAGGAAACAAGACGGCGCTGAACGAATCGCTGGAATCGCTGCGCCGCTTTCTTGAACTTCAGGCGGAATCGAATTTTCTCGTCGGGCTTTTAACGGAATCGTCCCTTGTCGTAGAAAGCGCGCGACTGCGGCCGCTACGCGATCTGATCGACGCGGCGCGCCGCAAGATCGAAGCAAACTTTAAAGCGATCGCGGATCCTGAACAGAGAAAAAAACTGACCTCTCTTTACGATCAACTCGCCTCCGTCGCAGGTGACGACGGAATTATTTCGCTTCGCAAGCGTGAACTGGACCGGCAGGCCGATGCTCAGCTTGCATTCGCGGCTGTGCAAGCTGAGGCGGTGAAGCTCAAGCGCGCCGTCGACAGTCTGGTTGAGCGGCAGGGGCAACGTGCCCAGGAAATTTCCACACGGGCGGCGAATCAGGTCCATTCTGGGCAAATCCTTCTCGTGGCGCTTTCGGTCGCGGCCCTGGTTGCCGCCGGCCTGATTGCCTGGCTCTATGTCGGGCGCAATATCGCGGGCCGCTTGGCTGTCCTAAGCGGAGCCATGCGCCGGATCGCGGGCGGCGATCTTGCCGTAGCAATCCCGGAAGGTGGCCGGGATGAAATCGCCGATATGGCCCGAACCCTTTTGGTCTTCCGTAAGGCTACAGCAGACGTGACAACCGCGCGGGCGAGCGAGGCAGAGCGCATGCTCACGTCGGAAGCCCGGCGGCAGCAGGTCGAAACGGCAACGCAGAATTTTGAACACGCGGTATCGGGGATTATCGAAGCGTTCGACAGCGCTTCGAAAGTTATGGACGAGTCAGCACGGGTAATGGCCGAAACCGCCGACCAAAATCAGGCGCACGTCTTGACCACTGCGGCCGCCTCCGAGGAGGCGACAACAAATGTCAGCAACGTCGCGATGGCAGCCGAGGAAATCGCGCAATCGGTGGAGCATATCTCAAACCAAGTTCGCGACTCTGCAGCCGTCGCGCGCCAAGCAGCGCAGGAGGCGCATATCATTACGAGCGCCGTGGAAAGCTTGGCGCAGTCGGTGGGCCAGATCGGCGATGTCAGCAACCTTATCCGAGACCTGGCGGCTCAGACCAATCTGCTCGCACTGAACGCGACCATCGAGGCAGCCCGTGCCGGCAATGCTGGGCGGGGGTTCGCGATCGTCGCTCAAGAAGTAAAAGGTCTCGCAATTCAGACCGAAAAGGCGACCGAGGACATCACCCGACAGATATCTTCCGTCGAGGAAACCACCTCTCGTGCTGTTCTTGCCATGAAGACAATCGCCGGGACGATCGCGCGGCTCGATGAAATCGCGAATGTTGTGGCAGGAGCTGTTCAGCAGCAGGGGTCGGTGACTCAGGAAATTGCGCGCAGCGCCAACGCCGCTGCGGAAGGCACCCACGAAGTTTCGGTAAACATCAACCAAGTCTCGCAATCTGCAACTGAAACTGGTCAGGTTGCCAAAGTCGTGCTCAATGCCGCCGCAGAACTCGCTAGCCGGTCTAATATGCTTCGAGGCGAAGTCGAAAGATTTTTGGTTCAGGTCCGCGTCGCTTAACGGCGCCTAAGTTTGTGCCCGACCCGCGCACTGGAATTACCGACTTCGAAGTTCACTTCTAGCAAAACGTCAGCCGCTCGCTGATCATGTAGCCGGCAAAGAGCAGCAGCATGAAGTCAACCACGGCGCCAAGCGAGCCATAAGTCTTGTTATAGCTGCCGAAATTTGCGGCATACAAGAAAATAAGATGAAAAAAGAAGTCCAAATGTATTGTTGCCGCGGCGTCGGCAGGTGCCGCCCTTAAGGCGGCGCTCATGATTGCTTCCCGCGAGACATCGGCGGGGCAGATGATCGTCGTTATGATTCCGGATACGGGAGAGCGCTACGTCACGACGGCACTCTTTGAGAATAGCGGCGCTAATTCTCGATATAGCGGTATGCGAACCAACCAGAAGTCCGATGGCCAATATCCAAATCGCGATGAAGATCGCTGCCGCCATGTACTCGCTGGCCAATCTTGCGTTGCCGTAACGGGTGCTCGATGTCCTCCATTAATCAGCGAGAGCGCAACAAGCCAAGGGTCATGCGTCGCGATCATTCGCTCGTCTCTGCCGATTCATCTGCACGCCACGAGCGCCGGGAATCACCTCGCCGAACTAAGCTTCCGCCGTGTCAAAGCCTTGCGCGGGACACCTTGCGGCTTCTCTCGCGAGCGGAAATGGCGGACCACCATGATCCGATGGTCGCCAGATCCACCACGCACGGCCCCCGGAGCGGCATTCCCGAAGCCGGCGACAGAAGCACCGCCGGTTCCAAGTTTTCACCAAGGCCGGAGACGACCGCCATCGCCCCCTCGAAGTTCTGATCGATGCTGTAGCCGTTGGTCGTGATCAGGGTGCCTATGCCTGCTGCCTGGGCTGCTCGCAGGCCGTTCTGCGAATCCTCGATGGCGACAACCTCCTCAGGGACGAGGCTCAATCCACGCAGCACATGCCGATAGACATCCGGCGACGGTTTTTTGGCGACCACTTCATCACCGGTCATGATCGCATCGAAGCAAGAAGAGAGCGATGCCGGGAAGCAATGGTGCAGAAGCGCGTTGACGTTGCGGCGGCTCGTCGTCGTAGCTATCGCGAGGCGGACGCCCCTATGCCGCGCTTCGGTTATCAGGCGTAGGACGCCCGGGCGTAGCGGGACGCTACCCTCCTGTACAAGTCGTTCGTAATGTTCGGTCTTCACGCGGTGGATATGGGCGATGGCCGCCGTGCGTCCGGTGCTCGGCTGCCATTCCGGATGGAAGCATTCAACATAATGAGCGATACGCTCCTTGCCTCCGGCAACTGCGAGCAATTCGCCGTAGAGCTCCTCGCCCCAATTCCAGTCCAAGCCAATGTCGGAAAAAGCCCGATTGAACGCCACCCGATGGCCATCTCGCTCGGTATGGGCGATGGTTCCGTCGACATCGAAGATCAGTGCCCGAAGATCCATGACGCGCCGAACGTCCCGCTAAAGAGAAAAAAGCCCCAGCCGCCGCCGTAACGGCCGGGGCAGGTTAGCGGTGCCAGGGAGCGCGGCCCGCTTAGTGAACACGTTGCGCGAACTTTCCGGCCGAGTAGAAATCGGCCATTTTCTCCAGCGGCATGGGCTTGATCTTCGACGCCTGCCCAGCGCATCCAAAAGCGTCGAAGCGGCTCCGACAAATGTCCTTGGCCGCCTTCATCGCATCAGCAAGGAACTTTCGCGGGTCGAATTCGCCGGGATTTTTGTACATCAGACGGCGCATCGCGCCGGTCATCGATAGCCGGATGTCGGTGTCGATGTTTACCTTGCGCACCCCATGCTTGATCCCTTCCTGGATCTCCTCGACCGGCACGCCGTAGGTTTCCTTAATCTCTCCGCCGTGCTCGCGGATCACCGCCAACCATTCCTGCGGGACCGAGGATGATCCGTGCATCACCAGGTGGGTGTTCGGCACGCGGATGTGGATTTCCTTGATGCGCTGGATCGCCAGAATATCGCCCGTCGGTTTGCGAGAAAATTTGTAGGCGCCGTGGCTCGTTCCGATCGCAATCGCAAGCGCATCGACGCCCGTCCTTTTCACAAAATCGGCCGCCTGTTCCGGGTCGGTGAGAAGCTGGTCGTCTGACAGCTTGCCGTCTGCTCCCGACCCATCCTCTTCGGCCGCTTCCCCAGTCTCAAGCGAGCCGAGAACGCCGAGCTCACCCTCCACCGAGACTCCGACGGCATGCGCCATTTCGACAACTTTGCGCGTCACCTCGACGTTGTAGTCGTAGGCAGCAGGTGACTTCATGTCCTCAAGAAGTGAGCCGTCCATCATCACGCTGGTGAATCCGGACCGGATCGATTTCTGGCAGACAGCGGGACTCGCCCCGTGATCCTGATGCATGACGACCGGAATATGCGGCCATGTTTCGACCGCGGCCGCCACGAGATGACGCAGAAAGGCCTCGCCTGCATACTTGCGCGCTCCCGCCGACCCTTGAAGGATCACGGGACTGTCGCATTCATCGGCCGCCTCCATGATCGCTCGGATTTGCTCCATATTGTTCACATTGAAGGCCGGCAGGCCGTAGCAATGCTCCGCGGCATGATCGAGTAATTGCCTCATCGAAACGAGCGCCATGTCATTCCCCAGATTGTGCCGTTCAAAGCAGCGCCGCGGCGATATCCGCAACGCGCTCGGGCGTGAAACCGAAATGGCTGAAAAGCTCCCGACCAGGAGCGGATTCGCCGAACCTGTCGATGCCGATAACAGCCCCTTCGAGGCCGACATATTTGCGCCAGAGGTCGGATGCACCGGCTTCGATGGCAACCCGCTTTATGCCCGCGGGCAGGACGAAGGCGCGAAACGCCGCGCTTTGCCGGTCGAAGGTCGTCGTCGATGGCATCGACACGACCCGCGCGTTGATACCCCGTCCGGCGAGCTTCTCACGGGCTCCGATTGCGAGCATGACCTCCGAGCCGGATGCGATCAGCACGACATCCGGCGGGCCGTCCGTGTCCGCGAGCACATATCCTCCGCGCGCCGCGTGTTCGGCCCG
The DNA here is from genome assembly GCA_034668825.1 of Alphaproteobacteria bacterium. Lineage (GTDB taxonomy): Bacteria > Pseudomonadota > Alphaproteobacteria > Rhizobiales > Xanthobacteraceae > CANKHA01. The sequence goes on along the minus strand of JAXDOR010000233.1, from coordinate 23,894 downwards.
CATTGGGCCATCCCCCTGTTGAGGGAGATTCTGCCGCGACAAGACGAGACTTGTCGGACCTGCCACACGCTCGATTGCGGCGCGCCACGCGATCGTGGTTTCCAGCAGATCGCACGGACGCCAAACATCCATGTTCGGCATCAGACGGAGCGAAGCCAGATGCTCGATCGGCTGATGCGTCGGGCCGTCCTCTCCGAGCCCGATCGAGTCGTGCGTGAAGACATAGATCACGCGCAGCCCCATGACGGCTGAGAGCCTCAGCGCATTGCGCGCATAATCGGAAAAGACCAGGAAGGTGCTGCCGAAGGGGATGAAGCCGCCATGGAGCGCGATCCCGTTCATGATGGCCGACATGCCGAATTCGCGCACTCCATAATGGATATAATTGCCGCTGGAGTCAGCGTCGACAGGGCGGCAGCCTTTCCAGTTGGTCAGGTTCGATCCCGTCAGATCGGCCGAGCCGCCGAGTAGTTCCGGAAGAACCGCGACAAAAGCGCTGATGATCAACTGCGAGGCCTTGCGCGTTGCGATCGGATCAACCGCGCGCGCCGATGAGGCGGTCCAGGCATCGCATCCGCGAGCGAAATCGGCCGGTAGTGTGCCGGCTATGCGTCGGCTGAATTCCAATGCCTGGTCCGGGTAAGCGGCGGCATAGGCCTTGAAGCGGCGATGCCAGGCTTTGCGGATCCGGCGGCCTCGTTTTCGGCCGTCCCAGCCCTGCCAAATATCGTATGGGACTTCGAATGCCGGAAAAGGCCAACCCAACGCTGCTCTTGTCGCGGCGGTTTCGGCCGCACCGAGAGGAGCGCCATGAACATCGTGCGTGCCCCCCATGTTCGGTGCGCCACAACCGATAACCGTCTTGCAGCAAATGAGCGTCGGCTTGCCGGTTTGCTTACGAGCCTTGCGAAGCGCCATTTCGATCGCCGCAGCATCATGGCCATCGACGTCATGGATCACGCGCCAGCCGTATGCCTGAAAACGTTTGGGCGTATCGTCCGTGAACCAGCCTTTGACCTGGCCATCGATGGAAATGCCATTATCATCATAAAAGACGATCAGCTTACCGAGGCCGAGCGTTCCCGCCAGCGAACACGCTTCGTGCGAAAGACCTTCCATTAGGCAGCCGTCGCCGACGAAGGCATAGGTATGATGATCGACGATGGCGTGGCCCGGCCGATTGAACTCTGCGGCGAGGAGTTTCTCGGCCAGAGCCATGCCGACCGCGTTGGCAAGACCCTGCCCGAGCGGGCCGGTCGTGGTCTCTACCCCCGGAGTGACGCCAAACTCCGGATGGCCCGGCGTTTTTGAATGGAGTTGCCGAAAGCGTTTTAGTTCATCTATCGGCAAGTCGTAGCCAGTCAGATGCAGGAGACCGTAGAGCAGCATCGACCCATGACCGTTCGAGAGCACGAATCGGTCGCGGTCGGGCCATTTAGGATCGGCAGGATCGTGCTTCAGATGGTGACGCCATAGGACCTCGGCAATATCGGCCATCCCCATGGGAGCGCCCGGATGGCCGGACTTAGCCTGCTCCACGGCATCAATGGCCAGCATGCGCAGAGCGTTCGCAAAGTAACGGCGATCGCTGCCAGCGTCGATTTTCATGATTATGTTCATCGTCTATCCGTCAGCCCAAGCGTTTCTTCTTGTCCATCAGTTGCCAGAGCATCGGCGTGAAGATCAGCTGCATGGCGAGCGCTATCTTGCCGCCCGGACAGACGATGGTGTTTGGGCGGGACATGAAGCTGTCGTGCAGCATTGACAGCAGATAGGGGAAGTCGATGCCGCGCGGATTGCGGAAGCGGATGACCAGCATGCTCTCGTCCGCGCTCGGGATGTCGCGGGCTATAAACGGATTTGAGGTATCGACGGTCGGGACGCGCTGAAAATTAACGTGGGTCTCTGAGAATTGCGGACAAATATAGTTCACGAAATCCGGCATGCGCCGCAGGATCGTGTCGACGACTGCTTCCTGAGAATAGCCACGGACAAGCTTGTCGCGGTGAAGTTTTTGGATCCATTCAAGGTTGATGATGGGAACGACGCCGATAAGAATATCGGTATGCTGCACCATGTTGATGGTGTCGGTGACCACTCCGCCGTGCAGCCCTTCATAAAACAGGAGGTCGGTTTCCGGCGGCAGATCTTCCCAGGGCGTGAACTCGCCGGGCTTTTGCCCGTAAGGCGCAGCGTCGGTTTCATTGTGCAGATATTTACGGATTCTTCCTTTGCCTGTTTCTCCATAGCTGCGGAATAGTGCTTCCAACTCCTTGAATAGATTGTTCTCCGGACCGAAATGGCTGAGATGCAAGTTGCCCTTTTGCTGTGCCTCAGCCATTTTTGTCTTCATATCCACGCGGTTATAGCGGTGGAATGCATCGCCCTCGACGATGGCGGCGTTGATTTTCTCCCGGCGGAAAATCTGCTGGAAAGTATGTTTGATCGTCGTCGTTCCGGATCCCGATGATCCGGTAATCGCGACGACTGGGTGTTTGACCGACATCAAATCGCTCCGTTCTCAAGCTGTCCGGAACAGGGAGCGATCGCTGAACAACGGCATCTCCAAGATCATCTCGTCGCCCCGGTCGAAGGCTTCATGATAGCGGACGAGACGCTCGATTTCAGGCTTCGAGCCGAGAATGAGCGGGATACGCTGATGCAGACTTTCCGGCTTGACGTCGAGTATACGCTGCCGGCCCGTCGATGCAGCGCCGCCCGCTTGCTCGACGAGCATCGCCATGGGATTGGCCTCATACATAAGCCGCAACCTTCCTGCCCTGGCAGGGTCCTTGCTGTCGCGCGGATACATGAAGATGCCGCCCCTGATCAGGATGCGATGAACCTCGGCGACGAGGGATGCAACCCAACGCATGTTGAAGTCCGCGCCACGGGGTCCGGCCTTGCCCTGGATACACTCCTTGACGTAGTGGCGGACCGGAGGCTCCCAGAACCTCTCGTTGGATGTATTGATCGCGAACTCACGAGCCGTTTCCGGAATGCGCATATCGCGATGAGTGAGAGCAAAGACCGCGGCCTCGCGATTGAGCGTGAAGCCATGCACGCCCCATCCCACCGTGATCACCATCATCGCCGCAGGACCATAGAGTGCGTAGCCGGCCGCGACTTGCGCGGTACCCGGCTGAAGAAAGTCGTCGATTGTCTGCGAGCTCCTTCCTTGCGGCGCGCGCAGGATGGAGAAAATCGTGCCAACGGTCATGTTGACATCAATATTCGAGGAGCCATCGAGAGGATCGCAAACGAGCAGGTAACGGCCGCGTGGAAACCACTTCGGAATTCTATAAAAATCCTCCATCTCCTCGGAGGCGATGCCGCAAAGCTGGCCGGCCTGCTCGCAGTTTCCGATGATGGTATCGTTGGCCACAACGTCGAGCAGCTTTTGCTCTTCGCCTTGAACATTAGTGCCTATGCTGAATCCGTTAGGCGTATCGAGCCCGCTTTGCGAGGCGCTGGTGGCAATGGATCGGCATGCATTCTGGAGATGTTCGAGCAACGTGATGAGGTCGGCGTCAACCGCAAGGCCGCAGGCCTGCTCTTCCAGCAGGAATTCGGTGACCGTCTGTCCGCGCTGCCGCATCGCCGTACCCTTCGACAACCGCCCTATTGTTGAAACACCCGGCTTGCCCTGATGTCGGCCGGCGAGATCGTTTGCAGCGCAGTCCGGCCGATCGGTCCGCCTTTGTTCTCAAATAATCGATTGGCCTGCCGCAAACGGGCTCTATCGAGCGCATTGCGGATCGAGCGCGCGTTGGCAAAACGCGGCTGAGTCATGCGGCGAAGGATGTATTCCCGCATCGCGGTTTGCGCCTCCGGGTCGAAGCAATAGTGCATCGACGCTGCCATCAACTCGGAGATCCGGTAGAGCTCGTCGGCGGAATAATCCGGAAAGTCGATGTGATGGGCAATGCGCGAGGCCATGCCAGGATTGCTCTTGAAGAACACGTCCATCCGATCGCGATAGCCGGCCAGGATCACGACCAGATCATCACGATTGTCCTCCATCACCTGGAGCAGGATTTCGATTGCCTCCTGGCCGTAGTCTCGCTCGTTCTCGGGCCGGTATAGGTAGTAGGCCTCATCGATGAACAGGACGCCGCCCATGGCCTTCTTGATAAGTTCTTTGGTCTTCGGCGCCGTGTGGCCGATATATTGTCCGACGAGATCGTCGCGCGTCACATTGACCACATGGTCACGCCGCACATAGCCAAGCCGATGGAGGATCTGCGCCATGCGCCGGGCCACCGTGGTCTTTCCGGTGCCGGGATTGCCGGTGAAGCACATATGCAACGAGGGCGGCTCCGCCTCGATGCCCATAAGGCGGCGCGCGCGTTCGACGAGCAACAACGCCGCTACCTCGCGAATCCGAGTTTTGACCGGCACCAGGCCCACGAGTTCGCATTCGATCTGCACGAACGTCGCTTCGATATCACTCTCGGCATAGAGCCGCGCGAGGTCGACTTGGTCGGCGGCAGGGACGCCGTCGACGACACTGAGGATAGCGCTCATACGACCCTCCGTCTCGTTATTCCATCAGTGAGCTTCTGCCGCAGACCGCTGCCGGTGCTGCCATTGATAACCGCCTCGTCCTCGCCGAACCGTGCGAAGGGGTGGAAAGGAGGCTGGTTGCAATCGGAAAAGTATCGCGGACGGCCGTCATGAGTGGTGCCCGTATCGGCGGCCGGACGGTCGATCAGCCGCGTAGGGGCGCATGGTGTAACCGATCGACCGGCCGGGACCTTCCGAACGGATGAGATCGAAGCCCATTTCGTCCTGCGGGCGATTAACCAGGAAGAACATCCGGATCGTCTCAAAACCTTTGCTGCTGTCGAAGGCGAGAACCTTGATGTACTTGTCCCCATGAACCTTGCGGCATTGGTTCACCTCGAACAGGATTCCGGCGGGGTCCCTGAGGTCGAACATCGGCGTTCCCCACATTTCCCAATATGTATTTCGTGGATGCGGGTCGTCGGTGAACTCGACCGCCAACGACCAGCCCTGTTGCAGGGCATAGGCGCATTGCAGCTTGATCTCGTCGCCTGTGAGCTCCGGAAGAAAAGAGAACTGACCCTGGGTGAGGCGCATAATGAAGTTTCCTTGCGATCAAACGGACGCCACGGGAGTGGGAACGAAATCGACCGAGTCGGTCGATGCGTAGTCGAAGGTGACATCCTTCCAGGTATCGAGCGCGGCGCGCAGCGGCGTGCAGGTTTTGGCGGCATTGGCGAGAAGCTGCGGGCCTTCCTGCCAGATATCCTTGCCCTCGTTGCGCGCTTTGATGATCGCTTCGAGCGCCACGCGATTGGCCGTCGCGCCCGCATAGATGCCCATCGGATGGCCGATCGTGCCGCCGCCGAACTGGAGCACGACGTCCTCGCCTAGATAGGTGACGAGCTGATGCATTTGGCCCGCGTGAATGCCGCCGGAAGCAACCGGCATGACTTTCTTCAGGCTGGCCCACGGCTGTTCGAAGAAAATGCCATGCTGGAAATTTTGCGGCATATGCGTCTCGCGGCAGGTGTCGTAGATGCCGCGGATCACGTTCGGATCGCCTTCCAGCTTTCCGACCACGGTCCCCGCATGGATGTGGTCAACGCCCGCCATGCGCATCCATTTGGCGATGACGCGGAACGAAACGCCATGATTCTTTTGCCGGGTATAGGTGGAATGTCCTGCGCGATGCAGATGCAGGATCATGTCGTTTCTGCGCGCCCATTTCGATATCGATTGAATCGCGGTGTAGCCAATGACGAGGTCGATCATGATGATCACGCTGCCGAGTTCTTTGGCGAACTCCGCGCGCTCGTACATGTCCTCCATGGTGCCTGCAGTGACGTTGAGATAGTGCCCCTTCACCTCGCCGGTCCGGGCGATCGCTTTGTTCACCGCCTCCATGCAATAAAGGTAACGGTCGCGCCAATGCATGAATGGCTGCGAATTGATGTTCTCATCGTCCTTGGTGAAGTCGAGCCCGCCAGCCAGCGCCTCATAGACGACGCGGCCGTAATTGCGGCCCGATAGTCCGAGCTTCGGCTTCATGGTCGCGCCAAGAAGCGGGCGCCCATAGCAATTCAGACGTTCGCGCTCGACGACGATGCCAGTCGGCGGCCCCTGAAAAGTTTTCAAATACGCCGTCGGAAATCGCATGTCTTCAAGACGCAGCGCTTTCAGCGGCTTGAAGCCGAAGACGTTGCCGATGATCGATGCCGTCAAATTGGCGATCGAACCTTCCTCGAAAAGATCGAGATCATAGGCGATATAGGCGAAGTACTGCCCCGGCGTGCCGGGAATGGGATCGAGCCGATAGGCCTTGGCCTGGTAACGGGAATAGTCCGTCAGCCGGTCGGTCCAGACCACGGTCCAGGTCGCGGTTGATGATTCGCCGGCGACCGCGGCGGCGGCTTCCTCGGGATCGACTCCGTCCTGAGGCGTGATCCGGAACACCGCCAGGATGTCGCTGTCCTTCGGTTCGTAGTCCGGCGCCCAATATCCCATCTGCTTGTATTGCAGGACGCCTGACTGGAAGCGTTTCTTCGCATCCATGACTTTCGGATTAACCAGTTTGTTCATGGCCCCGAGTCCTCGTGCCGCTGCAGGAACTCGGGGAGCATAGGGGCGGGCTTGAATAAGTAAAAACAAGATGTTTTTGTGATATGGACAAGCTATCCCTTGAGGAACTCAATGCGTCACGCCACTGTCCGCCAGCTCCAAGTCTTTGTTGCTGCAGCGAAATCTCTATCCTTCGCGCGGGTGGCGGAACAGCTTCATCTCACACCGGCAGCGGTATCCTTTCAGATCAAGCAGCTGGAATCGATCAGCGGCTTTCCGCTGTTCGAGCGGATCGGCAAAAAGGCTTCGCTCACCGAAGCCGGACGCTCGCTCCTGAGTTATGCCGAGATCGTCATGACCGCGTTACATGATGCGGATCAAACCATGCTGGCGCTCAAAGGCGGCTCCGCCGGCCACGTTTCCGTTGGGCTTGTCAGCACGGCCAAATACATCGTGCCGCACATCCTGGCGCGCTTTCGGTCGCTCTATCCGGGTGTCACCATACGGCTGCTCGATGGTAACCGGCGCGAAATTCTGAACTTCCTGGCCAACGGAGACGTAGATCTCGCCGTCATGGGGCGCCCACCCGAAGATTTCGAGGTCGAGGCCCAAGCGTTCGCTCCGCATCCGACCGTGTTGATCGCCGCGCCGGCGCATCCGTTGGCAGAACGCTCCCGCATCCGCATAGCGGCGCTTGCAGGCGAAGCGTTCGTGCTTCGCGAAGACGGCTCGGGCACTCGATCGCTACTGTCGGCATTTTTTGAAGATGCGGCCTTCAAGCCGCGGGTCGCGATGACTTCAAGCAGCAACGAAACCATCAAGCAGGCAGTAATGGCGGGCATGGGGATCGCCGGGCTCTCTCGGCACACAATTGGACTCGAGCTTGCACTCGGCCTTCTCAAGGTTTTGCGCGTGGAGGGATGGCCGCTGATGCGTACCTGGTTTGTTGCTCATCGCCGGCGAATGCCGCTGATGCCGCTCCACGACCGGCTTCGGGATTTTTTCGTCTCGGAAGGTCCGAGCATCATTGCGGAGCTTGAACGCACCTACTCGGGTGCGGGATCGAAGCACGCGCACGCAAACAGTCTGCTCAAGCGTTAACAGTACCCGCCGGGGGCCTAGATACGTCTCGCCTCAGCTTATGCATTACGTTCTCACGGCATGGAATCGGGAGCGGCCAGATTAACCGATAAGGTGCAGATGCCTGGAGCTTGTATGGCTCGAACGCTCTCGGATATGCTCGCGACATTGGCGGGACTCAGCGCGGGCCCAACGCCGACGCGTCCGCGAAAGACCAATTCACGCCCTTCCACCCGCTAAACAATAGAAGGAGAACTGCGATGAGACTGACCTAACGTCAGCACGCGCCGTTAGATCAATCGTTCACCGGCGTTTGCAGGGATAGAACGATTTCCCGCCGTTCGCGCGCGGACGTCAAAATTGCCTCGCACACTTCCATCGTGGCTCTTCCCCATGCGCCGTTATGCAAAGGCGGACGGCCGCTGACAAAAGTTTCGTACATCTCGTCGATCACCCCGCCTTTATCGGGAAAGACTCGTCCCAGCGGTACCGGCACCTCGACACGGCCTTGTTGGCCATAGATTCGAACGCCATCCGCAGAGGGTCGCATATCTCCCAACGCGCAACTGACGATCGTAATCCCGAAATGCGGGTGATGTCCTCGGCCGGGCGCGCGGTCCGGCATTTGCGCCTTTGGCGCTGCACCTCCGTAGGCCGCAGAGGACTTGAGAGCCGCTTCTGCGGCAGTACCGCCCGCTTTTCTTAGACCGGCTCTCGCGCTTCCATGCTGGCCGCTCGGTTTTTCGTCGCCCAGTTCCCCAACCCAGAAATGAAATTCGTCACTGTCGAAATAATCATAACCACTGAAAACCATCGACGCGGCGGATCCATCTTCGAACTGCAGAAACGTGAGATGGCTTCCCTCCGTCGGGCGGGAAGGATCGAGCATCCACGCCATGGAGCGGACGCTGCGCACGAGCCCCCCGCCCAGCAAGCGGACGACGTCGACCTGATGAGGAACTTGATTGTAGATGATGCCGCCGCCCAACTCCGTCCGCAGTTCTTCCGGCCGCCGCGGGCGGTACAGAAAATTCGTATAATTCCAGGTGTTGATCATCGCGACGGGGCCGAGCTCCTCTGAACGGATGATTTCCCGCATCTTCATGATCGGCGGGTTATAACTATGGGTGTGACCCACGATCATATGGACTTTGTTGCGCGCCGCCGCCTCAATCATGGCGTCACAATCCTCGACCGTTAAAGCCATCGGCTTTTCGACAATGATGTGCTTTCCGCCCTCCGCGGCCAGCAACGCATGTGCCTTGTGCCATTGGTGCGGCGTAGCGATGTAGACCGCATCCACTTCCGGACTTTCGCAAAGCTGTTCCGCGCTTTCGAAAACCAACGCTCCAAATTCCGCCGCGAAGCGTTCCCTTGCTTCCGGTCGCGCATCGGCACCGGCGACGACACGAACATGCTCATGGCTTATGAGACTAGGAAGCATCTGCTTCGTCGCCCCGCCCAGACCAATGATGCCAAGCCGCAGGAGCGGTTTCACCCGAGCCATTTCCAAAATCTCCAGATTGCGATCTAGAGCCGGTCTTTCGACATCATCGCGACGCTGGGGGCGAATAACTCGTCAATCCCGACCTTGCGCTGCGTGAGGCCCTGCTCGAGGGTGTAATCGCATAGCGCTTCGATTGTTTTCCGGTTTTTTTCGATGCCGTAAGGCCAGTAGTCATCGCCCATCAAGCTGCGGATCGAGTCGGTAAGATGCGTAATCCACGGCAGCGAGACCGGCAGCGGCTCTGCGACGCTTAATCGGCGCAGGCAGTTTTCCTTGGCCTCTTCGAAGGCCTGATAGAGACTGACGGCAACCCATGGATGTTCTTCATACAAGTCTTGCCGCACTACCAGCGTGTGCATGATCGGGAAGATACCCGTCTTCTTGAAATATGCCCGCTCCACCTCGGGGTAATTCGGAAACAGGTAAGCAACTCTGCTTTGCGGGTCACGAATCGACAGCGGCAGTTGGGGCGCGATCAGCGCGTCGATTTCACCGGCCACAAGCATGTCGTTCAGCGACTTTGCTTCCTCGTGTTGAATATCGATTCCGGGAAGCGTCAGGTCGACCAACGGCTTTCGTCCGGGCTGCGTCAAGCCTCCGGTGAACCATTTGATGTCTTCAGGCTTCACGCCGTATTCGTGCTTGAACATTCCGCGGGCCCAAACTGCTGCGGTCATCGAGTATTCGGCGACTCCGACCCGGCGGCCTGCCAGATGGTGCGGTTCCGTGATCCCGGCGGCCCGGTTCACATAGATCGCGTTATGACGAAAGGTCCGCGAGGGAAATACCGGAATAGCAACGAAGGGAAGTTTTTTCTGCGCGATATTGATGATGTAGGTCGAAAACGACATTTCTCCGCAGTGAAATTCGCCGCGGAGCATCCGGTTAAAGGCCTGGACGGGCGGAAGCGGGATGAAGTGGAGGTCGATCCCCTCCGGCTCCACCTTGCCGTAATAAAGGTCTTGCACGCGGTCTGATAAATGCCCCGCATAGCTCAGTTTCAGTTTTTTCAAACCGTTTCCCATCAAAGAAAGATTGAAAGCGATTCCATGCCTAACACCGTCGTATCCAGCAGCACGAGGCGGCTTAAGAGTTTCCATCCGCCGCCGTGACGTTGCAATACGTCTTGCCGTTCCCCGGTAAGGATGAGAGGCACCGCTGCTTCCCCGCGAAAGCAATAAACAGCGAGATTGCTCAGGACGTCGCAGCTTTCCTCGCGCTTACCTTCCATTTGCCCGGCCAGCGGGGAAATGCTGACACGGAAATTCGTCACCAGGCGACGGGTGCGGGTCGCGGGATTTTCCGACCAGGCAAATTTCGAATCCAAGCGGGTAACACGCGCCGTGAGAGACCCAAAATCTTCCTCCATGAAGAAAGCCTTGGTGCTGAATCCATTTCCGTCCTCGTTTTCGCGCGCCGTACGAACTGGCACGCGGTAGTCGATTTCCGGGCTCAGCAGTTGTAGCCACGCATGGAATTTACGGTTATCCAGCAGTTCCGCCTCGCGATACAAAAACTGTATGCACTCGCGCTCGATGCGCTCGTCGATCATCGTGTCCGTGGCTGTTGGTTTCATATTATGCTCACGCGACGCTTTCTTAATGGCCGGCCATGGATTTTAGCTCGGGGCGGGTCATCCTTTGATACCAAGTCTGGTGGAAGGTCCGCAGCCCACTTTCCCCGGCGTTCGAGGCGATCGCCACGCCCGGACCGGGCCAGTCAGAGATCGGCTCAGCGTCCCCCATCTTCCCGAGCCCCATCTGATAATTCAACTTCACATTGTTCATTTCGGCGAAGACCGTGGAAGCGGACCGCGCCGTCCCCGGCCATACGGTGACGTCGTCTTGTTCAAAGCTGCCGGATGGCCCGAAGCTGCTCATTCCCACCTGATAGGCCCGTTTCTTGTAGCTCTCGGAAGCCTCCTTGGGCGCCAGAATCCAGTTCCAGATTTCCATCTTTCCCGGTCCCTTTGGCTGCCAGACGCGCAGGGACAAATATCCTGCCGCTGGCTTTTCCCCGCTGTCGCTCAATCCGATATGAAGAAACGAGAAGTTGGGAAACACCGTGCCGTTATGAACGACTGAACGCTTTGCCAGCTCGAATTGCGCGTCGTTCAGTCTCCCCGCGCCGAAATGGCGCGTTACTTCCTCCGGATAATCCCAGAAAATCGATTCGCCCGGCATTTGGCGAATGCTGATGGCGTGCCCGTCGCAGTCGTGGACGTGAAGCCCGTAATTTCTTCCCGGGGCCCCTGCTGCGGCCGAGCGGACAATTCCGATATCGAGAACGGACCTGTGGGTCATTTGCGTGTGGGAACTGTCGCCGCAGAAATTCTCGGCGCCTTGCTTCCAATTGGCGTCAACGAGCCAACGGTGCGGCTCGCCGAGCACTTCCATCCCACCCTTGGAAAGCTTGAACTGAATGTCGAGGTACCAATGATACTTGCCGATGTATTCTTCAAATGGAACTGCGTCCGGGTCCAGATTGGCAAAAACCAATCCACAGTAGTTCGCCACATGCGGCGCGGCGAACAGGCCCCATTCGCTCATCTGCAACTCGCGGTACCCCTGTTTCGGCGCGGGAACGCCGCTCAGTTGGCCGTCATTCTTGTACGTCCACCCATGGAAGGGACATACGAAATTGCTGGCGTTCCCCATTTGCACGCGGCAAATCTGAGCGCCGCGATGACGGCAGCTGTTCAACAGCACGTGAATGACACCGGCGGCATCCCGGATGAAAATAAAGGGATCTTCCCCGATTGAACGCGTGGCAAAATCACCAGGGTTTGGGATTTCCGTTTCGTGGCCGATATAGACCCAGGAGCGAGCAAAAATTCTGCGCAGCTCCAGATCGTAAATCTCTTGATTGTTAAATATCCGAAGCGGAAGAAGACCTTGTTTAAGGTCGTCGCCCATCGCCGCGAGGAAGTCAGGAATCTGATCTCTGGATTTGATTGAAGATCTCATACCATTCTCTCCCCATCGTCCGGATAGAACACTAGTCTGCCCCGCCCAGGGTGCGAAAGTGCCTTTTTGAATTTCCCAATGCCTATCCTTTTAAGCTTTCGCGCCTTTTGCTCCAGATCCTATGACCTTTATTCGAAGGGCCAGACCGCTTGTCTTGCCTCGCCCTGGTCGGCAAGATGCGGAAGAATAGAAAGGGAGCCGCCGTGCAACACATCCGAAGCGCGAGTTTGGTGATCGCAACAGTTGCGTTTGTCGTCGGTCTGGTTTCGCAGACAATCGCAGCCGACACAGTAAAGGTCGTTACCGCCCATGGTGTGTGGGATACGTACCCGACCGAGGCCGGAGAGAAAGCTGGAATATTCAAAAAACATGACCTTGCGGTCGAGTACATTTACTCCGCGGGAAGCGGCGAAACTCTCCAAGCTGTCATTGCCGGTTCTGCTGATATCGGAGAAGTGGGCACTATCGGAATCCTAGGCGCATATTTGAAAGGTGCGCCCGTGCGCATCATCGGCGCGGAAGCCACCGGTTCCGCCGAATATTGGTATGCACGGACGGACTCCGGCATCAAAAGTCTGAAAGATACCGACGGCAAGACAATCGCCTTTTCCTCGAACGGCTCCTCCACCAACAGCGTCGTTCGTGCTTTCATCGCAGAAAACGGTTTGAAAGCCACGGGTGTGGCTACCGGAAGTCCGGCGGCGACGTTGACAGCCGTAATGACGGGGCAAGTGGATGTTGGATGGGCTTCGCCGCCGTTCGGCCTCAAGGAAATTGACGAAGGGAAGATTCGGATCATTGCCAGGGGCAACGATGTAAAATCCATGCGCGACCAAACTATCCGCGTGGTCGTCACGAATGCGGATGCGCTGGCCAAGAAAAAGGCCGCGCTACAGCGCTACATGGACGGCCGTCGCGAAGCGGTTGAGTTGATGTACAGCGACAATCCGCAACCGATCCGGGACTATGCCTCGACCAATCAATTATCCGAGGAGATGGTAAGGCGGGTGCGGGATTTCTATCCAAAAGCCATGCTGCAAGCTGACGAAATCAAAGGACTCGACCAACTTCTAGCAGAAGCCATTAGCCTGAAATTCCTTGCGCAGCCCTTGACCAAGGAGCAACTGAGCGAGGTCATTCAGCTCATGCCGGTGCGGAAATAGACGGCCAAGCGTTAATCAAGCTGTTGGGAGGGCTGCCAACGGCTTGCCCTTGAGCTTTTCACAAAGGGTGGCCCAGCGGCGTCCGCACTCACGGCTCGCTTCGGCATAGTCGGCCGGCATTCGTCGTAGGGTGACCGCGTGGGTCCGGGCCGACAATAACCGGCAGCGGCGATACGGATTTTTTCCAACTGAATATTCAATTGCGCGAAAATATCGGGATTTTGCAGAATGCCGGCAAGGGGCTCATTCGCCCAAGCAATTTCCGCCGCCATCGCGGCTAGCGCCACGCCTTCGTTGCGCAATGCCGCTGCGATCACGGCAATCGAGGGTTGCGGGCCCATAGCGGCAGCCGTTGCCCAGCACGCCGTCGTTGTATCTGGAGAGATTTGGTAGAATCCTGCACGGCCATGTCGATCGGAACGAAATTGATCCGCCTCTTCGTGACCTCGATCATGCGCTTTAGGTCGCTCGGGCGAGACGACTTTGCCGACGTGACCGTCTTGGCCTTCGCCGTCACGCCCTCCCAAAATTCGAGCGGGAAGCTGTAGCGGAACGCGCGCATGTTGGCATAGACCATGATCGCGAGATCAGGCCAGTACTCGGACGCGCCGCGATAGTATTCGACCGCCATGCCGGTCGTAACCGGCTGCCACATCGGCAATCCAAGAAGCGTCCCATCGGCGCCTTGCTTGTGCACGAAATCAAGCCTGTTAGCGACCTCGTGCGAACCCAAGGCCGTGGTTCCGATAAAGGTGGGAATACGACGTTTGACTGTATCGAGTACGCAAACCACGAAGGCGCGGTAGTCTGAATTCGAAAGGGTTGCACACTCCCCGGTCGTGCCGGTGGTGATCAAGCCGGACGCGCCGTCCTGAATCAGCGCTTCAACCAAGCGTGCCGTTTCGTCGAGATCGACTGTGTTCTTTGCGCCAAACAGGTTCGCATCGGCTCGTGCCGGGGTCGGAATAATCGCATAAAGACCGCGCAGATCGGTTGCCGTCAGCATCACCAGCATCTCCAAAAGTGGCTGCGCGGAAGCCAGACCTGGTCCGAACCATCATTCATGAAGATGTTCGCCAACGGTGCGCGGTTGTCAAATGCGAATTGATACTGGCGCCATTCTTGACTTCATCCCGGCTCTTTTCGACAGTTTCCAGCGCAGATGTCGCTTCAGCCTACCGGAGACAACAGGTGAATTCAGATATCTTGCCTATCGACGCGCAAACACGTTCCGACATCGAGGCGCTTATCTACGAACACGCATGGTTGATCGATCATCACCAGTCCGATCGGCTGGCGGATCTTTATGTCGAAAGCGGGCGATTGACCGGAATTGGCATGAACCATGTTGGTAGGGGTGCTATCGCGCATTACGGCGCGGACCGCGCCAAATTGACCAATCGCTTTGCGCGGCACCTCTACAACAATCTTCGCCTCATCCCGCTTGGTCCCGACCGGGTAGAAGGCCACGTCACGATCACTTTATACCGGCATGACGGAAAGGGCGGATTACCGGAGCCAAATGCCGTCGCGGATGCCCACGACATTTACGTCAAAGGCGCCGACGGCCGCTGGCGGTTCGAAGAGCGTCGGCTCGAACTCGTCTTCGAGTCGGAGGCCCATCGAAAACCACCGGCGACTTAAGCATTAACGTCCATCGAACTGTTACTGATCGACGGTAATACCCGCGCGCGTTATGATTTCACGCCACTTGACGATTTCCGCCGAGATGAACTTGCCGAGTTCTTCAGGTTTTGTCGCTGTCGGTTCCGCACCGAGGTCGGCAAATCGGGTACGCAGAGTGGGATCCGATATGGCCGAGGCTGCCGCTTGATAGAGCTTCTCAACGATCGGCTTGGGCGTCCCGCGGGGTGCCAGGAGTGCGAGCCAAGCGGAAGATTCGTAATTTGGGATGCCTACCTCCAGCATTGTCGGCACGTTGGGGAGCGCCGTCATCCGCTTGTTGACCGTGACGGCGAGCGCCCGCGCCTCACCGGACTGAAGCGGGCCGATAACGTTCGGAAGAAGCTGGAAACCGAGCGGCACGGTGCCGGCGATCAGGTCGGGTACATATTGCGCGATATTCCGGTAGGGCACGTGAGTCATCTGTACTCCCGCGACCTGTTCGAAATACGCCCCAGCCAAATGCTGGGAACTCCCCACACCGACTGAGCCGTAGTTCAACTCTTTCGGGTGCTGCTTGGCATAGGCGATCAATTCGGAGACCGATTTAATCGGCAGCTTTGAACTGACAACGACGACGTTCGGCATGACCGCGAAGAGCGAAATTGGTTCGAAATCCTTCTCCGGATCATAACCGAGATCGCGGAACAACGCTTTGTTGGCTGCCAGGGGACCGGATGTGCTCATCAATAATGTATAGCCATCCGGATCGGCTTTTGCCGCAGCTGCGGTTCCAGTATTGCCGCCGGCTCCGGGCCGGTTTTCGACAATGATCGGCCGTCCCATCGACGCGGTCATTCGGTCGAGAAGGATCCGTGTGATCACGTCGCTCGCGCTTCCGCCCGCAAACGGGACGATGACTTGAATTGGCCGATTAGGATATGTCTGCGCCAGCGCGATATCGCTGCCGACGAGCAGCGCCAGCGCGAACACTATGCTTGATGCCAGTTGCTTTAATTTGAACTTATCCATGTGCCATCCTCCCATTGGAATTATTTTCCGGTCCTCCGCTTTTCGCGGTCCGTCTTTTTCCTTTAGTTCTCGTGCTTTTCTCATAAGGCGATGCTCGACAGTAATCGTTCGCGATCGGCAGCATTTCGCGCATTCCCCTCGATCACGACTTTTCCTCGCTCGATGCCCACAAACCGGTCGCATAGATCGAGTGCTTTGCTCACGTTTTGCTCCACCAGAAGAATGGTGCGGCCCGCGTGCTTCATGTCAGTAAGGATGCTGTAGATCTCGCTGACGATCAGGGGCGCTAGCCCCTCGCTTGGTTCATCGACCAAGAGAACCTTCGGCTCGCCCACCATGACGCGCGCCATTGCGAGCATCTGCTGCTCGCCGCCGGACAAGGTCGTTCCGAGCTGGTTCCGGCGTTCACGCAAACGTGGCAGTCGGTCATAAACAAGATCCAAGCGAATGCGGCTATCCGCAGCCGACCGGCGCGGCACCTGCAGAAAACCGAGCGTGAGATTCTCTTCAACCGTGAGGCCTGGGAAAATGCGGCGATCCTCGGGAACAAAACCGATGCCGGCGCGGCAGATGCGGTCCGGTTGCTGGCCTTGCAACTCGCGTCCATTCAGGCGGATCTCTCCGCTGCTCGGCCGAATCCAACCGGCGATCGTCTTCAGCAGCGTCGTCTTGCCCACTCCGTTGCGACCGAAGATTCCGATTACCTCGCCCTCGGCAACGTCGAGATTGATGCCTTGCACCACGTGGCTCGGCCCGTAATGCGTATGAATGTTGTGGAGCTGGAGCATGTCAGGCGTGTCCGAAATAGGCGGTCTGCACGGCCGGGTTCGCGCGCACGGCCTCCGGCGTGCCTTCCGCCAGTTTGGCGCCTTGGTGCAGGACGATGACGTGGTCGGACAGGCTCATGACGAGCCCGATATCGTGCTCGATGAGGAGTATCGTTGCGTCTGCAGCGAGCGAGCGGATCAGCGCGGCGGTATCTTCGGTATCCCCATGGCTCATGCCCTGTGTCGGCTCGTCGAGCATCAACACCTTCGGTCGGCATGCCAATGCCACGGCGACTTCGAGCCGGCGCTGCTCCCCATGCGAGAGCTTGCCCACGGGGTAGTCGGCTTTGTTCGACAGACCGAAGCGTTCAAGCAACGCCGACACGCGCGCGCGCGCGAGGTGACTGCGGCTGATCGGCAGCCAGGCATGGCGAAGAGGTTCCAACGCCTGCGCCGCCAGCCGAAGATTCTCGGTCACCGATAGTTCGAAGAATAAATTAGTGATCTGGAAGGAGCGCGCGAGCCCGGCGGCCTGCATCCGATGCGGCGGCGCGCCGGTATAGTCGATTCCGTCGACGCGAACTTGACCGGTGCTTGGCCGCAGCGCTCCGGAAATTAAATTGAATAGCGTGGATTTCCCGGCGCCGTTTGGGCCGATGATGGTGGTGATACGGTTGCGCTCGACGGAAAGACTGACGTGATCGACAGCACGCAATCCCCCGAAGCTGATGGAGAGGTCGCGCACTTCCAGCACGGGAGGCTTCATGGCCTGCCGCTCCGCTGCAATGCTCGCTTCACATAGGGGTGCACGAGGCCCATGAGCCCGCGCGGCAGAAAAATGACCGCGCCCATGAAGAGCAGTCCGATGACGATCAAATGATGCTCGGTCCAGCTTCCGACGATGGACTTCAGTCCAACCAGCAGGACGCTGCCGTATAGAGCGCCGGCAAGGGTTCCGGCCCCGCCGAGCACGACGGTGATCACCGCATTTCCCGATGTGGAGAAGAACAAGAGTTCCGGCGAGGCAAAGCCGCGCAACATCGGATAAAGCGCGCCTGAAACGGTCGCAATGACGGCTGCGATCACATAGGAGGTCAGGCGCAACGATCGCGTCGGAAATCCGAGGAAGGGCACACGCCGTTCATTGGCGCGTACTGCGATCAGTAGCCGCCCCATCGGGGTGTCGACGAAATAAGCGGCCAGGGCATAAAGCAGCACCACGAATGCCAGAACGAAAAGAAAAAAGCCTGCCGGCGAGGCGCTCGAAATCGAAAACACACCGAGATTGATGTCAACGATAGGGACTCCAATCAGCCCGTCCGAGGCGCCCAGAGAGCGCGTGTTGTAGACAACCTTGGCGGCAACCTGCGCCATGCCGAAAGTGATCAAGGCGAAGTAGACGCCGCGTACGCGATCGGCGATCAAGCCGCCGAGAAATCCCACGATAGTGCCGGTGGCGAGCGCCGCCCCGAGCGCTGCCCAGAATGACGGCACCGCTATCAGCACCACCGCGGACAGATAGGCGCCCAGCCCGAAGTAAAGCGCCTGCCCAAGCGACAGCAGTCCGGTATAGCCGAGCAGAATGTCGACCGAGAGCGCGAGGCCTGCGAAGATCAGCGCTTCGGTCGCAAGCCGCAAATAAAATGTGTCGTTGATCGCAGCCCCGACGATAGCAAAGACAAGCCCGCCTGCGACCAGGATTGCGACCAGAACGTGACTTGCCCGCGCGGCGATGGTGAGGGCGTCAGGCATGTCCAAGCCGCCCGAATAGTCCCTGCGGCCGGACGATCAACATCACGACCATGATGCCGAACACGATCGGATCGCTCCAAACTGGAGAGATATAAAGCGAGGAGATGGCCTGTACCTGTGTGAGGAACAAACCCGCGACAACGGCCCCGGCAATGCTGCCCATGCCGCCCACGATCACAACGGTGAATGCGACCAAGATGAAATCGCGGCCCATGGTGGGGAACACCGAATAAATCGGCGCGAGCAGCACGCCAGCGAGCGCAGCCAGTGCGACACCAAAGGCAAATGCGCCGGCATAGACCTGGGCCACAGGAACGCCGAGCGAGGCCGCCATGTTGCGGTCAAAAGCCGCCGCCCGCACCATGGCGCCGAGCCGGGTGCGATACACGACGAGAGCGACTGCGGCGATGATCGCAGCTCCGATGACGATGAGAAAGAGCCGGTAGATCGGTAAATAAACGCCCCAGAGCTCGATCGCGCCGGGAATCGGCGACTCGGGCTTGTGCGGGTTCGGACCGAAGAGGAGCCGAAAGACATCTTCCAGCACGAGGCCCAATCCGAAGGTCAGAAGCAGCGTGGTGACGTGCCGATCGCCCGAATTAAACACCCGTTGGATCAGGCCGCGTTCGACGAAGTAGCCGACCGGCAGCATCAGCAAGGGCACCAGGATCAACAGCAGCCAGAACGGCACGCCAATCGCGCTCAGCGCCACAGAGGCGAATGCGCCCAGCGCATAGAATTCGCCGTGCGACATGTTGATGACGTCGAGCAATCCGAAAATGATCGTCAGTCCCAGCGCCACGAGAATGACGGCAACACCAAGCACGAGCCCGGTGACGACCTGAGGGGCCAGCACGAATTGAATATAGTCCAGCATCTCAGGCATCAGCGGGCTCGTGTCCTTTGCGGTCGGCTTAGAAGCGGGTGCAGGTATCCGCGCCGATGGCCTCTTCGCCCGTCACCTGAGAGACGATCTTGAACTGCCCCCCGCTGACGCGCACGACGTACATGGTTTGGATGGCTTGGTGGTCGCCGGCGCGGATCGTCTTTTCGCCTTGCGGCGTTTGCCACTTCAGTCCGCGCAGTGCATCGCGCACCTTGTCGGTCTCGGTGGATTTCGCCTTCTCGACCGCGGCCTTGTAGGCGTAGACCAATCCATAAGAGTCGGCGCCGTAGAGATCGGGGTCGGCCTTGTAAGCCGCGCGGAAGGCGTCGACGAACTTCTTGTTTTCCGGCGTTGCAATTTCGGTCGAATAGCCGACGCCGGTCACAAAGCCTTCGGCAGCCTTGCCGATAGCGCCGACATTTTGCGAGGTCACGGTGCCCGATGCGCCGACCACGGTCAGATTGTTGAGGAGCCCGAATTCCTGCAGCTGGGTAAGCAGCCGCACCGTGTCGTTGCCGGCGACCGAGGTGTAGAGGACCTCCGGTTTCGATGCGCGGATCTGGCCGAAATATTGCGAGTAGTCCTTGCTGTCGAGCGGAGCGAATACTTCGCCGAGGCTGGCGCCGCCCACGCGATCGACATCCGACTTGAACGCGGCGACGGTGGAGCGTCCCATCTCATAATCGGGTCCGAGATAGAACACCTTGGCCTTCGGCTTCTCTTTCGCGAGCCATGCCGCGAGCGCCGCGGATTGCTGGCCTGCACGTGCGTTGACGCGGAAGACGTTGGGGGAGCATCGGTCACCGGTAATCGAATCCGCGAAGGAAACAGTGGTTGAGATCAGCTTCCCCGCGCGCTCCGCCAGCTGGCCGACGGCAAGCGTCGAGCCGGAATTGACCGTGCCGGTAAGGAAATCGACTTTCCCCACCTGGAACAGTTTCTCGGCTTTCTGTACTGCGACGGAAGGGTTTGCCTCCTCGTCTTCGAACGTCAGTTCGACGGTGCGGCCCATGATGCCGCCCGCTGCATTGACTTCCTTGGTGCCGAGTTCGAGGCCCCAGCGTACTTGCTGGCCGATGCCGGCATAGGTGCCGGTCAGCGGTGTCACGACGCCGATCTTGATTGGATCGGCGGCAAGGGCGCTGCCCATCGCTGTCGCGCATAGCAGTGCTGTTAAAATAGCTGTTTTAGTTTGCATGTCTTCCTTCCCGTTGGATGCTGACTTTGGCTGTCGCTTTCTTCACTTGCTGCTCACGTTCCCAGAAACTTCGCTGGTCTCTTGGCTTGAAATGCTTCGACGCCTTCGCGGAAATCGTCGGACTGCCGCAGCCGGCTGTAACAGTGGCCTTCAAGTTCGATCGCCACGGAAAGATTGGCTTCCTCCGTATCGTTCAGCAGTTTCTTGGCCGTCCGTTGTGCGAGCGGCGAGAAAGCGCGCAACTCGTCGACAAGCGCGTCGGTTGCGGCCTCCAGCTTGTTGTCCGCAACGCATTCCGTGGCGATGCCCCATTCATAGGCTTGCTTCGCGGGAATGCGCCGTGATCGCATCACGATGTCCTTGGTGCGCGTGATGCCGATGATTTTCTGCAAACGCGCCGAGCCTCCGGAGCCCGGAATTTGTCCGAGGCGTTGTTCGGGCAATGCGTATTGGCAGGTTTCGGAAATCAGGCGGAAATCGCAGGCGAGCGAAAGTTCGAAGCCGACGCCGAAACAATATCCACGGTTGGCGACGATGACCGGCTTCTCGCAGCGCGCAGGCGCCGCGATGTTCCACGCCAGCTTCGATACATGTTCGGGGGAGGCCTCCAGGAAGCCCTTGATGTTACCGCCGCTGGAAAAGTGCTCTCCAACAGCGCGCAACACGATGACCCGCACCTGCGCGTCCCTATCAAGGGCTTCGAACACCAAGCGAAGCTGATCGCGTTGCGGCATCGACACGATGTTGTAGGGCGGCCGGTCGAGGATCACGTCGGCGCGTTCCTGGCCGTCGTCGATCTCGACCTGGAAACCGTCGAGCGACGTCAGGCGCGGATCGATGGATGTTATCGGGCGGGTCATGCGGCGGTTCCTTGCTTCTGGCTTCCCTGCTCGCGGCGTTCGGATTCGTACTCGCCATCGACGAGCTTGCGGCGCAGCAGCTTGCCGACGGGGGATTTCGGAATTTCCTCGACGAAGACGAAGCGGCGCGGGCGTTTGAAGTTGGCTAAACCGGAGGTGCGGCAGAACTGATCGAGCTCCGCTTCCTCGACCGCGGTGCGGCGCTTGATGAATGCCGTAACGATCTTGCCCCAGCGTTCGTCCGCCAATCCAACGACTGCCACCTCGGCTACGGCAGGGTGCAGCGAGAGGCAGCTTTCGATCTCGATAGGGGAGACGTTCTCGCCGCCGGTAATGATCATGTCGTCGACACGTCCGGTGACGAAGAGGTCGCCGTCCGCGTCGAAATACCCCGTGTCGCCGGTAAAATACCAACCGTCCCGCAGGGCGTTTGCATCGGCCTCCGGCCGCCGCCAGTAACCTTCGAAAGATTCGTCGCCGGCAAGCAGCGCAATGATCTCGCCTTCTTCCCCGATATCCGCGGCCTCTTCAGGCGAGCGGGCTCCGAGTTTGATCACGCGGATCATCTGGTTGATGCCGGCCCGGCCGGCCGAGCTTGGTTTTCGCGGCGCGTTCTGATCGATCGTGAAGGTATAGATCTCGGACGAGCCGTAATGATTGACGAAAAGATCAGGCTTGAAGGCCGCCTGCAGCTCCTTGAGAAGAGCGGCCGTCATCGGCGCTCCGGCGAAGCCGAGCTTGCGCACGGAACTGATGTCCGTGGTCTTTAGCCGCTCGTGATGCACGAGGTCGTGGTAGAGGGTCGGGACGAGATAAAGATTGGTGATTTTCTCCGCCGCGATGAGATCGAGCGCGTCGGAAACATCGAAGCGGGGCAAGCAAATGAAAGCGCCGCCGATCACCGACATGGCGAGCAGAGAGCGCACGCCCATCGTGTGATACAGCGGCATCACGCCCAGCGTACGTTCCCCGAATCCATAAAGATTCTGCGCGACATGCGCCACGGCGCCGGCGCGTTCGGCACGCTGGCGCCGCGGCACACCCTTGGGCCTGGCCGTGGTGCCGGATGTATAAAGCATCACCGACCACGCTTCCGCGCTGACGCGAGGCTGCGCCGCGGCAGCCGCGCGGGCGACCATCGGTTCGAATGGAATATCGCCGTTGCCGGCGGTGCCGACGGCTATGCGAGGCCGTGACTGTGCTTGTTTGGAACCTGCGACCGCCTCGGCGGCTATCTCTTCGTAGACCACCGCGCGTGCTTCGGCGTCTTCAATATAATAGTCGATCTCGGTGTTCTTCGCGCGCCAATTGACCGGCGTAATGACGATGCCGGCAAATTGGCAGGCCCAATGGAGCGTGGCGGCTTCCCATCGGTTCCGCAGCACCGTGACAAGGTGATCCCCGGGCATGAGGCCGAGCTCGTCGAAGCCAGCGACGACGGCGGAAATGCGCTGATACCACTCGCGGTAGGTGAGCCTCAAATCGCCGTCGACGATTGCAAGCGCGTCGGGCGCGCGTGCGACACTGGCGAGAAAACTGGTCCCGAGATCAAGCATGCGGCGCGGCCTCCTGTAGTCGGCGCGCGGCATCGAGGGCCGCGGCAATGATGGGGCCATAGCCGGTGCAGCGGCATAGATGACCGCTGAGAAATTCGCGCAGGTCGGCTTCCGACGGATTCGGCTCTTGCCGCAGATACCAGTCGAGCGACATCAGAATGCCGGCCGTGCAGAACCCGCATTGCAAGGCGTGATGACGCCGGAATGCTTCCTGCAGAATCGATAGACGGCCGGGGCCCGGGGATAAGGCTTCGACCGTGCGCAGACGCGATCCTTGCGCCTGCACCGCCAATGTCAGGCAGGCCCGCGCCGGCACGCCGTCGATCTCAATCGTGCAGGCGCCGCAGATGCCATGCTCACAGCCCACATGCGTACCGGTCATGCCGAGGGTGTGACGCAGGAAGTCGGTCAGCAGCATGCGCGGTTCGGCTTCGCCCTCGACGGCGCGGCCGTTGAGCTCGAAGCCAACCCGGTGCCGTGCGGCGGCGCTCAAGCGCGGCATCGGCGCGCCTCCTCGATGGTGTCGCTGCCCATGCGCCGCACCAGTTCGCGCCGGTAGCGCGCCGTGGCATGCAGGTCGTCGCGCGCCTCCAGTTCCCAGGCAAAGGCATCGAGCGCTTCGGCGAGAGCGGAACCCGTCAATCCGCCGAGATCGCGCGCGACCGGCCGGTCGGCCACGCCGCCGATAGCGAGGCGCACACCGCGATCGTCAGCCACGGCAGCGCAGGCGACGATGGCGAAGTCGCCGTGCCGCCGCGAGAATTCGCGGAAGGCAAAGCCTTGTCCCGGTTTTTTCTTCGGAAAAAAGACCGATTCGATCAGCTCGTCGTCCTCGCGCGCGGTGGACATCAAGCCGGTGAAGAATTGATCGGCGGGAATGCGCCGGCGCCGTCCGCGTTTGGAAACTTCAATCTTGCCTTCGAGGGCCACCAGAACG